>NZ_RZRV01000004.1:0-335813 GCF_004023085.1 Mesorhizobium sp. M7A.F.Ca.US.010.02.1.1 | reverse complement strand
TCAGGGATGGCAGTATCAGATGTCGGCATTCCAACGCAGGCTGGAAGCCAGAGGCCTCCAACAGAGCATGTCACGCAAAGGCAATTGCCTCGACAACGCCCCAATGGAGAGCTTCTTTGCCATCCTCAAATCCGAGCTCTTCCATCCCGGAACCTTCGACACCGTTCAAAGCCTGGACGACGCCATCACGGACTACATTGACTATTACAACCACCGCCGCATCAAACTGAAACTGAAAGGGCTGGCCCCTGTGCAATACAGGAACCAGCCCTTAAACCTACCAACTCAATGAACCGTCCAACTTTATGGGGTCAGTTCACCGTCGCGGGACCTTTTTCATGACCTACGTCCTCTATGCCGCCGCCGCTCTGGCCGAGATCGCCGGCTGCTTTTCGTTCTGGGCCTGGTGGCGGCTGGATAAGTCGCCGCTTTGGCTTCTTCCCGGCCTCGGCTCGCTTGCCCTGTTCGGCCTCCTGCTGGCGCTGGTCGACACGTCAGCCGCCGGCCGCGCCTACGCCGCCTATGGCGGCATCTACATTGCGACATCGCTTGGCTGGCTGTGGCTGGTGGAGGACGTGCGCCCCGACCGCTGGGATTTTGCCGGCGCGGCGCTCTGCATTGCCGGCGCTTCCGTGATCCTTCTCGTCCCGCGGGGCGCGTGAGATGGAGTTGCCGGCATCCCTCCGCCAAGGTGTCGAGCGCTTGCTCGAAAACGTTCCGCTGGCGGTACTCAAACAAGCGGCAAAAACGCTGTCCGACCGTTATCGTGCCGAATTGCGCGACGGCCGTCTGCACATGGCCGAGGATCTGGCGGTGAAAGCCTATCTGGCGACGCGGCTGCCGGCGACCTATGCCGCGATCCGCACCAGTCTCGATGCGCTGAGCGATGCCAAGCCCGCCTTCCAACCCAAGAGCCTGCTCGATGTCGGCGCAGGTCCTGGTACTGCGCTTTGGGCCACGACTGAGCTGTGGCCCGATCTCGAACAGGCTGTGTTGTTCGAAGCCAGTGCGGCGGTACGCAAGGTCGGCGAGACACTTGCCGCCGGTGCGATTGCCGCCCAGACGAGGTGGCTGGCGGGTGATGCCACCATCGACCTTGCCGACCTCAAGTCGGCCGATCTGGTCACTTGCGCCTATGTGCTCGATGAAATCGCTCCCGCATCACTGCCGAAGCTCATCGACCGCCTCTGGCAACTCACCGCCGACACGCTGCTTGTGGTCGAGCCGGGCACCCCTGCCGGCTGGCAGCGCATCCTTGCCGTGCGCCGGCAACTTATCGAGGCGGGCGCGCATGTGCTAGCGCCTTGCGCGCATCAGGCGCCCTGCCCGCTGGTCCCGCCCGACTGGTGCCACTTTTCCCGCCGCGTCGCCCGCTCGCGCCTGCATCGGCTGGCCAAGGATGCCGACGTGCCGTGGGAAGACGAGAAGTTCATCTACGTCGCGGCTTCTCGCGACGGACCCACATCACACCAAGCGCGGGTTCTTGCGCCGCCGAAGTCCGGCTCCAGCAAGGTTCTGCTTAAGCTTTGCCAGGACGACGGCACCGCCGCCGAGCGCTTGTTCACCAAGCGCGACGGCGCCGACTTCAAGCTCGCCCGGCGGCTGGACTGGGGCGACAGGCTGGGTTCCGAATAGGCGGCAGTGGCGTTTCGAACCGCTCCGAAGAAAAATTCGGAGCGATGTCGAATCCAGGCCGTGCCGTTCGACCATTGGCGTTCTCGGATCTTTCGAGACGCCAAGAGTGTCAAACGGCATCAGCCAACAGGAGAGACGCAATGAGCTATATCGCAGGATTTGTCGCCGCGGTGCCCGCCGCCAACAAGGAAGCCTATCGCAAGCATGTCGCCAAGGCGGCATCGGTGCTGAAGGAGTTCGGCACCACCCGGATGGTCGAGGGATGGGGCGACGACGTGCCCGGCGGCAAGATCACCGACTTCAAGGGAGCCGTGAAGGCAAAGCCGGGTGAGGTCATCACCTTTTCGTGGCACGAATACGCGGACAAGGCGGCGGCGGACGCTGCCTATCAGACGATGATGAGCGACCCGCGCATGGCGGAGATCGGCGCGTCCATGCCCTTTGACGGCAAGCACATGATCATCGGCGGTTTCACGCCGTTCATCGACCTGAACACGACCGGCAAGACCGCTATATCGATGGCTCGCTGGTGCCGGTGCCGGCCGCCAACAAGCAAGCCTACCTTGCCGTGGCGGCGAAGCAGGCCGCGGTGATCAAGGAACATGGCGCAACCCGCGTCGTCGAGGCGTGGGGCGACGATGTTCCCGACGGCGAGATCACCGATTACCGCAGCGCCGTGAAAGCGACGGGCGATGAGGTTGTCGTCTATGCCTGGGTCGAATGGCCGTCGAAGCAGGTGCGTGACGACGCCTGGAAGAAGGTGATTGCCGATCCGCGCATGTATGCCGACACCATGCCCTACGACAACCAGCGCCGGGTCCATGGCGGCTTCGCACTGATCCTCGACGCCTGATCCCAAGAACCCTAGTTTCGACAATCCTGGAAAAGGAAACCCACCATGCGTTATGCCTGTCTCATCTACTACCACCCCAAGACGCTGTTCGGCGGCAGCCCGCAAGCCAACGCCGTGCTGGCCGAATGCGCCGGATATGACGAGGTGCTCAGGGCCAGCGGCCACTTCGTAACCGCCGAAGCCCTGGTGTTGCCGGAAGAGGCGATGACCGTGCAGGTCCGCGACGGCAAGATGTCTTCGGTCGACGGCCCGTTCATGGAGACCAAGGAAATCCTGGGCGGCATCATCGTCATCGAAGCCCGTGATCTCAATGAAGCGGTGCGGGTGGCGAGCGGCCATCCGCTGGCGACGATCGGCTTTATCGAAGTCCGTCCGGTCGTCGACTTTAGCCAGCCGCCGCCGGTCCTGTGAGCACCGCCGGCCCGCGCGACGCCCTGGAGGCGGCCTACCGCACCGAGGCGCGGCGCGTGCTGGCGACCTTGATCCGCCTGCTCGGCGGTTTCGACGCGGCGGAGGAGGCCTTGCATGAGGCCTTCACTGCTGCCGCCGAACAATGGCCGCGCCAGGGTGTGCCGGCCAATCCCTATTCCTGGCTGGTCTCGGCCGGCCGCTTCAGAACCATCGACCGCTGGCGCCGGGAAGCGCGGCTGACCGGGGCCCTGCCCGAGCTCACGGCTCTGGCCGAGCCGACGCCGGAACCAGCCATGCCGGAAGACATTCAGGACGATGAATTGCGGCTCATTTTCGTCTGCTGCCATCCGGCGCTCACGCCGGATGCACGCATTGCCCTGACCCTGCGCGAAGTGGGTGGCTTGACCACCGAGGAGATCGCCCGCGCCTATCTGACGCCGGCGCCAACCATCGCGCAACGCATCGTGCGGGCCAAGGCGAAGATCCGCGACGAGGCCATCCCCTACGAGGTGCCCCACCGCGCCAACCTGCCGGTGCGTCTCGAGAGCGCGCTGCAGGTCATCTACTTGATCTTCAACGAGGGTTACGCGGCAACCGAGGGGTCGAACCTGACGCGGGCCGATCTGTGCGCCGAGGCGATCCGGCTCGGCCGGCTGATGGTCGAACTGCTCGACCAGCCGGAGGCGCAAGGGCTGCTTGCCCTGATGCTGCTGCACGAGGCGCGGCGCGCGACGCGGGTCGACGCCAGCGGCGACCTTGTCCTGCTAGAGGATCAGGACCGCACGCTGTGGGACCGTTCGGTGATCGCCGAGGCCGACGGCCTGATCGGTCGGGCGATCGCCTCGCGCCGCATCGGGCCATATATCCTGCAGGCGGCCATTGCTTCCGTCCACGCCGAGGCGGCAGGCACGGCGGAGACCGACTGGGTACAGATCGTCGCGCTTTACGATGTGCTCGGCCGCGTCGACCCCTCGCCGGTCGTGGCACTCAACCGCGCCGCGGCCATAGGCATGCGCGACGGCCCGCAGGCCGGACTGGCGGCAATCGAGGCGGTCATGGGACAAGGCGGGCTGGACGGCTACCATCTGGCGCACGCGGCGCGAGCAGACATGCAGCGCAGGCTTGGCTTGACCGAAGCGGCAAGGACCTCCTACCGGCGGGCGATCGAGTTGACCCGGCAACCGGCGGAACGCCGGTTCATCGAGGGGCGACTCGGTCAGCTTTGAGCGGGATGGCTGCACAGGGCACCATTCTTGTTTTCCCGTTTTGTTCTCCCTGTGAATGCGCTACAATCGTTCTTTCGATTCGAGTCAATTGCGATTCTTTCCACCGAAAAAACTCGGCTGTGAATCGCGGGTATCAAAGCTGATTGGACAGGCACTGGTGCAGATAAGTCAGCATGGACTTGTCACGTTCTGATATCGAGAAGCCGGGATCGAAATCGGGGACATCATGGCAGAAGCAGCGCGAAAATTCGGCGTGGCGGAAACACCGCTTTATCGTGAAGCGCCCAACAACATCGAGGCCGAGCAGGCGCTGCTCGGCGCCATCCTCGTCAACAACGACGCCTTCTACCGCGTCTCGGACTTCCTCAAGGCCAGCCATTTCTACGAACCGCTGCACCGCAAGATCTTCGAGGTGGCGTCCGAGTTCATCCGGATGGGCAAGGTGGCGACGCCGATCACGCTGAAAACCTTCCTGCCGGCCGACGAGAAAGTCGGCGACATGACGATGGCGCAATATGTCGTGCGGCTGGCGGTCGAGGCCGTCACCGTCGTCAACGCCACCGACTATGGCCGCGCCATCTATGACCTTGCCACACGCCGCGCGCTGATCACTGTCGGCGAGGACATGGTCAACATCGCCTATGACGCGCCGGTCGACATGGCGCCCGGCGAACAGATCGAGGACGCCGAACGCCGCCTGTTCGAGTTGGCCGAAAACGGCCGCTACGATGGCGGCTTCGAGAGCTTTTCCGATGCGTTGAAGAATGCCGTCGACATGGCCAGTGCGGCTTACATGCGCGACGGTCACCTATCCGGCATTGCCACCGGCCTGCGCGATCTTGATCACCGCATGGGTGGCCTGCAGCCTTCGGATTTGATCATCATCGCCGGCCGCCCAGGCATGGGCAAGACGTCGCTGGCCACCAACATCGCCTACAACATCGCTGCCGCCTATGAGCCTGCCCAGCAGGCCGACGGTTCGGTCAAGGCGGCCAATGGCGGCGTCGTCGGTTTCTTCTCGCTCGAAATGTCGTCCGAGCAGCTGGCCACCCGCATCATCTCCGAGCAGACCGAAATCCCGTCGTCGAAAATCCGGCGCGGCGATTTGACGGAAGCCGATTTCGGCAAGCTTGTCGCCTACACGCAGGAGAACCACAAGCGCCCGCTCTACATCGACCAGACGGGTGGTATCTCGATCGCCCAGCTCGCGGCGCGCGCCCGCCGCCTCAAGCGGCAGCGCGGGCTGGACCTGATGGTCATCGACTATATCCAGCTGATGCAGGGTTCATCCGCCAAGGCGTCGCAGAACCGCGTTCAGGAAATCACCGAGATCACCACCGGATTGAAGGCGCTCGGCAAGGAGCTGGGCGTGCCGATCATCGCCCTTTCACAGCTCTCGCGCCAGGTCGAAAGCCGCGACGACAAGCATCCCCAGCTGTCCGACCTGCGCGAATCGGGTTCGATCGAGCAGGACGCCGACGTCGTGCTGTTCGTGTACCGTGAGGAATATTACATCAAGAACAAGGAACCGGAGAAAGGCACGCCCGAGCACCTCGCCTGGGAAACGAAGATGATCGAGGTCCAGGGCAAGGCCGAAGTGATCATCGCCAAGCAGCGCCATGGCCCGACCGGCACCGTCAGCCTTGCCTTCCAGGGCGAGTTCACCCGCTTCTCCGACCTCGCTGAGGAGCATCATCTGCCGGAAAGGTTCGAGTAGCTTTTTGACCTACCGTCGCGCTCTGTCACACCCCCCTCTGTCCTGCCGGACATCTCCCCCGCAAGGGGGGAGATTGGATGTCGTTACCGATTTCGCCAATCGCCGACGTGGCAGAGATGGTGCTGTAGTCAAAACTGCCAATCTCCCCCCTTGCGGGGGAGATGTCCGGCAGGACAGAGGGGGGTGTGAAGGAACGCCCCGCTTTCCCAATTTTCAGCCTGCGGCGACGTAATGGCAAAGTCACGCGTCCAATTCATCTGCCAGAGTTGCGGATCGGTGCATCAGCGCTGGGCCGGCAAATGCGATGCCTGTGGCGAGTGGAACACGCTGGTCGAGGAAGGCACGTCCGGCGGCATCGGCTCGGGACCAGCCAACACGCGCAATGCCCGCAAGGGCCGCGCGGTGGTGCTGACCACGCTGTCCGGCGATATCGAGGACGCGCCGCGCATCATCTCGGGCATTGGCGAACTCGACCGCGCCACCGGCGGCGGTTTCGTGCGCGGCTCGGCGTTGCTGGTCGGCGGCGACCCCGGCATCGGCAAGTCGACGCTGCTCACCCAGGCGGCCGCGGCGCTGGCATCAAAAGGCCATCGCATCGTCTATGTTTCCGGCGAAGAGGCGGTCGCGCAGATCAGGCTGCGGGCGCAGCGGCTTGGCGTCGCCTCTTCTCCGGTGGAACTTGCCGCCGAGACCAATGTCGAGGACATCCTGGCGACGATCGCCGACGGCAAGCGGCCTGATCTCGTCATCCTGGATTCGATCCAGACGCTGTGGACCGACCTTGCCGATTCGGCGCCTGGGACCGTCACACAGGTGCGCGCCGCCGCCCAGGCGATGATCCGTTATGCGAAATCCACAGGGGCGGCGATCGTGCTGGTCGGCCATGTCACCAAGGAAGGCCAGATCGCCGGGCCGCGCGTCGTCGAGCACATGGTCGACGCCGTGCTCTACTTCGAAGGCGAAGGCGGCCATCACTATCGCATCCTGCGCACGGTGAAGAACCGTTTTGGCCCGACCGACGAGATCGGCGTCTTCGAAATGTCGGACAAGGGCCTGCGTGAGGTCGCCAATCCATCCGAGCTTTTCCTTGGCGAACGCCATGCCAAATCGCCGGGTGCTGCGGTTTTCGCCGGCATGGAGGGGACAAGGCCGGTGCTGGTCGAGATCCAGGCACTGGTCGCACCCTCCTCGCTCGGCACGCCGCGCCGCGCCGTCGTCGGCTGGGACGGCGCCCGGCTGTCGATGATCCTGGCGGTTCTCGAAGCCCATTGCGGCGTGCGCTTCGGCACTCACGATGTCTATCTCAATGTCGCCGGAGGCTACCGGATTTCGGAGCCCGCGGCCGATCTGGCAGTGGCGGCCGCCCTGGTTTCCTCGCTCACCGGTCTTGCCCTTCCCGCCGATTGCGTCTATTTCGGCGAAATCAGCCTTTCGGGCGCCGTGAGGCCGGTTGCGCATGCGCAACAGCGCCTCAAGGAAGCCGAAAAGCTGGGTTTTGGAAGCGCGGTTCTGCCCTCGGGCAGCGGGGAACTAGCCGGGGGGATCGGGGCCGGTTCTTTCCAGCCGACCGAGCTTGCCGACCTCGTGGCACGCATAGCCGGCTCACGCCGAAGCCGCGTGGACGAAGAAGATTAGAGCATCGGACCCAGAGCCCGATGCTCCGCGCTATAATGCGGCTCATGGAGTGGGGCGAAAGACATGCCGATTACGCTGCTTGACGGAATTCTCGTCGGCTTCACGCTGGTCTCGGCGATGCTCGCCATGGTTCGCGGCTTCTCGCGCGAAGTCCTGTCCGTCGTCTCCTGGGCAGCGGCGGCAGCGGCGGCGTTCTTCTTCTACAAGCCGGTTGTGCCTTACCTCGCGCCCTACATCGAGAATGAAAAGGTCGCCATGGCGGCCGCGGCCGGCGTCGTCTTCATCGTCGCGCTGATCGTCGTCTCGGTCATCACCATGAAGCTCGCCGACTGGATCATCGATTCCAGGATCGGCGCGCTCGACCGTACGCTGGGTTTCCTCTACGGCGCCGCGCGCGGCATCCTGGTCGTTGCCGTCGCACTGCTGTTCTTCAACTGGCTGGCTGGCGCCAAGGCACCGGCCTGGGTCACGGAGGCCAAGTCGCGGCCGCTGCTCGAGCAGATCGGCGCCAAGCTCGAAAGCCTGCTGCCCGAGGATCCGGAAAACGCCATTCTCAAGAAACTTAATCCGAATCAACCGGCCGCCGAGACGCCAGCGGCTCCGGACGCACCGGCCGCGGATGCTCCGGCGGGCGGCGACGATGCCAACACGCCGGCGCCTGACGACAATGACGCAACACCACCGGCGAACAACGCCCCGGCCGCTCCGGCACCGGCAAACTGACGCCGAAAACGGCGTCAGGATCTGACGATGGTGTGAACGATCGCACGGCCCGCGTTGCTTTCGGCGCGAACCCGCATTATATGGCGATTTTAGCGGAGCTTAAGATGGCAGACGCAGACGACGTGCTTTCCGCCGAGGCCGACGACCATTTCCACGACGAATGCGGTGTGTTCGGCATTTTCGGCCGGCAGGACGCGGCAGCCATCGTCACACTGGGCCTGCATGCGCTGCAGCATCGTGGCCAGGAAGCGGCCGGCATCGTTTCTTATGACGGCAGCCAGTTCCATGTCGAACGCCATGTCGGCCTGATCGGCGACACCTTCACCAAGCAGCGCGTCATCGACAGCCTGCAAGGCAACCGCGCCATTGGCCATACGCGCTACGCCACCACGGGCGGCGCCGGCATGCGCAACATCCAGCCCTTTTTCGCCGAATTGGCCGATGGCGGCTTCGCCGTCGCCCACAACGGCAATCTGACCAACGCCATGACCGTGCAGCGCGCGCTGCAGAAGCAAGGCGCGATCTTCTCCTCCACCTCCGATACCGAGACGCTTTTGCACCTCGTCGCCACCAGCAAGGAACGCGACCTGAACTCGCGTTTCATCGATGCGGTGCGGCAGGTCGAGGGCGCCTTCTCGCTGGTGGCGATGACGGCCAAGAAGATGATCGGCTGCCGCGATCCGCTAGGCATCCGGCCGCTGGTGCTCGGCGATCTCGACGGCGCCTGGATCCTGGCCTCCGAAACCTGCGCGCTCGACATCATCGGCGCGCGTTTCGTTCGCGACCTGAAGCCCGGCGAGATGGTCGTCGTCACGTCCAAGGGTATTGAAAGCCTGTTCCCCTTCGAACCGCAGAAGACCCGCTTCTGCATCTTCGAATATGTCTATTTCGCGCGGCCGGATTCCTCGGTCGAAGGCCGTAACGTCTATGAGGTGCGCAAGCGCATCGGCGCCGAGCTGGCGGTCGAAAGCCCGGTCGAGGCCGACATCGTCGTGCCGGTGCCGGATTCGGGCACGCCGGCGGCGATCGGCTTTAGCCAGGCGGCCGGCATTCCCTTTGAGCTCGGCATCATCCGCAATCATTATGTCGGCCGCACCTTCATCCAGCCGGGCGATTCGATCCGCCACATGGGCGTCAAGCTGAAGCACAATGCCAACCGCCGCATGATCGAGGGCAAGCGCGTGGTGCTGGTCGACGACAGTATCGTGCGCGGCACCACCAGCCAGAAGATCGTGCAGATGGTGCGCGACGCCGGTGCCAAGGAGGTGCATATGCGCATCGCCTCACCGCCGACACGCGCATCCTGCTTCTACGGTGTCGACACGCCGGAGAAATCGAAGCTCCTGGCATCGCGCATGTCAATCGAGGAGATGGCCGAGTTCATTCGCGTCGATTCGCTAGGCTTCCTCACCATTGACGGGCTCTACCGCGCGGTCGGCGAGGCCAGCCGCGACAACGACCAGCCGCAATTCTGCGATGCCTGCTTCACCGGCCAGTATCCAACCCGCCTGCTCGACTTCGAAGGCCACGACAATGTGCGCACGCTGTCGCTGCTGGCGACGAGCGGGACGTAGGCCGGACCGTCATCAGCGTTAGTCAAATTCCCGGAATCCATCGCATGACCCTCGACCTTTCCGGCCGCGTTGCGGTCGTCACCGGCGCCTCGCGCGGTATCGGCTATTTCATTGCCAAGGAATTGGCTGCCGCCGGCGCGCATGTCATTGCGGTGGCGCGCACTGTCGGAGGACTGGAAGAGCTCGACGACCAGATCAAGGCGGCCGGCGGCCAGGCGACACTGGTGCCGCTCGACCTCGCTGACATGGCCGGCATCGACCGCCTGGGCGGCGCCATTCACGAACGCTGGGGCAAGCTCGACATTCTCGTCGCCAATGCCGGCGTTCTCGGCGTCATTTCGCCGATCGGTCATGTCGAAGCAAAAACCTTCGAGAAGGTGATGACCATCAACGTCACCTCGACCTGGCGGCTGATCCGCTCCGTCGACCCTCTGCTGCGGCTCTCCGATGCGGGACGAGCGATCATCCTGTCTTCCAACGCAGCGCACTCGGCGCGTGCCTTCTGGGCGCCCTACGCGGCCTCCAAGGCCGCGGTGGAGACGATGATGCGCTCCTGGGCGCATGAGACGCAGAGCCTGCCGCTCCGGGTCAACGCCGCCGACCCCGGCGCCACCCGCACCGCCATGCGTGCCCAGGCGGTGCCGGGCGAGGATCCCGAGACGTTGCCGCACCCGTCCGAAATCGCCAAACGTATCGTGCCGCTGGCGAGCCCGGCCCTGAAAGAGACCGGATTGATCTTTCAAGCCAAGCACAATCGCTTCGTCGCCTATCGCCAGCCGGAATAAAACTAGAGCCTTTTTGACGCATGTCGGTTTCCCAAAAACCGCTGCACACTTTTAGGCGACATGCGTAGGGATTAAACAGGCCTCCGGCAACGTTTCTTCTGATGTAACCCGTCGAAGACCAACCGGAGGACCGACATGCGTAGACTGCTTCTCGCCACCGCCGCCACCCTGATCGCAGCCGCGGGCGCCGCTTACTCGCAAGATGCCAAGATGAGCTTCTTCGTTACCAGTGTCGGTTCCGGCAAGGGTGCCGACCTCGGCGGCCTCAAAGGCGCCGACGCGCATTGCGCGTCGCTGGCGGAAGCCGCTGGCGTCACCGGCAAAAGTTGGGCCGCCTATCTGTCGACCAGCGACACCGACGCCCGCGACCGCATCGGCAAGGGGCCATGGGTAAACGCAAAGGGCATCAAGATCGCCGACGATGTCGCCTCGTTGCACAGCGATGCCAACGGCATCACCAAGCAGACAGCGCTCAACGAGAAAGGCGAAGCGGTCAACGGCCGCGGCGACACGCCCAACCGCCACGACGTGCTGACCGGCTCCAAGCCCGACGGCACCAAGATCGCCGACCAGACCTGCGGCGACTGGACGATGAGCGGGGCGGAAGGCGCCGCTATGATGGGCCATCATGACCGCGCCGGCCTCGACGATTCGGCAGCGGCCAAATCCTGGAATTCCTCGCACGCTTCGCGCGGCGGCTGCAGCCAGGAGGCGCTCAAGGGCACCGGGGGCGACGGCTTGTTCTATTGTTTTGCCACCAACTGAGCCGATTTCGCTTCGAAATCGGGCTGCGAAACCCCCGTCACATCACGCGGCTGTGATGTGACGATGGAAGGCTGCGCCGCCGTCATGCTTTCGTCATTTCCGTGGAGTTGGTAAGGATCACAGCGACTCCCACAACAAGCGCCCACTGGCAGAATGAGGAAATCCCCATGGCTACGACCGCAGCAGCGTTGGTCTGGTATCTGGTAATCGCCGGCCCGCAAGGCGGCATGGTCGTGCTGCCCAGCACCTTCGACAAACGCGAACAGTGCACCGCCGCCATCACCGAATATCAGAAGCAGCCGACACCGGCCGGCTGGTCGGTGCAATGCGTGCCGAGCGCCTCGCCCTTCACTGACGAGGGCGACGCCGAAGAACCGTCAGCGCAGTAAGCGTCAGCGGCGCGCGCTCACCGTCAGCTCCGGCTTCTGGCTGATGGTCTGGAATACCACGCAATAACGCTCGGTCAGCTTCAGCAGCGAGTCTATCCGCTCCTGCGGCTCATCGGTGTCGAGGTTGAAATTGAGCCGGATGGCGCGAAAGCCGACCGGCGCATCCTTGGCGACACCGAGCGTGCCGCGAAAATCGAGATCGCCTTCGGCTTCCACCGTGGCGGCGCCGAGCTTGAACTCGAGCGCCGTCGCCACCGCCTTCAGCGTCACCCCGGCGCAAGCCACCAAGGCCTCCAGCAGCATGTCGCCCGAGCAGAGCTCAAGCCCTGAGCCGCCTGTTGCCGGATGCAGTCCGGCGATGGCGAGCGCCCTGCCCGTCTCCACCTTGCAGGCAACCGACTGGTCGTCGATCGAGCCCTTGGCGCGAAGCGTGATCAGGGCCTGCGAAGCATCGTCACGATAGGCCTGCTTCAGCGGCGCCTGCATGGCCTTCAGTTCGGTCGCATCCATCCGCTTTCCCCTTTCGTCGACTGCTTGCGTCACCGGCATACGCCGTCCGGTCGAGATTTGCGCCGATCACCGTGGGAAGGCAATGCCGTTCCGCAACAGGAGACAGCCGCCAACACCGATATCCCAAATGGGACATTGACGGACAAGGTCCCAAAACGTCTGATCCGGGCAAGTCATCACTCCATTTCCCGGCGGTCCCAAGATGCCCCGTACCCTCTCGACAAGGCCGAAACAGGATGGGTTTCGCGCGCCCGGCGAATTCGAACCCAAATCAGGCTGCTGGATGATCTGGCCGGAGCGACCGGACACCTGGCGCCTCGGCGCCAAGCCCGCGCAAAAGCTGTTCGCGGATGTCGCCGGGGCGATCGCGCAAAGCGAGCCGGTGACGGTGGCGGCCTCTGCTCGCCAGTGGCAGAATGCCCGAGCGCGATTGCCCGGCCATGTGCGCGTCGTGGAAATGTCCACCAACGATTCCTGGCTGCGCGACAGCGGCCCCAATTTCGTCGTCAACGATCAAGGCGACGTGCGTGGCGTCGATTGGATCTTCAACGCCTATGGCGGTTTCGACGGCGGCCTCTATTCGCCATGGGACCTGGACGACCTGGCGGCGCAGAAAGTGCTCGAAATCGAGAACATGGATCGCTACCGCGCACCGCTGATCGCCGAGGGCGGCGGATTGCAGTGCGACGGCCAGGGCACCCTCATCACGACGGAGCAATGCCTCCTCAACCGAAATCGCAACGCCCATCTCGGCAAGGCCGAAGTGGAACGCCAGCTCGGCGACTATCTCGGTGTCGATACCGTCATCTGGCTGCCACGCGGCCTCGCTTTCGACGAGACCGACGGCCATGTCGACGACGTCTGCTGCTTCGTGCGCCCCGGCGTGGTCGTGCTGAGCTGGACCGACAACCGGGAGGACCCGCAATACGAGATTGTGCGAGAAGCCGAAGAGGTGCTGCGTTCGGCCCGCGATGCGCGTGGCCGCGCGCTGAAAGTTCATCGGCTGCCCCACCCCTTGCCGATCGAGATGACGCCGGAAGAAAGCGACAGCGTGGACCGGCTGGATTCGACCTGGGCGCGACCGGCTGGAAACCGGATCGCGGCGAGCTATATCAACTACTATCCGGGCAACAGCGTCGTGGTGGTACCGCAGTTCGGCTGCGATCTCGATGTGACGGCCAAGCAGACGCTGGCCGAGCTGTTTCCCGACCACAAGATAGTCGCCATCGAAAACTCACGCGAGATCCTGCTGGGTGGCGGCAATGTCGCCTGCATCACCTTGCCAGTCTATGCCCCGCAACGGCGTTGAGGGACGGGGCATGCCCAAAACAGATAGCGAAAACGGAGGACATTTATGCGCGCTCTGATCTTCTCAACCCTGCTTGCCTGCGGCATCTGCGCAAATGCGGCTTCGGCTGACGAGGAAAAGATCGTCAACGTCTACAACTGGTCCGACTACATCGCGCAGGACACGGCCGAGAAATTCGAGAAGGAGACGGGCATCAAGGTTCGCTACGATGTCTATGACGGCAACGAGGTGCTTGAAACCAAGCTGCTCACCGGCGGCTCGGGATATGACGTGGTCTACCCCTCAGCCTATCCGTTCCTGAAGAACCAGGTGAAGGCGGGGGCGTTCCTGGAACTCGACAAATCGAAGCTTGCCAACCATTCGAAGATCGATCCGCAGGCCCTGGCGCTGATCGCGGGCGCCGACCCGCAGAACCTGCATGCCGTGCCCTATATGGCCGTCACCGACGGCATTGGCTACAACGTCGCCGCGGTGAAGCAGAGGCTGCCGGACGCGCCGACGGATTCCTTCGCCATGGTCTTCGACGTGGACGTGGTCAAAAAACTCTCCGATTGCGGCGTGGCTATCATCGATGCGCCGGCTGAAGTCATCCCGATGGCGATGAACTACCTTCACATCGACCCCAAATCGACCAGTCCCGACGACCTCGCCAAGGTCGAGGACCTGCTGGGCAAGGTGCGGCCCTACATTCGCTATTTCCATTCGTCGAAATACATCAACGACCTCGCCAACGGCGACATCTGTTTGGTGTTGGGCTGGTCGGGCGACATACTCCAGGCAAGGACCCGTGCGGCGGAATCCGTGAAGAAGCTGGAGATCGCCTATGCCATCCCCAGAGAAGGCACGCTCATCAACTTCGATACGATGGCGGTGCCGAAAGATGCGCCGCATCCCGACAACGCCCAGGCCTGGATCAACTTCAATCTGCGGCCCGATATCGCCGCGGCCAATTCCAGCTATGTCTCCTACGCCAATGCGATACCCGAGTCCCTGCCGCTGATGGACAAGGCCATAGCCAGCGACCCCGGCGTCTTTCCGGCTGATGCCGTAAAGGCCAAGCTGTTCGTGGTGGACAACAACGACCCAAAGTGGCTGCGATCGCAAAACCGCATGTGGACGCGCATCGTGACGGGACAATAGAGCCGGCGGAAGCCGTCAGGCTCAAGCGACGTCGCGGAGGGTCGCCAGCAGCTCGACCTGGGAGTGCACGCCGAGCTTGCGGTAGATCTGCTTGATGTGGTTGCGGACGGTGCCGGGCGAGACGGCGAGACTTCGCGAGATGGTCTTGGCGTTGCCACCATCGACCAGGTGCCGCGCAATTTCGGCCTCGCGCCTGCTCAGCCGCGAGCGAGCGTCACCGATTGCGGCGCCCTTGTGCCGGAAGCGGCACAGATGAAGCAATCTTTCCAAAATGAGCCTTGTCGCGCTGCTTGCCGCGCAAGCCGTTGCCAGATCCTGCTCGCCAAACGGTTCTGCCCCGTTTCGCCTGAGAAAAGTGACATAGCCAGCGGTCAGCCCGTCGAGATTGAACACGCCGGTGATCTCGTCGAAACTGTCAGAAGGGCCGAAGAATTCGCGATAGTAGGGAGTACGCTGGAAGTCGCCATTGCGGAGTGCCGATAGCGGCAACAGGAAATCCTGCCTTGTGCTGGCGAACCTCTGGAAGAAGGGATCCTGGCGATACAGTCGTGCATCGTAGTCGCGGTTCCAGCGATCGGGGCCGGCATCGTCGATGGTCAGGGATGTTATGTCGCGACGGTAAAAGCCGACATAGGCGCGGTCGGAGCCAAGCAGCCCGCTCGCCGCCGCTGTGAAGCGAGCGGACAGTTCTTCAGGCGTCGCGGCCAGGGCCGCAGCCGCCACACCGCCGCTCCAGTGTCCAAACTGATCGAGGGAAACGTTCGACTGCATTCGGGCCACAGTAGCGCAAGCCGTTGCAAGTTCAAAACAGCCATTTCCTTTGACTTCGATCCTCTCGGCCATACCTATGCGGGAGTCGTTGTCGCGGAGCCATCATGCCGGTCAAGCTGAAACTGATCTGTCTTATCCTGCCGATGCTCGCCGTCCTGGCGCAGCCCGTCCTGGCTGAAACAGCGGAGCGGCCGGCGCCCTCGGGCGGCGTTCTGTCCCTGCTGCCGCCGCCGCAGACAACCAACCATTCGATCACGCTGGCCGGAAGAAAGCTGGATTACCAGGCAAAAGCCGCCACCCTGTCGCTGCTTTCCGGCAAGGGCGACGTCACGGCGGAGATCTTCTATGTCGCCTACACGCTGGAGCCGCCGGCAAGCGGGGCCAAAGACCCGCAGCGGCCGATCACCTTCGTGTTCAACGGCGGCCCTGGAGCAGCGTCCGCCTATCTGCATATCGGCGCTCTCGGTCCACGGATAATCGCGACGGGAGCCGACGGCGAATTCCTGCCGTCACCGCAAAGACTGATCGACAATCCGGACAGCTGGCTCGACATGACCGATCTCGTCTTCGTCGATCCGGTCGGAACCGGCTATAGCCGCGAGGCACCGGGGCAGGACACGCGCGATTTCTGGGGTGTCAACCAGGATGCCAGCTCGATTGGCGCCTTCATCCGGCTCTATCTCTCGCAGAACGGCCGCACCGGCTCGCCGCTGTTCCTTGCCGGTGAAAGCTATGGCGGGTTCCGCGCGGCGCTGCTCGCCAGGACATTGCAGGAAGATATCGGCATCAGTCCGAACGGCATCGTGCTGATCTCCCCGGCGCTGGAGTTCACGCTGGTGCAGCCCGACGAATTCGAGCCGCTGCATTGGGCGCTCGAACTGCCTTCACTGGCGGCGGTGCGCCTGCGCGCCGAAGGCGTCAGCGGCGATGCATTGCGGGAGAAGCTGGCAGACGTCGAACATTATGCGATGGGCGATTACCTTACGGCGCTCACCAGCGGACTGGAGCAAGGCAGGCGGCTGGCCAGTCAACGCGTGGCTGACATCACCGGCCTGCCGCTCGACCTGGTGCAGCGGAACTCCGCCCGCATTCCCACCGGCCTGTTCGCAAGGGAGTTCGCCCGCGCCAGCGGCAAGGTGCTCAGCCCCTATGACGCCACGATCGGCACGGCCGACATCGCGCCCGAGAGCGCTCGCATCGCCGGCCCGGATCCGGTGCTCGACCGCAGCGTGCCGGCGCTGACGTCGGCGTTCGTCGGCTATATCAGCGACGAACTGCATTTCCGCACCGATGTCAGCTATCGGCTGCTCAATGGCGAAATCAGCCATAATTGGGACTACGGGACCAGCGCGTCACGGCAAGGCTATGCCGGGGTAATGGACGATCTGCAGCGAGCACGCTCGCTGAACCCCTCGCTCGGCGTCGTGATCGTCAACGGCTACACCGACCTGGTCACGCCTTACCTCGCCTCGCGCTACCTGGTGAACCAGATCCCGTCGCTCGCCAATGCCAAGCCTATCCGTCTCGATGTCGTCGAGGGCGGGCACATGATGTATTTCCGATCCGATGGTCGGCGCGCCCTGAAAGAGGCCGCTTCGGAGCTTTACCAGGCGACGCAATAGGCTTGGCGACAGTGCAACTCGCCATGGACCCCTGCCCCAACATAAGCACCGGGCTGGCGTAGCGCCGCAGCGGTTTTCGCCCGTATAGCTTGGTGCCAAGGGAGCTGAATTCACAGTTCCCTTGTGTCGCTCCTCACAGCATTTCTGCCGCTCCGGCAATTTTGGTCCCACGCGCCTTATGGCCGATATCGCCATTCTCGAAACACGCGAGCGGGTTCTTGCAGGCATCCTGCTGACCGGTGCGGCCTATCTGCTGTTTTCGACACAGGATGCTTCGATCAAGCTGTTGGTCGTCGGCATGAGCGTCTGGCAGATCATGTTCTTCCGCAGCATCACCATTCTGGGTGCGTGCGCGGCGATCGGCGGACGACAGTTGTTTGCTGACACGATGCGCTCGCCGATCGTGCGGCCGATGCTGGTGCGCAGTGCCTTCACGCTTGCTGCGTGGCTCTGCTACTACAACGCGGCGCGCAGCCTGCAGCTCGCCGAACTGACCACCGTCTATTACGCGGCCCCAATCATTGTCACCGTGCTTTCGGTGTTCCTGCTCGGCGAAAAAGTGCCGATGCTGCGCTGGCTGGCGGTGCTGATCGGCTTTGCCGGCGTGTTCATCGCTTGCGATCCGACTCATCTCGGCCTGTCCGTGCCGGTGCTGCTGGTGCTGGCGGCCGCCTTCTTGTGGGGCATCGCCATCGTACTCTTGCGCAAAACCGCCCTTGCCGAGCGCTCGATGATCCAACTCCTGCTCAACAATTTCTATTTCCTGCTGTTTTCGGCGGTACCGGCGTTGTTGTGGTGGCGGACACCGGACGGGGCTCAGTTGCTGCTCCTTGCCAGCGTCGGCGCACTCGGCGGCCTGGCGCAGTATCTTCTCTTCGAGGGCATGAAGCGCACACCGGCCTCGGTGCTGGCACCGCTGGAATACACCTCGCTGTTGTGGGCGTTCGCGCTCGGCTTTGCGATCTGGGGCGACGTGCCGCGCCGCGAAGTCTTCCTGGGTGCCGCCCTGATCGTCGCCGCCGGCCTGCTGATCGTCGGCACCGAGCATTTTCGCAAACGCCTATGATGTGGATCACCATCATTGCTGACATTACGATGTCAGGACCAAGCGGCGTAGGCTGGCCGCATGACTGAGATTGCAGCTACCATCGACACCGCCGCGGAGCGTACGCTCGGCATCATCCTGGTGTCGTCCTCGGCGGCTGTGTTTGGCCTGACCGGCGTTCTGACCAAGTCGATCCATGCCGACCCGCTGACCATCATCTGCTGGCGCGGCTTCGTCGGCTCGATCCTGGTCAGCCTCTATGTGCTGTGGCGGCGCCACCGCTCCGGCGGGCGTGATAGCCTGCGGCTTGGCTGGCGCGGCTGGCTGCTGGCGGTGGAAGGGGCTCTCGCCAGCATCGCTTTCATATCGGCATTCAAGTTCACCTTCGTTGCCAATGTCGCCGTCATCTATGCCACAGCACCTTTCGTCACCGCGCTGCTGGCCTGGGTTCTGACGCGCGAACCCTTCCGGTTGCAGACGATGGTCGCCGCCGCCGTGTCACTGTGCGGCGTGGCGATCATGGTCTGGTCCGGCTTCGGCACCGGCAATCTGTTCGGCGACGGACTGGCACTGCTGATGACCATCGGCAGCGGCCTCTACATGATCATGGTGCGCGCCTTCCGCGACACGCCCGTGGTGTGGGCCGGTGCGGTTTCGGCTTTCCTGTTGTTCGTGCTCGGCTGGTTCGTCGCCGATCCGCTGGCGGTTTCGCCAAGGGACGCCGTTCTGCTCGCCACTTTCGGCGCGTCCTTCGCACTCTCCTCGATCCTGTGGACGGAGGGCGCGCGGCTCATCCCGCCGGCCGAATCCGGGCTGCTCGGCTCGGCCGAAGTGCCGTTCGCGATCCTGTTTGCCTTCCTGTTCCTGGGCGAGATTGCCCCAGCCGCCAGCATGATCGGCGGCGTCATCGTGTTGTGTGCGGTGTTTGCCCATGCGGGGCGGGATTGGCTGATGGCCCGCTCGCAACGCTTAGCATCAAATATTTCTTAAAAAAGTGACGCGGTCACGGAACCATCATCCGGGTCAGGCATTATTGCTGCGACGGGCCATCCCCAAGTCCCCCCAAACCCCTCGGCCCGTCCTACTCCAAGCCGACCGTAAGGTCGGCTTTTTCTTTGCCCCCAAGCCGACCGTAAGGTCGGCTTTTTCTTCATTCAACCGCCCGACAGGGCAAGGTTACCGCCGAGCAGGGCCGCCAGATCGCCCGCCGGACCGTCGGCGCCAGCGCGCAGCCGGATGGCGAACTCAGCCATTGGAACCTGTGGCAGGCCAAGCTCGCGCGGTGCCTCGACAATGCCGGAATGGGCAAAGCGGGCCGTTCGCAGCGTCAGCGCGACACCGGCGTTCACCGCCGTGCGCAGGCCGGCCAGGCTGGCGCTGCCGGCAGCAATATGATAGCGGCGGCCGGCAGCATCGAGTGCGGCAAGTGCTGCTTCGCGAAAACCGCAATATGGGTCGAGCAGCGCCAGCGGCAGTTCCTCCTGCCGCGTGGCCAGCCCCTTTTGTGAGCATAGCCATATCATCGGCTCGCGCAGCACACCGACTTCGTCCGGCGCTGCTGCCTGGCGCATGACGATCGCCAGATCGAGGCCGCCAGACTGCAGCGCCTGCGCCAGTTCGGCGGAACGGCCGACCCGCAGTTCGATCCTGACGCGCGGATGGCTGCCGGCGAAGGCACGCAGCAGATCCGGCAGGCCGCTGTCGGCGAAATCCTGTGTCGTGCCGATGGCGACGCGTCCGGCAGCGCGCGCGCCCTTAAGCGCCAGCCAAGCCTCGCGATGGGCGGCAAGGATCCGCCTGGCATGGCCGACGAGGTCCTCACCCGCCGGCGTCAGGCCGCGCCCCCGGCCTTGCGGCGCCAGCAGCGGCTCGCCGACGATTTCCTGCAAGCGCTGCATTTGAGCGGTCACCGCCGAGGGTGAGCGGCCGACGTGTGACGCCGCTTGTGCCAGTGATCCACTGTCGACGAAAGCGAGGAAGGTCCTGAGCAGATCGGGATCGAGTGTTTCCACAATTTGATAATATCAAATCATCTCTTAAAAACAATTCGATTTTTTTGTTTCAATGATAATGACATGGTCCTCCAACGGCGATCAGAGGCCGCTCGCACCAAGGAGAAGAAAAATGCCCATCATCAACATCAGCGTCACCGGCAAACCTGACGCGGCTCTTTCCGCTCGCATCGCAAAGGAGGCCACCGAAATCACCGCGACGCAGCTGCGCAAGGACCCGACGATCACGGCAGTTGCCGTGTCCTACGTCGATCCGCAGCACTGGTTCGCCGGCGGCAAGTCGCTGGCCGAGCACGGCACCAACACGTTCTGGCTTGATATCAAGGTGGTCGACGGCACCAATACCAAGCTTGAACTGGAGGCCTATCTGAAGGCGATCTTCGCAGCCTTCGGCCGTCTGCTGGGCGGCGTGCATGAGGAGAGCTACGCCTTCGTGCATGAAGTGCCGGCAGCCGCTTATGGCTATGGCGGCAAGACGCAGGAATTTCGTTTCATCAGTGGACGGCTGCAGGCGGCGTGAGAAGCAGCTTCCCGCACCAAGGGAAGCAAAAGCTCCGCATTGACCTTGCTCCCACATCGTCTAGGTTCTGGCCGACACGGCCGCAAAGAGCCGAGATGCTAAAAAACGTTGGGAGAGACGCGGCATGATCCTGACACTGGCGCTGCTTGCGGGTCTTGTTCTGGCCTGGCTGCTGATCGGCGTGGCGGAAAAATTCCGCCTCGGCCTGCGCTTCACCCAGGCGCTGCTCTATGTGCCGTTCAAGCTCGCCTACCGGATCGGAGACAGCCGCATCCGGGTCGCCCGCAAGGCGCAGGCTCCAGTCATCTACGTCATCTCGCATCAATCGCGCTTCGAGCCGGCGCTGATGCTGTCGCTGCTGCCGGAAGACACGCTGCATATTCTCGATGAGGTCTCGGCGCGCTCGCCGTGGCTCGAACCTTGGCGCGAGCTTGGCCGTACCATCGCCTTCAACGCCGAACATGTCTTCGTCAGCCGCCGGCTGGTGCGCGTGCTCAAAGGCAAGGGCCGGCTCGCCGTCTATCTGCCGGATGCGGTCGAGCCCGACGTCAAGACGTTTCGGTTGTTTCGTGCCGTCACCCGCATCGCCATGCAGGCCGATGCCAAAATCGTGCCGATCTTCGTCGGCGGCGCGCGCAGCCTGCCGGTGTCGCTGACGCCCGCGGACAAGGCGCCACGACACTGGTTTCCGCAGCTGTCGATCAGCGTGCTGGAGCCGATGACCATCGCCGAACTGGTGGCGCGCAACCCCGAGCAGGCCTCGAACACCAACGCGCTGTTCGACCGTGTCGCCGAGGCGCGGCTCTTCGGCACCAACCTCGATCGTGGCCTTTTCCTGGCCATGCGCGATGCCGCCGACCGCGTCGGCGCTTCGCACACGATCATAGAAGACGTCATCTCGGGTGCGTTGAGCTACCGCAAGATGTTCATCGGCGCCCGCGTCCTGGGCAGGCGCTTCGAGGCCGTCACGGCGCCGGGCGAAGCGGTCGGTGTGATGCTGCCCAACGCCAATGGCGTCGTGCTGTCGCTCACCGGCCTTCTGTCGGCCGGCCGGGTGGCGGCGATGATCAACTATACGGCCGGGCCGGCGAGCGTCACCGCGGCCGTGCGCACGGCGGTGATAAGGACCGTGATTTCGTCCCGCGCGTTCGTCGAGAAGGCCGACCTTGCCGATATCGTCGCGGCGGTCGAAAAGGGCGGCGCCAGGCTGCTTTGGCTGGAGGATGTGCGGGAAAGCGTAACCACATTGGACAACCTTGCCGCCGCCTTGCTGTGGCGCTGGCCGCTGCAGCGGCAGGATGCGGCCAAGCCGGCGGTGATCCTGTTCACCTCCGGTTCGGAAGGCACGCCGAAAGCGGTCGTGCTGTCGCACAAGAACCTTTACGCCAACGCCATGCAGGCCGAGGCGCGGATCACCATCTCGCCCGCCGACATCCTGCTCAACGTGCTGCCGGTGTTCCATTCGTTCGGCCTGACGGGCGGCACCATCCTGCCGCTGGTCACCGGGGTAAAGCTGTTCCTCTACCCCTCGCCGCTGCACTACAAGATCATTCCCGAGGTTGCGCGCAAGGTAAAACCGACCATCATGTTCGGCACCGACACATTCCTCGCCAACTATGCGCGCACCGCCAAGGACGGTGATTTTTCCAGCCTGCGCTTCGTCGTCGCCGGCGCCGAGGCGGTGAAGCCGGGAACCCGCCGCGTCTACCGCGAACGCTTCCAAGCCGAAATCATCGAAGGGTTCGGGCTGACGGAGGCGGCACCCGTGGTTGCCGTCAACACCGCAATCCATGGCCGCGACGGCACGGTGGGTCGGCTGCTGCCGGCCATGCGCATGAAGCTCGAGCCGGTCGACGGCATCTCCGACGCCGGCCAATTGTGGCTCGACGGACCGAACCTGATGATGGGCTACATGACCGCGGACCGCCCCGGTGAATTGCAGCCGCTGACCGGCTGGCACGACACCGGCGACATCGTTGCCGTCGACCGCGAAGGCTTCATCACCATTCGCGGACGCGCCAAGCGCTTCGCCAAGATCGCCGGCGAGATGGTGTCGCTGGGTGCGGTGGAGATGCTGGTGCAGTCGCTGTGGCCGGAAGAGCACCACGCGGCTGTGGCCGTGCCCGACAAGAGGCGCGGCGAGCGCATCGTGCTGGTCACCACCGCCGACGACGCCAATCCCGACGAATTGCGCAAATTCGGCAAACAGGCGGGTGCTGCCGAACTGATGGTGCCGAACGACATCGTCAAGGTCGAGGAAATCCCGGTGCTGGGATCCGGCAAGACCGACTATGTGTCGACGAGAAAGCTGGCGATCGACAGGCTGGGGCTCGGCGTCGCGGCGTAAATACCTCGCGGTCGTCATCCTAGGGCGAAGCAAGGAGCGAAGCGACGCGGCGCAGACCCTAGGATCCATTCCGTGACATTCACGTCACGCGCGGCCATTCAGAAGGCGACCGGCGCCAAGCGATTGCCAGTTCTCGTCCGTTGCGCTTTTTGGCTGAGGTCACGGCATGGATCCCAGGGTCTTCGCAACGTCGCTTCGCTCCTGCTTCGCCCTAGGATGACGAAAGCGTAGGTTCTAACCTATATCCGAAGGCGGCACCTTCTCGCCCTCCAGCTTGGCGCGCTTCGAATAGGCGCGCACGCTGAACGGTAGGAAGATCAGGTAGCCGGCAACCGAAGCGGTCAGCGTGTACCAGGGGTAGGTCATCAGCAGGAGTACGTAGAGCACGACACCCAGGATGATCGGCAACACCCTGTCGCCCGGGATTTTCAGGCTCTTGCCGGAATAGACAGGCAGCCGGCTGACCAGCAGGAAAGCGACCAGGATGGTGAAGCCGGTGGCGACGAAGGCTGCTGGACGACTGGGCTCCAGACCTGTGCGCAGGAAATAGAGATAAAGCGGCAGCATCACCAGCACGGCGCCAGCCGGCGCCGGCACGCCGACGAAATATTCGGACTGCCATATGGGGCGATCCGCCTTCTCGTCATCGAGCACGTTGAAACGGGCGAGGCGTAGCCCGCAGGCGATGGCGAACAGCAGTGCCGCGATCCAGCCCGGCGAACCGGCGCGGTCGAGCAGGAAGGCATAGAGCACCAGAGCCGGCGCCACGCCGAAATTGACGATGTCGGCCAGCGAATCCATCTGCGCGCCGAATTTGGAGGTCGCCTTCAACATCCGCGCCAAGCGGCCGTCGATGCCGTCGAGGAAGGCTGCAAGCAGCACCATCACCACCGCCGGCTCGAAGCGGCCTTCGAAGCCGAAGCGGATGCCGGACAGGCCGGCGCAAATGGCGAGCACGGTGACCAGATTGGGCAGCACCATGCGCATCGGGATTTCGCGGATGCGCGGACCGCCGCTGGCATGAGCCTCGAACTTTTTGTATTGCGTGCCCACCGGTCAGGAAACCCGAACAAGAGGCGTGCCGGCAACACCGCCGAATTCGGCCAGCACGGTTTCGCCGCCAACCGCCGTCTGGCCGACGGCAACGCGCGGCGTCGCGGTCAGGGGCAGGAACACATCGACACGCGAGCCGAAGCGGATCAGGCCGAAACGCTCGCCAGTGCCGATCGAGCCGCCGGCCTGGGCCCAGCAGACGATGCGGCGCGCCACCAGGCCGGCGATCTGGACGGCCGCGACCGTGCCATTGGGGCTCTCGATGACCAGGCCGTTGCGCTCGTTCTCGGTGCTGGCCTTGTCGAGTTCGGCATTGAGGAATTTGCCCGGCCGGTGCTCGATTTTCGCAATACGGCCGCGCACCGGGGCGCGATTCACATGGCAGGAAAAGACGTTCATGAACACCGAGATGCGGGTCATCTCGGCATTGCCGAGGCCGAGTTCGCGCGGTGGCACGGCGGGTCCGACCGCCGAGATGATGCCGTCGGCCGGGCTGACCACCAGGCGGTCGTCGACCGGCGTGACGCGCTCGGGATCGCGAAAGAAATAGACGCACCAGGCCGTCAGTATCAGACCGATCCAGAACAGGATCGAGGAGAAATAACCGAGGAAAAGCGTCGCCGCGCCAAAGGCTGCGATGAAGGGATAGCCCTCGCGATGGATCGGTACGAACGCGTTCTTGACCGTATCGACAAGGCTCATCGGTAATAAACAGGCTCCGTTTCAAGTCCGGCCTCAATAGCCGAAAGCCCCCCTCGCCGCAACGCAACAATAGGGAAGGCCGTATTGGGTGCGCCGGCAGGGGTCGCGATCCGCTTGCTAGGTCGGTGTCGTTGTCGGCAGAATTCGGGACACCGACGGTTCAAGGCGCCGGAAAAGGTTGCCCGTCCATGATCCCAAATCCGAAGGCTTCTGAAGCCCGCACCGGCCAGGTGCTCAGCGTCGAAGCGCCGGCACCTGGCATCGGCTGGCGGTAGCAGCCTTGCTACAGCCCGGGAACCCTCTGATAGTTGGCGATGTCGGCGCGAACGCCGAGCCGGGCGATCGTCTCCTGCGGGTTGAAGGCGATGCGCTCGTGCGCGGCCTTAACGATCGGCACGACGTTGTCGACGGCCGCCTGGCTCTCCCATTCGACGATGGTGACGAGGTTGAATTCGCCTGGGCCCGAGAATTGCTCGAGCAGGAAATCCTGCACAAAGCCTTGTTGCAGGCGCAGCAATTCATGCGTCGTCCGGACCTTGGCGAGTATCTCCTTGCGAGCGGCGGCCGGGACGACGAATTTGTCCACCCTGAACACGCTGCCCCCGTCAACAGTCTGATTTGTCTCGCTCATTCGATTGCTCCGTTTTTTAAACACGCTAGTTGGCGGGCTCCAAGAACGGCCTACGATCTCAACTTAAGTTGAGGTCAAGCGGAAATTTTCTCTTTTCCCCTCGTTGGAGAAGGAACGGTGTCAATTCACCTCCGACGTTCGTCGACGAACGACAACGCCAAGCTCGTCGCCCTCGCGGGCGATGCGTAGGCGCTCCTCGGCCTCGGTCGCCTCGCGCTGGCGGTCCCACATCGAGGCGTAGAGGCCATGCTTGCGCATCAGCTCGGCATGGGTGCCGCGCTCGGCGATCTGGCCGTCCTGCAGCACGATGATCTCATCAGCGGTAATCACCGTCGACAGGCGGTGGGCGATGACGATGGTGGTGCGGCCACGGCTGACCAGATCGAGCGCGGCCTGGATTTCCTGTTCGGTGTGGCTGTCGAGCGCCGAGGTCGCTTCGTCGAGCATCAGGATCGGCGGCGCCTTCAGGATGGTGCGGGCGATCGCCACGCGCTGCTTCTCGCCGCCCGAAAGTTTTAGCCCGCGTTCGCCGACCATCGACTTGTAACCGTCAGGCAATCGCTCGATGAACGGGCCGATCTGGGCGAGTTCGGCGGCCTTCTGCATATCCTCCTCGCTGGCGCCGATGCGGCCATAGCGGATGTTGTAGGCGATGGTGTCGTTGAACAGTACGGTGTCCTGCGGCACCATGCCGATCGCTCCGCGCAGGCTCTCCTGCGTCACGTCCCTGATATCCTGGCCGTCGATCAGCACCTGGCCGGACTGGACGTCGTAGAAGCGGAACAGAAGCCGCGAGATGGTCGACTTGCCGGCGCCCGAGGGCCCGACAATGGCCACGGTCTTGCCGGCCGGCACCTCGAAGCTGATGCCCTTCAGGATCTTGCGGTTGGGGTCATAGGAAAAATGCACGTCGCGGAACTCGACCTTGCCGGCGCTGACAGTAAGTGGCTTCGCGTCCGGCTTGTCGACGATCTCCTGCGGCACATCCAGAAGGTCGAACATCTGCTCGATGTCGGTCAGCCCCTGGCGGATTTCGCGGTAGATGAAGCCGATGAAATTGAGCGGCACCGACAGCTGCATCAGCATGGCATTGATGAAGACGAAGTCGCCGACCGTCTGCGTGCCGGCCTGCACTTCCAGCGCCGACATGCACATGACGATGACGGTGCCGAGGCCAAAGATGATGCCTTGGCCGAAGTTCAGCCAGCCGAGCGAGGTCCAGATCCGGGTCGCTGCGACCTCGTAGCGTGCCATCGAGCGGTCGAAGCGCTCGGCTTCCATGCCCTCATTGTTGAAATATTTCACCGTCTCGTAATTGAGCAACGAGTCGATTGCCTTGGTGTTGGCATCGGTGTCGCTGTCGTTCATGTCGCGGCGGATCGAGATGCGCCAGTCGCTGGCGCGGACCGTGAACCAGACATAGACCCAGACGGTGACCGCGACGACGACTACGTATTTCCAGCCATAGGTGTAGGCGAAGATGCCGGTGGTCAGCGCGAATTCGAGGATGGTCGGCGCCGTGTTGAGCATGATGAAGCGCACGATCGTCTCGATACCCTTGGTGCCGCGCTCGATGATGCGCGACAGGCCGCCGGTGCGGCGCTCGAGATGGAAGCGCAGCGACAGTTGGTGCATGTGGACGAAGGTGCGGAAGGCGAGCTGGCGCACCGCGTATTGGCCGACACGGGCAAACAAGGCGTCGCGCAATTGATTGAAGCCAAGTTGCACCAGGCGCACGACATTGTAGGCAACGACCAGCATGACCGGCGCCAGCAGAAAACTCGGCAGCGGCGGCACCGATTTGGCGTCGCCGGCCAGCGCGTCGGTCGCCCATTTGAAAAAATAGGGACCGGCGACCAGCGTCAGCTTGGCGACGACCAACAGAAGCGTCGCCCATGTGACCCGGGCTCTCAGATCGGCGCGATCCGCCGGCCACATATAGGGCCACAAATTGAGCAGCGTCTTGAAGGTCGAGGAGTCGGAGACGGTTTTTTCGGCCATTTCTTGTGCCTTCTTCTTATGTCTTTTTGACCATGATCTCGTCCGAGAACCGGGCTCCACTTTTCGGGATCATGGTCTAGCGGCCGGAGCAGCAGGAATTGACGAGCGCGGCCACCGACGCGGAAACATCGGCAAGTGCGGCACGATCGACCTCGTAGCGCGAGCGCTGACGGTCGGGTTCGAACCGGACCAGCCCGGCTTCGACCAGTATCTTCAAATGTTGTGACACAGTGGACTGCGCCAGATCGAAACGGTCGACAACCTCGCGGCAGCAGCAGGAGTTGCTTGCGGACAGGTATTTCAGGATTTCGATCCGAGCCGGGTGCGAAAGTGCTGCCAGCCGGGTGGCAACGGCTCGGCTGTCCGGGGCGCAGCCAGGCATACCTATTTCAGCTAGGGATTCGCTCATCGTCCATCGGCGATAAACGATGGTCGACGCTGCTGCAAGCTACTCTTCTGGGCAGAGCAGATAGCGGCTAACGCTTTGGACTGGACTTCTCGATCCCCGGGATGCCGGCAATCCGCTCAGCCAGGAAGTCGACCATCAGGCGGACCCTTGCAACGCCCGCGCGCTCCGGGACGATCAGCATGTTCAAAGGGGCGGACGGCAGTGAATAATCATCCAGTATCGTCTCGAGCAGGCCCGCCGCCAAAAGATCGTCGACAAGCCATCGGTGAGCCGGTGCGACCCCTCGACCCGCGAGCAAAGCCTCGCGCGCGGCAAGCCCATGGTCGACACGCAGGCGCCCCGCGAAAGGCACCATATGGCGCTCGCCTCCGGCGCCCTGCAAGGCAAGAGTTTCACTCCCCGCCACGTTCGACATCCGGATACCCTCATGTCCAGACAGATCCGACGGGATAGCCGGTCTGCCTCGCTGCGCCAGATAATCCGGCGATGCCACGAGCAGGCGCCGTGACAGGCCGAGGGCCCGCAGCCTCAATGAGCTGTCGGTGAGCGGCCCCAACCGAAGCGCGATGTCGACACCTTCCCTGACGAGGTCGACACGCTCATCGCTGAGGCTGAGGTCAACGCCGATGTCGGGATATCGGTCCTGAAAGTCGAAGATGAGTCGGCTGGTGTGCAAGACCCCGAAAGCGGCAGTACAGGATATCCGGACGGTGCCGGCCGGCGCGCCACGTGCGCCCCGCGCTTCGTCGCCGGCCTGCTCGACAAGGCGCAGGATCTGGACGCTGTTGGCATAGTAGCGGCTGCCCTCGTCGGTCAGCGTGACCCGCCGGGTGGTCCTGCTGAGCAAAGGCGCACCCACTGCCTCTTCGAGTTCCTGCAGATGCCGCGTGACCGTCGATTGTCCGATACCCAGTTCACCGGCAACCAAGGACAGATTGCCCCGTTCCGCGACGCGAACGAAGGTGCGCATGCGTTCGAGGGTGATGTCCGATTTATCCACTATTCGGCACAATCTTATGCATTACGAATATATAGCGGATTGCGTCGATATTGCCTAGCTAAGGGACCAGTTTTTCAATCCCCGGAGTCCCCCGCATGAAAATCCTACTTGTCTTCGCACATCCCGAATCCCGCTCGCTCAACGGCGCGCTCCGCGACGTCGCCATCAGAGAACTCGAGGCACAAGGCCACGAAGTGCGGGTGACGGACCTCTACGCCCAGGGTTGGAAATCAGCGGTTGATCGGGCCGACTTTCCGGTTTTGGCGCCGGGCGCGCGGCTGATGCCTGCCGCAGCGTCAAAAAAGTCTTTCGAGGCCGACGCGCTGACAGAGGACGTCAAGGCCGAGATCGCAAAGCTGCTATGGGCGGATGCCCTGATTCTCCAATTTCCGCTCTGGTGGTTTGCCATGCCGGCGATCCTCAAGGGCTGGGTCGACAGGGTCTTTGCCTACGGCTTCGCTTACGGCGTGGGCGAACATAGCGACAAACGATGGGGCGACCGCTACGGCGAGGGAACCTTGATGGGCAAGCGCGCAATGTTGATCGTGACCGCCGGCGGCTGGGAGGAGCACTATGCCCCTCGCGGCGTCAACGGACCAATTGATGATCTGCTGTTCCCGATCAACCACGGGATCCTCTACTACCCGGGCTACGACGTCCTTCCGCCATTCGTCGTCTACAGCGTCGACCGCTTCGGTGAAGCCGACTTCGAACCCACCGCCGAGCGCCTGCGCGAGAGGATGAGAACGCTCGCGACCACGCAACCCATCCCCTATCGCCGGCAGAATGGCGGCGACTATTTGATTCCGAGCATGAAACTACGCCCCGACCTGGGGGATCCGAACATGATCGGATTCAAACTGCACCTGAGCGGCTCAGCACACCAGTAGATTTCGACCTGGACGGCCTTGGATCTAGTTGGTCTTGGCCGGCGCTGTCGTTGCCTGCTCGCCCATCGTCTTGAGGTCGGCTGCCTCGCCTTCCTTCGACTTTTCCGGGACCTTGAACACCTGCCCCGGCCAGATGCGGTCGGGATCACTGATCTGGTCCTGGTTGGCGAGGTAGATGGTCGAGAAGCGTACGCCATGGCCGTAGACGCGCCGCGAGATCCGCCACAGCGTATCGTTGCGGCGGATGATGACGGCGCCGTCGGCATGTTCGAGCTTGGGCGCCACGGTCTCGGGCACATCGCTTGGCGGCGTCGCCTCCGCCACAACGGCCGGAGCCTCGGTGGCGGGAGCAGGCGTCGTGGCCGGGGCCGTCCCGGCCGCGGCCGGCGCCTCGGCGGCGGCAGGTGCGGCCGGCTTGGGCTGAACGGGCTTCGGCGCCGAGGGTGCCACGGCGGCGACCGCTTCGCCGGGCTCGCGCTCGAACGGCACGGCTGCGCGGGCCACAACTGTCACACCGTCGGTATCGAGGCCGTCGACACGAATTGTGTAGCTGCCGACCGGAATGTCGCGCGTCGCCTCGACCAGGAAATGACCGTCCGTCGAAGTTTGCGCATCACCGAGCAGGATATCGTTGGCATAGGCGCGCACCTTGCGGCCGGCATCGGCGAGACCGGCGACAAAGATCTTGCTGCCGTCGATCTCGACCGCCTCGACGACGATCTTGGGCTCGGTCACGCCTGCAGCGGGCGGCGTCGCCGGCGCTGCAGGAGCCGGTGCTGCTTCTACCACGGCAGGAGCCGGTGCTGCTTCTACGACGGCTGGTGCCGGGGCGGCTGGTGCCGGAGCAGTTGCGGGCGCTTCGGCTGCGGGAGCAGCCGGCGCGGCGGCCGGAGCAGCCGGCTTTGTTTCGGGCGCCGGAACGGTGAGCAGTTCGGCCGGTTTGCCCGGCTCCTCGACCATTGCCAGCACCTGGCCGGCGGCATCCTTGGGAACCGAAACGACAGCGGTCTGCACCGAAGGGGTGACGACATCGCCCGTGGTCGCGCGCAGTGCGATTGTATAGTCGCCGGGCTTCAGCGGATCGTCCAGCACGATGACAAATGCGCCATCGGGACCGGCAACCGTCGAGCCAAGCACGGTCGTGCCGTTGAGGATCTCGACCTTTGCGTTGGGCGCTGCATTGCCGGCAACGACGATCGAGCCATTGCCCTCGACGCGCACGACGTCAAAGGACGGTGCGACGGGACCGGCCGCAGCCGGCGCCGCCGCGGCCGGTGCCGTTGCCTGGGGCACCGCGGCGGGAGCCGCGGGGACCTCCGCGGCGGGCAGCCGCGCTTCGGTGCCGGGATCGGCCGATTTTGGCGCTGCGGGCGACGTCTGCGCCGCCACTTGCGCCGGCGGCGTGGGATTGAGATACGGGTCGAGTGCGCCCGATACATAGGCGGTTCCCGCGGCAGCAACGGTCCCACCCGCCGCGAACAGGAACGCCTTCAGTGGATTAATTGCCATATTTCCCTACCCCTTAGCCACCTAACGCCGGTCTAGCTTGTTTTGCCAATGCCGACAAGAAAAACGGGCCGACAAGAAAAAGCCCGGGCTTGTTGACCCTTGGGGCTTGACCACGCTTTCAGACCCAATCACCAATCATCGGCATGAACACGATTCGATCCGTCTGCGTCTATTGCGGCTCGTCTCCGGGCCGTGATGAAATCTATATCAAGGCCGGAAACCTGCTCGGACGCTCGATTGCCAAAGCAGGAATGCGGCTGGTCTATGGCGGCGGCACCAAAGGCATCATGGGCGCTGTCGCCGAAGGCGCTTTGCGCGCCGGCGGCAAGGTGACGGGCATCATTCCGCGCTTCCTGATCAACAGGGAGGCAACCGAAACCGCGCTTGACCGGCTCGACGAGTTGCTGATCACCGACAACATGCACGAGCGCAAACACAAGATGTTCGAGAAATCCGACGCCTTTGTGGCGCTGCCGGGGGGCATCGGCACGGTCGAGGAGATCGTCGAGGTGATGACCTGGGCGCAGCTTGGCCATCATCGCAAACCGATCGTCTTCGGCAATGTCGGAGGATTCTGGGATCCGATGCTGACGCTGCTCGATCACATGGCCGCTGAGGGCTTCATCCACACCGCGCAACGGGTCAAGCCGCTGGTTGTCGACGACCCCGAAGCGATCGTCGCCGCCATCATGGTGGCTGGATCCTCCGTAGACGCCCCGACCGAGGGCGTGCAGTCGGTGATAGACAAGATGTAGGGGAATACGGGAGTAAGGCAGTAGGGGAATATGTGAAGTGCCTGGGAACGGCGCCCCCTATTCCCCTATTCCCCTATTCCCCTATTCCCCTATTCCCCTATTCCTCAGCTGCCTGCCGCAAATCGGCAATCACCGCCCGTCGGTCATGACGCCGCCAGGCGAGATAGATGGAGACCGTGCGGTCGAACCACGGCAGGTCGCGAAATACGATCCGCGGCGGCGCAGCGACACGCAGGCTGGCTTGCACCGTCGCAAGGCCGAGACCGGCGCTGACAAGGCCGAGCGAGGTCAGCGGGTCCGCCGTCTCATAGGCGATGTCGGGCAGAAAGCCGGCCTTGGCGCAGGCGGCAAGGAACTGGCCGCGATTGGTGTCGTCCGGCTGGCGCACGACGGTGATCCAGGTGCGACCGTCAAGGTGGTCGGGCCCAATCTCTGGCACTTCAGCAAGCGGATCATCTTCGGGGATCGCCAGCACCAGCGGCTCATGCCGCAGCGCTATCGCGGCGACATCCGGGTCATCATCGGCTGGCGGCGAGTAGACAAAGCCCAGATCCAGCGACCGCTGCCGTAGCCCTTCCAACTGCGCCGCCGAACGCAGGCTTCTCAGCTGCAGGTGGAAATCCGGCCGGTCGCGACGGAACTGGCGCAGCATCCCAGCGACAAGCCCGGCATGAACGGCGCCTTCGACATAGCCGATGGCGAGCCGGCCGACGGCGCCGCTGGCCAGGTTGCGGCCGAACTGCTCCAAACGTCGCGCATTGGACAGCAGCGCGCGGGCTTCGACGAGGAAGGCGCGGCCCTCGGCGTTGAGGTGGACCCGCTGCTTTGCCCGTTCGAACAAAGCGACGCCGAGTTGCTCCTCGAGCTGGATGATCTGCCGGCTGAGTGGCGACTGAGAAATATGCAGCATTTCGGCGGCGCGCCCGACATTGCCGGTTTCGGCGACGGTGACGAAATAGCGGAGCTGACGCAGATCGAACATTTTTCTCCGGGCTCCAGTCCCCCCAGGTCTCAACTTTAGCCTAACCAGTCTTGGACAGTCTGACCGGCGGGAGCGATAATTCGGCCATTCCAACCAAAGGAGACCGCCATGCAGTTCTTTGCCCTTCTCACCCGCAACACCGAAAAATTTGCCGATGCCGATTTCGCTCCGCTTCTACCCGGCGAAGCCGAACAGCGGCGCACGCTCTATGCCGAAGGCGCGGTACGCCAGATGTGGAACCGAGGCGACATCCCGGGCAGCGGCATGATGTTCGAGGCAGCCGATGATGCAGAGGTTCGCGCCCACCTCGCCACCTTGCCGTTGGTCAAGGCCGGCATGATGGACATTGCCGCAATCGTATCCCTAAAGCCCTACCCCGGCTTCGGCCCGAAGCACTGACAGGGACACAATCCGGGGGTGGCGAAGGCCGTCACCACCGGATTGACGTAGGTGATCGACAGACCGTGATCGGCTGTCAAGAAACCGTCACACGGAACCGGGTTCGCTCGTGCTAGAAATCAAGGCCAGGCAGCCGCCGTGCGGTGCCATCTTCGGAACATGCATCTGGCACCGCCCCCATGGATATCACTGTCGCCCCGGAAGGCACCGACCTGTCGCCCTACCTGCCCGACGAGCACGGATTGTTCTTCATCTATCACTTCACCGCTGAGGGCGTGCGAACCAGGGACGCCGCCGCCGCGCACTGGACATGGCGCAGCTACCAGCTTTCCGACATGCGCGCTCGCCATGAGATCGGCACCGATCAGGCTTTGCCGGCACCGGTGCGTGAAGCTTTCCTGTCCGCCAGCCATGGCTGCCACATCGACCTCGAGGACGACTGGCTCTATGGCGACCTGCCGGATCTGCGCCATGACTATTCGGCGGAAACGGGCGGACTTGGCCATTTCCGCTTCGCCCTCAACGACACCATGCTGGTCGGCGCCCGCAAGCAGCCGCTGCAGTCTGTCGATAACATCCGCAAGGCGATCGAGAACGGATCGCGCAAATTCCGCTCGCCGGCCGCGCTGATCGAGGCGGTCGTCGGCCAGTCGTTCGACGGCATGGTGGCCGAACTTGCGGCACTTGGCGACAGTCTCGACGGCATCGAGGATCGCATCGCCTGCGACGCATGGCACAATGAGCGGCAGGCGCTGGTCGACGCGCGCCGGCACCTGGTGGTGATCCACCGGCAGATGGCGACGCTGACCAATCTGTTTCGCCATCTCGACCATTCGCACCGCAACGACCTGCCGGATTCCATCAACGACATGGCGGCGCGGCTGTCGCATCGTGCGCAGACGCTGCACTATGACGGCGAGCAGTTGCAGGCCCGCGCCCGGCTTTTGCAAGACGAGCTGATGGCCAAGCTGACAACGCAGTCGAACCGGCTGCTGTACGTACTGTCGGTGATGACGGCGGTGCTGTTGCCGATGACCATCATCTCCGGCCTGTTCGGCATGAATGTCGGCGGCCTGCCGCTGGTCGACACGCCAATGGGCTTCTGGGTGGTGACGGCGGTAGCGATGGTAATCGCGGGAGCGACCTATCTCTTTGTCAGGCGGCTCGGACAGATGTAGCACCCGCCGGCGGCTATCACGCCGTGGCGCGAAGATCCTCGATGACTGTGCCGGCGGCGGCCACTTCCGCTTCGTGATCGGACTCGCGCCAGATTTCGGCAAGGCCAGCCGCATACCATTCGCGCATCGCCGGTAGAGCAAGCAATTGCGCCGGATAAGCCGCAGCCGCACCCTCGAAGGGGAGCCCATAGGACTGGGCGCGGAACGCCACCGGAGCAAAGAAAGCGTCGACGGCGGTGAAATGAGCGCCGGCCAGAAACGGCCCGCCGAAACGGGCAAGACCATCATTCCAGAGGTCACCGAGGCGGAAAAGGTCCTGCTTCAGCCCATCGGACATCGGGAACGGCTTTACCCGCACGCCGCAACTCATCGGGCATGCCCCGCGCAATGCGGTGAAGCTCGAATGCATCTCGGCGGCGGCCGAGCGTGCCCAGGCGCGCGCCTTGGCTTCGACGGGCCACACGCCATGGTGGCGTTCGGCCAGATATTCGACGATGGCCAGCGAATCCCAGACCGCCCAGCCGTCCTCGATCAGGCACGGCACCCGGCCGCTGGGCGAAAACGACCGGTAGAGTTCCCAGCTCGATGCGGTCGGGAATGGCGTCAGCCGCTCCTCGAATGGGATATCCAGCGCGCGCATCAACACCCAGGGCCGCAGCGACCATGAGGAATAGTTCTTGTTGGCGATATGCAGCAGGTACATCGAAACTCCTTACCGTGCGGGCTGCGGCGCGGCGCGGCGCGCTGTCGTCAACATCGACCAGGAATAGACCGCCAAGGCCGCCCAGATCAGCGCGAACGCAATCGCCTGGGTGGTGCCGAAAGGCTCGTCGAAGATCAGAACGGCGATCAGGAACACCATGGTCGGCGCGATATATTGCATGATGCCGATGGTTGACAGGCGCAGCAGCTTGGCGCCGAAGGCGAACAGCAGCAGCGGTATCGACGTGACTGGACCGCAGCCGATCAGCAGCGCCCTATCGGCACCGCTGCTGGATACGATGTGGTCCTGCCCGGTCGCGATGAGATAAACGATGTAGCCAAGTGCCGGCACCGACAGCAGAAGCACTTCGAGCAAAAATCCCTGGCTCGGTCCGATCGGCAGCGTCTTGCGGAAGAAGCCGTAGGCGGCGAAGGAAAAAGCCAACGCCAGCGACACCCAGGGCAGCTTGCCGCCCTCGATGGTCAGCACCGCGACCGCGACGGCCGCCAGCACCACCGCCGCGATCTGCAGCCGGTCGAGGCGCTCGGCAAGCAGCAGCGCGCCGACAACGACGCTGACCAGTGGATTGATGTAGTAGCCGAGCGCGGTCTCGACAGTGCGGTCGACGGCAATCGCCCAGACATAGATGCCCCAGTTGACCGAAATCAGCGCAGCCGTCAGCGCGGCCATGGCGATGGTGCGCGGCGAACGCAGTGCCGCCTTGAAATCCGCCGTGCGGCCGGCCCAGATCAGGACGGCGGCGGCGATCGGCACCGACCAGACGATGCGATGGGCAATGACTTCGGCGAGCGGCAGATGAGCGACCGCCTTCATGTAAAAAGGCAGCAGCCCCCATAGCAGATAGGCCCCCAGTGCCAGCAGGAAGCCGCGACGGGCCTTGGAATCCGCATCCAGGGTGATTGTTTCAGTGGCCATGGGCCAACGCTATGGCCCAGCCACCTTGGCAAGACCATCGCAAAGTTCTGATGGATCAATGGACTTTCGCTGATGGTTCAACCCTATTCGGCGGCCACCAGTCCGGCCATCTCGCGGTTCTTCATCAGCTTGTAGACGATGGAATCCATCAGCGCTTGGAACGAGGCGTCGATGATGTTTTCGGAAACGCCGACCGTCCACCAGCGCGCGCCGGTGCCGTCATGCGATTCGATCAGAACGCGGGTGATCGCCTCGGTGCCGCCATTGAGGATACGCACCTTGAAGTCGGCCAGTTCCATGTCGGCGATCTCGCTCTGGAACTTGCCAAGGTCCTTGCGCAGCGCGATGTCGAGTGCGTTGACCGGGCCATGCCCCTCGGCCACCGACATCTTCTCCTCGCCGTCGACCACCACCTTGACGATCGCTTCGGAGACCGTTTTCAATTGGCCGTTGGCGTCGAAGCGGCGCTCGACCATGCAGCGGAACGAGGTGACGTTGAAGAACTCCGGCAGGCCGTGCAGCATCTTGCGTGCCAGGAGCTCGAAGCTGGCATCGGCGCCCTCATAGGCATAGCCCTCGGCCTCGCGCTCCTTGACCACTGATATCAGCGCGTCGAGCCGGTGATCGTCTTTCGGCACGTCGATGCCGCGCCGCCTCAACTCGGCGAGGAAATTGGCCTTGCCGCCCTGGTCCGAAACCATGACGCGGCGGCGGTTGCCGACCGTTTCCGGGGGCACATGCTCATAGGTCGCCGGCTCCTTGGCCAGCGCGGAGGCATGGATGCCCGCCTTGGTGGCGAAAGCAGAGGCCCCGACATAGGGCGCTTGCGCTTCCGGGGCGCGGTTCAGGAGTTCGTCGAAGGCGCGGGACAGGCGCGAAATGCCGGTCAGCGCCTCAGCCGAAATGCCCGTCTCGAAACGATCGGCGAAGGCCGGTTTCAACGCCAGCGTCGGCACGATCGAGATCAAATTGGCGTTGCCGCAGCGCTCGCCGATGCCGTTGAGCGTGCCCTGGATCTGGCGCACGCCGGCTTCGACAGCGGCGAGGGAATTCGCCACTGCCTGGCCGGTGTCGTCATGAGCATGGATGCCGAGATGATCGCCTGAAATACCTGATGAAATAACCTTCTCGACGATGGCGCGGACTTCCGAGGGTTGCGTGCCACCATTGGTGTCGCACAGCACCACCCAGCGCGCGCCGGCATCACAGGCGGTCCTGGCGCAGGCCAGCGCATAATCGGGATTGGCCTTGAAGCCGTCGAAAAAATGCTCGCAATCGACCAACGCCTCCTTGCCGGCGGCGATCGCCGCCTCGACGGAGGCCTTGATGGCGTCGAGGTTCTCCTCATTGGTGCAGCCGAGCGCGACACGGACATGGTAGTCCCAACTCTTGGCGACGAAGCAGATGGCATCCGACTTGGATTGCACGAGTGACGCAAGGCCGGGATCGTTGGAAGCTGACACCCCAGCCCGTTTGGTCATGCCGAAGGCGACGAATTTGGCGCGCGACGTACGTTTCTCCTGGAAGAAGGCTGTGTCGGTCGGGTTGGCGCCGGGATAGCCACCTTCGACATAATCGAGGCCGAAAGCGTCGAGCAGTTTCGCGATAGCGATCTTGTCCTCGACGGAAAAGTCTATGCCCGGCGTCTGCTGGCCATCGCGCAGGGTTGTGTCGAAGAGGAACAGTCTTTCCTTTTTCATGACAGCAAGGTGCTTGAGCACCCCCCTCTGGCCTGCCGGCCATCTCCCCCGCAAAGGGGGAGATCGGCAGCTTTAACGACAGCGCTGGTCCTGCAATGTCGGCGATTGGCGAAAGCGAAGGCGACATCCAATCTCCCCCCTTGCGGGGGAGATGTCCGGTAGGACAGAGGGGGGTGTGAAGGATCGCCGTGCATCGACTATATCTTCCCTGCAAACCGATCCGTCGCCCGGATCAGTTGATCCAAAATCCCCGGCTCCGAATAAGCATGACCGGCGCCCTCGATCAGATGGAAATCCGCCTTCGGCCACGCCTTGTGCAGCGACCAGGCATAGCGCGCCGGGCACGGCATGTCGTAGCGGCCGTGGACGATGGTGCCGGGAATATCGGCAAGCTTGTGCGCATCGCGCAGCAATTGTCCTTCTTCCAGCCAACCGGCATGGACGAAATAGTGGTTTTCGATGCGGGCGAAGGCGACGGCATAGTCGTCCTGCCCGAACGGTCCACTGGTTTCCGGCTCCGGCAACAGCGTGATCGTTTCGCCCTCCCACAGGCTCCAGGCGCGGGCGGCTTCGATCTGCGCCTTGCGATCCGTGCCGACCAGCCGCTTGCGGTAGGCAGCCATCATGTCGCCGCGCTCGGCCTCCGGGATCGGCGCCAGAAAGCGCTCCCATTTGTCCGGGAACATTTCCGAGACGCCGAACTGATAGTACCATTCGAGTTCCGCACGTGTCAGCGTGTAGATGCCGCGTACCACCAACTCACTGACGCGTTCGGGGTGCGTTTCGGCATAGGCGAGCGCCAGCGTCGACCCCCAGGAGCCGCCGAACACCAGCCATTTGTCGAAGCCGGCCATTTCGCGCAGGCGTTCGATGTCGGCGACCAGGTGCCAGGTCGTATTGGCTTCGAGCGAGGCGTTGGGCGTCGATTTTCCGCAGCCGCGCTGGTCGAACAGAATGACATCGTAAAGCTTCGGCTCGAACAGCCGCCGGTGTTTTGGTGAAATGGTGCCGCCCGGTCCGCCATGCAGGAACACCGCCGGCTTGGCGCCTTTGGTGCCGGAACGCTCCCAGTAGACCTGATGGCCGTCGCCGACATCGAGCATGCCGGACTCGAAGGCCTCGATCTCGGGATAAAGCGTACGCAATTGACTGCTCATAGCTGCAAACCTTTGGTCGGCCAGTCCGCTGTTTCATGGTCTGGGTGCTGGAAGGAGATGATGGATTCCTGCCTGTTGTAATAATCAGGATCCTGGTGGACGGGCTGATCGAAGATCGTCTCCACCCATGGCAGCCGCGCGGCATAGTTGACCTGGATCTGCGGTGCCAGATCCGAACGGTCGTCGAAGGCACCGATGGCGATTTCCAGTCCGCCGGGCTGCCGATATGTCAGCGGCGTGCCGCAGCGCGCGCAGAAACCACGATCGATATTGACCGACGACTGGAAATAGCTCGGCTCTTCATGGGTCCATTCGACGCCGTCCCTGGGCACCGTGACCAGTGCACCGAAGAACGAGCCGAACTGCTTCTGGCACATCCGGCAATGGCAGATCGACGGACGGCCGAGCGCTCCATGAATGCGGAAACGCACGGCGCCACACTGGCAGCCGCCGGTTCTTACTGTCTCGGTCATGATCTTTCCTTTGGCGGCCATTGTTCGGTGTCGTGGTCCGGATGCTGGTAGGAGACGAGATCCGCCAGATAAGAGGCCGACGACACGTCGGCCATCGTCTCCTCGCCCGGCAATCGCGGGATCGTATCGACATAAGGCAGCTTTGCCTCGACACCCCATTGGATCAGCGGCACGATCTCCGCCGGATTGTCGAACGCGCCGATGGCGAGGCCAACACCATCCGGCGCGGTGAAGGTCAGCGGCGTGCCGCAGTCGGCGCAAAAGCCGCGATCGACATGGTTGGAGGAACGGAAGTATTTCGGCTCGCCGCGCGTCCAGTCGAGCCGGGCCCCATGCACCGAAACCAGCGGCGCATAGAACGAGCCGAACGCCTTCTGGCACATGCGGCAATGGCAGACCGAAGCGTCGCCGAGCGCGCCTTCAACGCGAAAGCGCACCGCGCCGCACTGGCAGCCGCCGGTGTAGATCGGCCGGTTGTCGAGGCTCATCTCGGCTCACTCCGGCGCATGGCAGACGGCTTCGACATTGTTGCCGTCGGGATCGAAGACGAAGGCGCCATAGTAGTTCGGGTGATAATGCCGGCGCAGGCCCGGCCCGCCATTGTCCTTGCCACCGGCAGCAAGTGCCGCTGCGTGGAAGGCATCGACCTCGGCGCGGCTGCGCGCCGTGAAGGCGACGTGCTGGTGATCCCTGGGCTTGTCCTTGGCCGAACTCAGCCAGAACACCGGCCGGTCACGGCCATAACCGCCGACCTTGGCGCCGCCGGTGTATTCCAGCGGCACCATGTAGAGGAGCGCTGCACCAAGCGGCGCCATCGCCTTGTCATAGAAAGCCTTCGAAGCATCGAAATCGGCAACGGTGATGCCAAGATGGTCTATCATGAAATTGCCTCCCTAGCTGGTTCGATCGCCAGCACTTCGGCAGCGGCCAGGCCGGCCTCGATGACGATGTGCTGGCAGACATTGTTGATATCGCGAATGACGTCGTCGTTCCAGAAGCGCAGGATGGTCCAGCCACTGCTCTTAAAATATGCGCTGCGTGTCTCGTCTTGTTGTAGATTTTCGCTATCCGCATGCTGGCTGCCGTCTACCTCGACGATGAGACGATAGGCCGAGCAAGCAAAGTCAACGATATAAGGTCCGATCGGCACCTGCCGTCGAAAGCTCATCCCCATAAGCCAGTGAGCACGCAACTCATTCCAAAGTTTCAACTCCGCATCGGTCATGACGCGACGCATGGATTTTGCATTCCGGCGGTGTCGTTGCGGAACGAGATCGTGTCCCATCAAACACCCCTTCGCCGGTGATTAGCGAAATCGGCGACGAGGGCTGATCTCCCCCCTTGCGGGGGAGATGCCCGGCAGGGCAGAGGGGGGTGCTGTCCCGCCCGCTTATCAATTGGAGACCGCTGCCTTCTCAGGAAACGGTCGAAACGAGGGTAGGCAAACAGAAACGATGGCGTTCCTTCACACCCCCCTCTGTCCTGCCGGACATCTCCCCCGCAAGGGGGGAGATCGGCTGTCACCAGCGCCTCCGCCAAACTTGTAAAGGTGTTTCGCGCCACCCTCACCGCTTGACCTCCCACGTCGTCACTCGCTCGCCGTTGACCGGATCCTTGCCGTCCTTCAACTGTATACCTTGCGCCAGCAATTCGTCGCGGATGCGGTCAGCCTCGACCCAGTTCTTGGCGGCGATGAATGCGAGACGCTTGGCGATGGCCTTGGCGACGTGGTCTTCATCAACCGTCGCCGACGCGACATCGAAGCCGAGGAACAGCAGCGACGCCTTCAGCGCAGCAGCCGCATCGTTGCCGTCCGCTGCCTCGCCAGCCAACTGCGTCAAGACCTGGAAGGCGGCATAGGTTGCGAGATCGTCCGACAAGGCATCGATGACCTGCACGGGCAGCAGTCCTGCGGCGGCCGGCGCAAGGTCGGCCGCCCGCTTCCATTTGCGCAGCGTGTTCTCGGCCTCTTCCAGCTTGCGCACGGAAAAGTCGATTGGTTCGCGATAGTGCGTCATCAGCATCGCCAGCCGCAGGACCTCGCCCGGCCATTTGCGGCCGCCAAACGTCTCGGTCTCGAGCAGTTCGTTGATCGAATAGAAATTGCCGACGCTTTTCGACATTTTCTGACCTTCGACCTGCAGGAAGCCGTTGTGCATCCAGATGTTGGCCATCACGTCCGTGCCATGGGCGCAGCGCGACTGGGCGATCTCGTTCTCATGGTGCGGGAAAATCAGGTCGAGGCCGCCGCCATGGATGTCGAACACCTCGCCAAGATAGGCGGCCGACATTGCCGAGCATTCGATGTGCCAGCCCGGCCGACCCCTGCCCCATGGCGAATTCCAGCCAGGCTCCTCCGGCGACGACAACTTCCACAGGACAAAATCGCCGGGATTTTTCTTGTGCGCGTCGACGGCGACGCGAGCACCAGCCTGCTGCTCGTCGAGATTGCGCTTCGACAGTTGGCCGTAGTCCGGCATCGACGCGGTGTCGAACAGGACTTCGCCCGCGGCAACATAGGCATGGCCGCGTTCGATCAGGCTTTGAATCAAGGTGATCATGTCGACTTTGCCGTCGGCGCGGGGCTCGACGAATTCGGTGGCGCGCGGCTCGACCGTCGGCTCCAGGCAGCCGAGAACCGCCACATCCCTGTGGAACTGGTCGGCGGTCTTTTCGGTCACCCGCCGGATCGCCTCGTTGAGCGAAAGTGTTCCGGAAGCGATCTCGCCGCCGAAGTCGCGCAGAGCGCGCGCGTTGATCTTGTCGTCGACGTCGGTGATGTTGCGCACATAGGTGACGTGCGCCTGCCCATAAACGTGACGCAGCAAGCGGAAAAGCACGTCAAAGACGATCACCGGCCTGGCATTGCCGATATGGGCAAAGTCGTAGACGGTCGGGCCGCAGACATACATGCGCACGTTCAGCGGATCGATCGGGACGAAATCCTCTTTCGTCCGCGTCAGCGTGTTGTAGAGGCGCAGGCCCTGCGATGCGTCGGACATTCGTGCCTTCCCGGTTCAGAACTCAATGTGACGAAGCCAGCCCCGCGCGAAACGCAAATCAGGCTCCAGCCTGCTGGCCGGGGCGTTTGTCCAATCTGGGGAAAGATGAGGCGTAAACGTCCGGACCAGCACGAGGCTAGCCAATAATGCAAATGCCACAGATGGCGAAAGACGTTTTCATGGGCGGCTTTATCGCCTTGGCTTGTGTTGCCGTCAAGTCGCAAGTCTCGGCAAAAACGTCGCTGGATCACAGGTAATGATGCACTGAAACATTTTATTAAACATGTCGGCACAGTCATGAAACATTCGCCGGCTAGATCAGCAGGCGTCACGATTTGGTCAGAATCAGCTATCAAACGCAGACACGAAAATGTTACCTGGGAAGAGAAACATGCCCCGAACCAAGCAGGAAGCCAACCGAGCCAAGCAGCCGGCACTGGCCAACCACTATCGCGCGATCGGCCCGGCCGCGATCGTCGCCGCCCTCCTCCACACCGCGAAGAAGAAAAAGCCGGTACAGAAGATCGTGTCGCCCCGCGCCGCCTGAAGTGGTGTGCGGCCCTGCGCCAAGGGCGCCTGGCAAATGGCGCAGACATACGCCGCTGAAGAACAGTTCAACTAGAACAACGTCATCTGATTGTCGTCCGCGCCGGGCTTCTGGCGCTTGACCTTTTCGGGCTCCGGCCCGATCTCGCCCCGCTCCTGAATCTCCGGGCCGGTGTTGGCGACCTTGTTGACCAGGTCGGAGACGGGAATGGCCTCGAAGAAATCGAGTTGAGCCGGCCGCAACAGATCGGCGACATCACGCGGTTCGAGCGTGCGGCAATCCAGCCAACGGGCGAAATCCCTGGGGTCGATCACCACAGGCATGCGGTCGTGGATATGCGCGATGTCGGCATTGGCGTTGATGGTCAGGATGGCGCCGGTGTCCATTTCCGAACCGCCCGGCTCGGCATAGGTCTCGATCAGTCCGGCGAAGGCGACCAGCCCGCCATGCCTTGGGCGTATCCAGTAAGGCTGGCCTTTCTTGCCGCCGGTTTGCCGCCATTCATAAAAGCCGGACGCCGGCACCAAGGCGCGGCGATGGCGCATGGCGGCCTTGAACGACGCCTTTTCGGCAGCCCCTTCGGAGCGCGCGTTGAACAGCAGCGGAAACTCGCGTGTGTCCTTCACCCAGGTCGGGATCAGCCCCCAGCGCACCAGCATCGGCTGCCGGTCCGGCAGATTGGAGCCCGGCGCCTGCGGGGGGCCGGCGACCGCCATCAGGATCGGTTGGGTTGGTGCGATGTTGTAGCGCGCCGGGAAATCCTCCAGTTCAGCCAAACCTAGCAAGGCGGCAGTCTGGTCCGGCGTCGCGGTCAAGGCAAAACGTCCGCACATGGTCGATTGGCGCCCTTCGAATGGTTCAGCTTGAAAGTGGCGATAGAACCGCCGTTGCGCAACCGCTAAAGCTTCCGCATGCTGGCGGTTCCACAACAGACCAGCTTCACGCCTGATCGGGAACCCATGAACAAAGCGCGCAAGACACTTCCGGCAGTTTCGGTCGCCGTCGTGCGCGCAGACACCGTGCTTCTGGTCAAGCGGGCGCGGCAACCCTCGCAGGGGCTCTATGCCTTTCCAGGCGGCAAGGTCGAGCCCGACGAAACGCTGGAGCAAGCCATCGCTCGCGAACTGTTGGAAGAGACCGGCTTGCGGGCCACCGATTATCGCCGGCTTCGGGAATTCCACATCGACGGCAGGGACGACAGCCACCCGGTTGACTATCTCCTCACAGTCTTCGGAGCCGTCTATGCCGGCGGCGAGGCGGTGGCCAGCGACGATGCAGAGACGGCGGCCTTCTATACGCTCATCGAGATGGCGGCGCTGCCGCTAGCAGGCTCGGTATTCGCGGTCGCAGAAGACTTGTTGGCCCCTGGCAGAAACGCCGGACTGCTGCCCTGAAAACCGCCTTGCAGGCGACAAATTGTTTCGCCACAAAGACTTATCCTGTTTGGCAGAGCCACGCCGTTGGGTAGAGAAGGCTTATGAACCGTCCATCCATGCTCCTCGCCGTGTGTCTTTCCGTCAGCACGACCGTTTCGATACGGCCCGCGCTCAGCGCCGAGTCGCCGTTCGAGCCTGGGTTGATGCGGCTGGCGGAGGTTCTGGGCTCGCTGCATTTCCTGCGCAATCTGTGCGGCGAGAAGGGCGAGCAGTGGCGTGTCGAGATGACAAAACTGCTCGATTCGGAAAATCCGGACGCCGAGCGGCGCGCCCGCTTCATCGCCAGCTTCAATCGCGGCTACCGCTCTTTCGGCGGCACCTATACGAGGTGCACGCCCTCGGCGACCGAAGCCATCAGCCGCTACATGAAGGAAGGCGAGACGCTATCTCGCGATATCGCCTCGCGTTACGGCAACTAGGCACTCGCTCATCAACAACTATCCGGATCATTGCTGGGCACAGCGGATATATCGGCTTGTGCCAGGCGATATCTTGGTGCAATCCTCATGTTGCACTTCTGCAACAGTATTAACGAAACCTTACCGCGCGAAAGCGGAATTAACTCAAACTGAAGGTTTTCGCCCCGCAGGCCGCCCCAATCGGCTAAGTTTGACTCGAGCTGAACGCAGCTTCGCATAAGGCAATCGGGCTTTGTAAAAGACGATCAAAAAAATGTCGTATTTACAAATACTTAATTGTCCCTGCGTGTGAAATGAACAGATCAGGCCTGATCCACATCGATGGATCGCAGCTTGAAAGGGTGGACATTCGCTTATGGAACATGGTGTCAACGACATCGACGCGCTGGTCAGGGAAGAAAAACGCCTGACCGCCGTGGAAAGCCACAGCGAGGCCTGGGCGGAAGGTCTCTCCGCCGGCATAGAGCCCGAGATCATTGCCGAAGCAGCGCTCGAAACCGCCTTCGGCGAGATGTTGCGTGCCAATGGCGAGACCTCGGCCCTTGCCCTGCTCGACCGCATGCGTGAAAAGGTGATTGCTGGCGCCTTCGAACCTGAACGGCTGCGGCACTGAACCGACGTCCGGTTCTTTGACGATAGGCCGCTCGGGCACAATGCCCGGAATCAAGGAGAAGCGGGCAGTGAATTTTTCGATGTCAGGCAAGCCGCGCGGCTTGGTCCTTTACATCTGCTTCGCCGCTTGCTGTGCTGCGATTCCCTTGGTTGTGTGTCTCGCAAGCAGCCCCGCCTATGCGCTGAGCGAGATCAAGCGCGAAGAACTCCCCCCAACAGTCACGCCGTCGGCGGACGATGACATGTCGCTTCCCGGAAGCGCCGTGCCAATGCCCAACCCGGTCGGAACGCCGCCTCCGGCCAGCCAGCCGGCTGCTCCTGCCGAAGCCGAGCCGGACAGTCCGGCGGATGGCGGCGTGACCAGACCGCGCGTCGATCCGGACACGCCGGTGCCCGAGGTTGTCTATGATCTCGGCAAGCTGCCGGAACCGGTGCGACGCATGCACGATCTGATCGTCGAGGCCTGCAAGGGCGGCGACATCGAAAAGCTGCGGCCCCTGATCGGCAAGGGCGACAGCATGACACAGATATCGCTGACCGACATAGACGGCGACGCCATCGCCTTCCTCAAGGGTCTCTCCGGAGACCCAGACGGCCAGGAGATTCTGGCCATCCTGGAGGAGGTGCTTAATGCCGGCTACGTCCACCTCGATGCCGGCACGCCACAAGAACTCTATGTGTGGCCGTATTTCTTCGCCCTGCCGCTGGACAAGCTGGACGCCAAGCAGCGGGTCGAGCTCTTCAAGATCGTCACCGCCGGCGATTTCAATGATATGAAGCAGTTCGGCGCCTATATCTTCTACCGTGTCGGCATCACGCCTGCCGGACAGTGGTCGTTCTTCGTCGCCGGGGATTGAGCTTTCTGCCTCTGCCCTTGCAGAGATCCGGGAGCCTAGACGGGCAATGCCTCGGAAAACTCCACCGCTTTGCCTTGGCCTGGCGTGACGATTTCGCCCTCCCACATGACACGTCGGCCTCGAATGACGGTGCCGACTGGCCAACCCGTCACTTCCCTGCCATCATAAGGCGTCCAGCCGGCTTTCGAGCCGGCCTGCGCATTGGTGATCATCTCGCGCCGCATCATGTCTACGATGGTGAAGTCGGCGTCATAGCCGGCGGCGATGCGGCCTTTCCTGGCCATGCCGAAGATCCGCTGCGGGCCATGACTGGACAGGTCGACAAAGCGCTGCAAGGTCAGCCGGCCGGCATTGACGTGGTCGAGCATGATCGGCACCAGCGTCTGCACGCCGGTCATTCCCGACGGTGAGGCCGGATACGGCTTGGCCTTCTCGGCCAGCGTGTGCGGCGCATGGTCGGAGCCGAGCACGTCGACGACGCCTTGGGCAATGCCGTGCCAGACGCCGTCGCGATGGCGGGCGGCGCGCACCGGCGGGTTCATCTGGATCAGCGTGCCAAGGCGTGCGTAGTCGTCGGCGCTTAGCGTCAAATGATGCGGCGTTGCCTCGCAGGTCGCGACATCCTTGTGTTGTTCGAGAAACACAATCTCCTCGGCCGTCGAGATGTGCAGGACATGAATGCGGGCGCGAACGCTGCGCGCGATGCGTACAAGCCGTTCGGTACAGCGTAAGGCGGCGATCTCGTCGCGCCAGACAGGGTGCGATGCCGGGTCGCCCTCGATGCGCTCGCCAAGACGCTCGCGCAGCCGGAATTCGTCTTCCGAATGAAAGGCGGCGCGCCGGCGCGTGTTTCTCAGGATCGACGCCACGCCCTCGTCATCCTCGACCAGCAGGTCGCCAGTGGACGAGCCCATGAAAACCTTGATCCCGGCAGCGCCCGGCAGCCGCTCAAGCTCGCCGACATCCCCGGCGTTTTCGCGGGTACCGCCGACCCAGAAGGCGAAATCGCAATGCATGCGATCCGTGCCGCGCCGGACCTTGTCGGCAAGCGCTGCCTCGCTGGTGGTCAAAGGATTGGTGTTGGGCATCTCGAACACGGCGGTGACGCCGCCAAGCACGGCCGCGCGCGACCCCGTTTCCAAATCTTCCTTGTGCTCCAGTCCCGGCTCGCGAAAGTGCACCTGGCTGTCGATGACACCCGGCAGGATATGCAGGCCGCGGCAGTCGATCGTCTCGCCGGCCGAGGCCGGGGGGAGACCGCCGATGGCAGCGATGCGCCCGTCCTTCACGCCGATGTCGCGAGCCCCTTCGCCGTCATGGTTGACCACTGTGCCGCCTGTCAGGATGAGGTCGTAGATCATGGCCATGCTCTCTTGCGGGGGGAGTGCCAGCGGCTTACGTAAAGGCCGACCATTTTGCAAGATCAGGTTGCTTTTCCGCCCATGCCCTTTGCCCAGCTCAAAGACCGCGCCCTCATTTCCGTATCAGGTCCGGATGCCGAGCATTTTTTGCAAAACATCGTGACCACCGATCTCGACATTCTGGCTCCCGGCGAAGCCAAGCCCGGTGCGCTGCTGACGCCGCAAGGCAAGATCCTGTTCGATTTCCTGATCTCGCGCACCGGCGAGAATGCATTCCGGCTCGAATGCCGTGCCGACATAGCGGACGATTTCATACGCCGGCTGACGCTCTACAAACTGCGCGCCAAGGTCGAGATTGCAAAATCCGATCAGGCATTTGTCACCGTCGCATGGGGACATGAATCAACACCCTCACAATCTGATTCAACGGCAGCCGCCGACACACGCTTTCCGAAGGGTGCCGTCACGCGTTCCTATGGCGAAACAGATGAGCGCAGCGATCTTGCCGCGTGGCAAGCCTTCCGCATTGCCGGCGGCATTGCCGAAAGCGGCAGCGACTACCAACTCGGAGACGCCTTCCCCCACGACGTGCTGCTGGACGAAACCGGTGGCGTCGGCTTCAAGAAGGGCTGCTATGTCGGCCAGGAGGTCGTCTCGCGCATGCAGCATCGCGGCACCGCCAGGCGGCGCGTGCTGATTGTGTCAGCCGACCGGCCCCTGCCCGCGCCCGGCTCTGAGCTGACCGTCGAAGGCAGGCCGGTTGGCACGCTTGGCTCGACTGCCGGCACGGCTGGTCTGGCGATTGTCCGTATCGACCGGATCAAGGCGGCGCTCGACGCCGATCTGCCGATCATGGCGGCGGACGTTCCAGTTACGCTGGCCATTCCCGGTTGGGCAAAATTCACCTTCCCGCAGGAAGCCGCCAGCGCGGAGGGGGTCTGATGGCGGCCGACCGCGTCGGCGCACCGGCACGCGCCTGGCAGCGCATGCTGTCGGGCCGCCGGCTCGACCTGCTCGACCCCTCGCCGCTCGACATCGAGATTTCAGACATTGCGCACGGGCTCGCCCGCGTTGCCCGCTGGAACGGCCAGACCAGCGGTGAGCATGCCTTTTCGGTCGCCCAGCACTCGCTGCTGGTCGAAGCGCTGTTCCGCGACCTGGTACCCGAGGCTTCGGCCGACGCCCGGCTGGCGGCTCTTCTGCACGACGCCCCCGAATATGTCATCGGCGACATGATCTCACCGTTCAAATCGGTAATGGGCGGCAGCTACAAGGATTGTGAGTTGCGGCTGCAGCGCGCCATCCATCTGCGCTTCTCGCTGCCGGAACCGGGTGCTGCGCTGCGCAAGGAGATCAAGCGCGCCGACCAGATCGCCGCCTATTTCGAGGCAACGCTGCTCGCCGGCTTTTCGACCGCCGAGGCGACCGAGTTCTTCGGCCGGCCGCGCGGCTTCAATGCCGACCGCTTCGATTTCACGCCACGCTCGGTGACCTGGGCGCAAAATGCGTTCCTGAAGCGGTTTTCCGCGATCGAGACGTCGCGGCACCAGGTTTCGGCGACCGCAATCGGCTAAAAACGCTAAATTAACCGGCGGCGGCCACAATAGCGCGTTCGATCACGGTCCGCAGGCGCGCTCATGCCCGTCGCTGATGCCAAGGATGGTCCGACCATCCCGAAACGGGAGGCCGAAGGCATGGACCACTCCCGCCACATGGAAGACGAACTGCGCGAGCAGAACCAACGCTTTTCGGCTGCGGTCGAGAACATGTCGCACGGCCTGTGCATGTTCGACGCCGACGAGCGGATGATCATCTGCAACGGCAACTACCTGAACATCTTTTGCCTCGAAGCCAGCGTGATAAGGCCCGGCATCCGGTTCCTCGACATTCTGCGCCACAGCGCCGATATCGGCATCGCCTCGCAAACCGCCGACGAACTCTACGCCATCCGCAAACCCTATATCGATCAGGCAAAGCCCTCGACCTACGAAGAAACACTGTCGGACGGCCGCATCGTCAGCATCTCGCACCGCCCTCTGGCTCTGGGCGGCTGGGTCTCGATCTATGAGGACATCACTGAGCAGCGCCGCGCGCAAGAGGACCTCAAAGAGCAGCACCGCCGCTTCGACGCAGCGCTCGCCAATATGTCGCAAGGCCTGCTGATGTATGACGCCGACGGCAAGATGATCGTGCGCAACGGGCGTTTCCTAGAACTCTACAACGTCACCGCGGCGGACTTCCCGCTTGGAACGACGCACCGCGACGCGCTCGAACGATTGCTGGAACTCGGCATCTATACGAAGATCGATGTCGACAGCGAAGTCGCCAAGACCGAGGCCTGCCTGGTGGCGAAAAAAATGCATTCGGCCTATCGGCATCTTACAGACGGCAGGACGGTTCTGGTCACCCGCCAGCCGATGAACGGCGGCGGTTGGGTGGCGACCTTTGACGATGTTACGGAGCGCCGCCGTACCGAAGAGCGCATGACCCATCTTGCGCATCACGACATGCTGACCGGACTGCCCAACCGCTCGATGTTTCGCGAACGGCTCGACCTTGCGCTGGAGGACACGGCGGCCACGCCGCTGGCGATCTTCTCGCTCGATCTCGATCGCTTCAAGGCGGTCAACGACACTTGGGGACATCCGGCCGGCGACTGGCTGCTGAAGAGCGTGGCCGAGCGGCTGCAGCGCTGCCTTCATAATGAAAACGACGTCGTTGCCCGCTTCGGCGGTGACGAATTCGTCATCATCCAGTTCAATTTCAAGGGCATTGCCAATGCTGAAAAACTCGCGAAGCGCATCATCGAGACAATAGGAAAACCGTTCCGCGACAAGAGCCGCGAGATGCATATCGGCATCAGCCTGGGCATAGCGGTTTTCCCCGACGACGGTGGAGATGCCGACACGCTGCTGAGGAACGCCGATACAGCGCTTTACCGGGCGAAGAGCGAAGGGCGCAATCAGTATCGATTCTTCGAACCCGGAATGGACGCTATGGTACAGGCACGGCGTGCGCTGGAGATCGACCTCGAGACCGCGCTGCCGCGCCAGGAATTCGACCTCGACTTCCAGCCCATCATGAACATCGCATCCGGGGAGATCGTCGGCGCGGAAGCCTTGATGCGCTGGCATTCGCCGACACGCGGCACGGTGGCGCCGGACAGCTTCATTCCGGTCGCCGAAGACACTGGATTGATCGTGCCGCTTGGCGAATGGGCGCTGAGGAAAGCTTGCACGGCGGCGGCCGACTGGCCCGCCGGCCTGCGCGTCGCGGTCAATGTCTCGGCCGTGCAACTTAAAAGCGGCAGCTTCGCCCGCAGCGTCATCTCGGCGCTGGCTTTCTCCGGCGTGCCAGCCGATCGGTTGGAACTGGAGATAACCGAAACCGTGCTGATGGACGAAAGCGAGGCGGTGCTAAGGACGCTGCGGCAGTTGCGCGAACTCGGCGTCCGCATCGCGCTGGACGATTTCGGCACCGGCTATTCCTCGCTCGGCTACCTCAGGCGTTTTCCCGTCGACAAGATCAAGATCGATCGTTCGTTCATCCACGACCTGGGCAATCGTGACGCCGCGGCGATCGTTCGCACCGTCATCGGGCTGGGCGCCGAGCTTGGCATCACTGTCACCGCCGAGGGGGTCGAGACCGAGGTGCAACTCGACATCCTGCGCGGCAATGGCTGTACCGAGGCGCAGGGCTATCTGATCGGCGTGCCGTCAACGGCCGCCGAGATCCAGCGTCTGTTGAAATCCCGAGCGCTCCACAGCCAGACCGGCTGAGGCCGGCCATCGTCAACGCAGCGTGTCGATGTATTTGCCGTGGAAGCTGACATAGCCGGGCTCGACCACCTTGAGATGCCGCCCGATCAGTGCATGAAACTGCGGCAGTTGATGAAACGGCACGCCGGGATAGGCATGATGCTCGGCATGGAACGGCATGTTCCACGCCAGCTTGCGGACCAGCCAGTTGGTCAGCGTGGTCCGGGTGTTCTCCAGCATGTTGGCGACGAACGGACAACGGCCGTGCTCGGCCAAGAGATAGAGGCGCAGAAACGGCTGTCCCAACAGCGCGGGCAGGATCCAGACATAGAGAAGCACCGAGAGCTGGAAATAGACGGCCAGCAGAATGACCACGGCATAGAAGGCAATCATGGCACGCGCCTCGATGCGCACCTTGTCATAGCCCTTGGGTGGAACGTAGCTTTCCCGGCCGCGGTCCATCGCGTTGGCATAAAGCGTCTTGAGGTGGCCCCACCACAATGGAATGCCGGATATGTGGACAAGATATTGCCGCCATGTCTCCGGTTTGGGAAAGGCCAGTTCCGGGTCGTTCTGCGGGTCCTGCGTGTATCGATGGTGGGCGAAATGGAAATAGCGAAACCAGTCCGCCGGCAGCGCGATCGCCAGGCTGCACACCCGCGCCATGGCATCGTTCAGCCATTGCGACTCAAAGGCCGTGCGATGGACCGTTTCGTGCAGCAGCGTGAACAGGAAGACGATGAGGAAACCTTGCGGCAGCATCAGCAGTGGCCAGAACGGCACCTTGACGGCGATCAGCGATCCGACGACCACGATCGCGCCCCAATGAGCAGCAAGCTGAACGAGGCCCGCAACATCAGACTTGGCGGTCAGCCGATTGCGCTCCTCCTGCGTCAGCGATGAAATTACGTCACGATGATCCACGTGCTTCGATCCAGACTGGAGTTTGATGAACCCACTGTAGCCAATGAACAACCTTTCCAAAAACGACGATTTCTGCAATCTAGATAAGCTGAACTTATCTATTCGGTGATTATGGCCGTACCTCCCTCTCTCAAAGGGCTTCAAGCTTTCGAGGCTGCGGCCCGTATAGGCAGCTTTGCCGCGGCGGCGGAAGAGCTTTCGGTGTCGGCCGCTGCCGTCAGTCAGCTCATCCGCACGGTCGAGGAGCAGATGGGCCGCAAGCTGTTCCACCGCGTCAACCGGCGCGTCGTCCTCACCGAGGCCGGCGTCGAGATGCTGCCCAGGCTGACCATGGCCTTCCAGGAGATCGGCAGCGTCGCGCGCCAGCTGGGCGGCGATACGTTCCGCCCACGCCTTGTGGTGTCGGTGCCGCCATCCATGGCCATGGGTTGGCTTTCGCAGCGTCTCGCTGGTTTTGCCTCAAGCCATGGCGTCGTCGACATATCGCTCAGAGGCGACGACGACCCGGTGCCGTTCGACCGTGAACTGATCGACATCAGGCTCTCCTATGGGCCGCATTATCGCGAGCACCCGACCGAGGACATCGTCCAGGACGCAGTCTATCCCGTGTGTGCCCCCGGGCTGGCGGACACAATCAAACCCGAGGGCCTGGCCAGCCTGCCGCTTATCCACACGGGCTGGGGACCGACTGGTGCGTCCTTTCCGTCCTGGCACAACTGGTTCGAGGCGGCCGGCATCGAGCCCGGCCGGGCAGCGCAGCGGGGCCTCTCGGCCAACTCATCGCGCGCGGCACTCGACCTTGCCATTTCGGGATTGGGCGTGGCGCTGGCGCAAGGGATCTACTGTGCCGCGGCGCTGGCAGACGGCCGACTTGTCAGGCCCCTCGCCCAGGCACTGGAGCTGCGCCAGCCCTATTGCCTGACGATCCCGGAGCGCAGCGCCAGGCGCGATGTCGTGGCGGCGTTTCGCCTGTGGCTGATCGACGAGTGTCGGCGCGCAGTCGGCTCGCCGGCACTGCGTTGACGTAGTGTGCGGCGATGATCAGAGGTGCCCGCTCAATGCCTCAGCCATGTCCTTGTTTGTCGCCACGGGGATGATCTCGAACTCCACCAGATCCGCCCATTCGATGACCCAACGCTGCAGCAGTGTGACGTCATCGGTCTCCACCAGCAGGAAGCAGCGGCTCATGTCCGCCGCGATCCAACTGTGGTGCACGAGAAGCTCGTCAGGTTTCAGGCGGCCGCGGTCGCGAAAGCGGCGGTAGATCTCCTTGCGATCGCAGCCGGTGAAATCCTCGATGACGATGAACTGCATGTTCTACCCCCGATCAAATTACCGCCCCGGCCGGTCCAGCCGCTCCAGGAACCACTGCGTCAGCCGCACCCAGACCTCGTCCTTCTCGCCGGAATCCTCCCAGCCATGGTCGAGGTTGGGATTGTCGTTGACCTCTATGACGAAGACGCCGTCCTTGGTCTCCTTGAGATCGACTCCATAGAGCCCGTCACCGATGCAGCGCGCCGCCTTCACTGCCGTCTCGACGACATGCGCCGGCGTTTCCTTTAGCGTGAAGGTCTTGATGCCGCCCTGGTCGGGCTTGCCGTTGGCCTTGTGGTTGACGATCTGCCAGTGCTTCTTGGCCATCAGATAGTGCACGGCAAACAATGGCTGGCCGCCGAGCACGCCGACGCGCCAGTCATACTCGGTCGGAATGAATTTCTGCGCGATCAGAAGGTCGGAATCCTCCAGCCATTCGGTGGCCAGCGTCTTCAGTTCCTCGAAATTGGCGCATTTCTTGACGCCGCGCGAGAACGACGAATCCGGGATCTTCAGCACCAGCGGAAAGCCCAGGGTCTGCGCCGCCAGTTCGAGATCCGAGGTGCCGGCGATCATCACCGTCGGCGGCACCGGCACCTTGTTGTAGGCCATCAGCTCGTTGAGATAGACCTTGTTGGTGCAGCGGATCATCGACAGCGGATCGTCGATCACCGGCATTCCTTCCTGCTGGGCGCGGCGGGCGAAACGATAGGTGTGGTTGGAGATCGAGGTGGTCTCGCGGATGAACAGCGCGTCGTAATTGGCGAGCTTGGCGAGGTCCCGTTTGGTGATCGGCTCGATTTCGACGCCCATCTTCTCGGCGATCTTGGCCCAATAGCGCAGCGACGATATCTCCGAGGGCGGCAATTCCTCATGCGGGTCGACCAGCGTGGCGAAGGTGTAGCGCGCCGGCGTGCGGCCCTTGGTGTCGCGCCATTCGCGGTTGGTGTAGGTCTCCAGGCACTGGATGAAGCTTTTTTCCTCGTCCTCGGTCATCCGCGCCAGCGGATGGAAACCGATCTTGCGGATCGAGGCCCATTCGGCGCTGTCCTTGATGTGGACTTCGAGCGCCGGCGCGCGGAACCAGTCGAACAGAAGTTTGGCGAAGCGGTCCCAGATTTTCGACGGGCCGATGCCGAAGAAGATGCAGACCTTTTGCGGAAAAACGTCGCCGAGGTCCTTGCGGCATTTGTTGAGCGCCAGTTCCAGTTCCGGCAAAGCGTGTTCATAGAGCTTGCGCTCCGACAGGTCGATCATCGTCTCGACGGTCGGGATCACCTTGTGGCCGCGCGAGCTTGCCAGCAGCGACGCATAGTAGCCGCGGCTCTGGTAGGCGTAGTTGTTCGACAGGTTGATGACCTTCGGCCGCTGGCCGCGAAACAGCGACGGATGCGCAAGATAGTCGCGATTGGTGATGATCTTGTGTGGTGTCGCCACCTGGTCGAGATCGCTCTGCCTGCCGGTAAGGATGACCCAGGTCATTATCTGTCACGCTTTCCCAGAGTGATGGCGGCACGCAGTCCATCGCGACCGAACTGCGCCATGTTCATGAAGATGCCGTAAGGCACGGGAATGTTGGCTGCATCAAGGATGGTCTCCTGCCTTTCATCCTCGACCCAAGGGTCGTGGATCAGGATATGGTCGCCGTCATCGCCGATCGCCAGCACCCAGTGCGGCACCTTCTTGCCGAACATCAGGAAGCCGCTGATCAGCACCAGCACCAGCTTTCCCCCAGCGATCGCAGCGCGGATATCGTCGATTGTGAATGCACGGTAATTCACCGGGATACCGTAAAGTTCCGCGCGTCGGCGAAAGTCGACCTGGGCCAGTTCCATCACCCTGCGCTTGTCCTCACTGCGCACCGATTGCAGGAACAGCGCGCCATAGAAGGAAACGTAGATCTCCACCGCGAGCCCGCTTTCGTAGCCCGAGACAGCAAGGCCGAATGGCTCGCAACCACCGGGACCCGACATCATGAAGACGGTCGTCGCTTCACGCCACAGGCGGATTTCCATGACCGGATCCGGCACGAAGCCGCGATCGAAATTGGCCATCGCCATCATCAGGCAGCACGGGCCGCAGGTGAATTCGCAGGTCTGCGGGTAGAACGGAACCTTGGTGGCGATCGGAATGTCGCCACGCAAGGTCTTTTCGTAGCGAAGTGCCGTTTCGCCATCCTCATAGTAGCCGGGCTCACGGCCGATCTTGCGATAACCGGCCCGTTCGTAGATGCGGATCGCGCGGCTGTTGTCCTCGCGAACTTCGAGGCGCAGCATCATGCGGTCGTGCTCGAAGGCGGCATCTTCGGCGGATCCGAGCAGCATGCGGCCGACACCCAGTCCGCCGAAAAACGGACTGGTCGCAATCGAGTAGAGGCGCGCCACGCCGCTGCCCTTGCGAAACAGCACGATCGCATAGCCGGCCACGCGGCCGTCGACTTCGGCGACCAGCGTCTCGGCGGTTTCACGCTCGATGAACAGGCGGAAGGAGCGGCGGGAAATACGGTCGCTTGAGAAAACAGCTTTCTCAATGGCGGCGAGATCATCGACGTCAGACGCGCGGGCCGTGCGGATCTCGGCAGGCATGCGGCTTCAGAAAACCTCGATTGGTGGTGGAAATGGCCCTACTCGAACACGTCCTTGACGCCAACCAGGGCGTTGGGAAAACCGGCGTCCACCTGGGCGCACGAAGTCCGCTCCACCACCTTGAATCTTCGCCTCGGGTTTCCAAAAACCGTTTCCGATTTTCGGGGCGATGCGACGGCATTCATCAAGCGCTATCGCACCTCGATTAGGGCCGAATTGTGACAAATCCGACGCCGGCCCGACGGGCGCAAAAGGTCCTTCGGCCGGATCAGCATTCGCGCATCGACGGCACCGGCAAAAGCGATGCCGTTCAGCTTGCCAGCCCGTTTACAAGTTGCGTGTAGGCGCTCCTCGCGACCTCGGCCAACCGCTCGCGCGGCAAGGAGCCGACCACGGCACAGCCATAGCCCTTGTCCAGCCAGTAGACGGCCTCGGGTCCGTCTTGCGCGGCGGCGTAGGTGCCCTTGGCATTCTCGGTCGATTCCGTGGTGACGAACAGCGAGATACGCTGCCCATTGCCGTCCTCGTAAAGCAGCATGGCGGCCTTGCTCTCGCCTGCCGGCAACAGCCGGCCGCCGACCAGCTGGAATCCGTCGGCGGTCAGGTCCGGCGCCACCAGCTTCAGCCCTATCCGGTTGGACAGCCAGGTCTGCAGATGGTCCTTGTCGCTGGCCGGCACCTCGACGGCATGCCGCTTTTCGGCGGCATAGATGACATGGGCCGCGATTGCCTGCTCGGCCAGCCGATCTTCCGCCGGGTCCTCCTGGCCGATGCCATCGATGCCGGCAAAGTAGCCACCAAGTCCGCCAGTGACCAGAAGCACGGCGGCAGCAGCGGCAAGCCACCAGCGTGAGCGTGGCACAGATGCCTTGACCGGCGTCTCGCCAAGCACGACCTTGCGCAACCGCGCAGGCACGGCTTCGTCCAGCACGTCGGCGAAGGCGGCACGCAGCGCCGCTCGGTCGGCGGTGAAACGGGCGCTCTTGGCCTTCATCTCGGGATTGGCGTCGAGCCAGGCATCGTAGGCCGAGCGCTCATCGCCGGGCAGCTCGCCATCGAGCGCCATGTGGATGTCACGTTCGGAAAAGTCGCGGCGGATCATTTCTCGACGATCCTTATCGCCCGGCGGCGCGCCGTGTCGTCCAGCAACCCGCGCAATTCCTCACGCCCGCGCGCAATGCGCGACATCAGCGTGCCCGCAGGCACGCCCAGAATGTTGGCGGCTTCGGCGTAGGAAAAACCTTCGATGGCAACCATGACAAGGGCTGCGCGACGGTCGGGGCTGATCGCCTGCAATGCGTCGATGATCTCGCGCGAGGCAATGCTCTCCATCTGCTCGGCCGGCTGGGCAACGGCCTCGCCCGCCTCCAGCGGCAACATCGCCGCCTCGCCGCGACGGTTCACCTTGCGCATCTGGTCGATGAACAAATGATGCATGATCGTAAACAGCCACCTCCGGGGGCTTTCTCCTGTCTGCCAATTGTCGAGCCGCACGAGCGCCCGCTCGAGGCAATCCTGGACGAGATCGTCGGCAGCGTCGCGGTCGCGCAAAAGCGAGCGTGCGTAGCGGCGCAGGCGCGGTATTTCGCCAAGGATTGCTGCCTTCTTTTCGTCCATGACCGCTGGTTTTCGAGGTCGCCCTTGTTGATCCGATTGAACGCGCCTTCCGGGCGCGGCGCAAGCGGCCAGCGCGAAGCGGTCCGCCGCTCCGGTCACCCAAGCAATGAGATAACGCTGGCTGGTGCCGATTTATTCCCGACCGGAAGGCAGCGGCAAATCGATTGCTTAGATACGTAAAATATGCACAATAGGTGAAATACGTATGAGGACCACCCGATGAAGCAGTTCACCTTTTCAGACATGAACCGGGCGTCCGGCGAAATTCTCGAAACGGCAATGATCGAGCCTGTCGCTCTCACGAAACGTGGCAAGGAGAAGCTGATCATCCTGTCAGCCACCCAATACCGGCAGCTCGTCAGTTCGCCTCATGCCGTAGCCTACACGCTTGAGGACGCGCCGGACGAGATCCACGATGAACTCATGTCCGGATTGGAGGCCATCACAACCGGCGACAAGCCGGATGCTTAAGCCCGGCGATTTGCTTCGATACTACTATCTATGGGCGCGGCAGGCTGATGTCGGCGAGGAGTCCGGCCGCAAGGCGCGGCCCGTCTGCATTGTGGTTAGAACGCCCGGCAACGCCTGCCGCACTCTTCTTGTTCCCGCTCACTTCGCAAAAGCCCGACCAGTCCCACACGCATGTTGCCGTGAGCGAAATCGAGTGCCGCAGAGGTGGGCTCGATTTTCCGTCGTGGCTGATTCTAGACGAGTACAACCGCGTACAAGTCGACGAAGCTTATGATCTGGTCACGACGAAGCCAATAGGCCCCTTCAGCCCGGCGTTTGTCCGCAAGATCGCGGGCCTCATCAAAGAGGCAGTCGTACAACGCCGCGTGCGTGGCACCATCCGAAAATAGCGAATAGGCGGTCCATGAACCGGTAAGAACTGTTCACGGAAGCAAGCGTGTCATCCCTCCTTCGCCGCCCGCGTCAGCAGCCGCTGATAAAACAGTCCGATGCCGATCAGCACCGCGCCGAGGCCGATGAAGGACAGCGCCCTGAGCACTCCCTCCAACTCCGACATGTCGAAGATGAAGACTTTCAGCACGGCGATCGCGATCAGCGCGGCCGAGGCAATTCGCAGCACCTGCGACTTCAGCCAGACGCCGGCGGTGAGCAGCGCCACACCGATGACCAGCCAAAGCGCCGAGTAGGTGTAGGTTTCCAGCTGGCCGAGGCCGCTCCACAAGCCGATGAACTCGCCCTTGAACAGACGCCTCACCGAGAGCGTGGCATAGGCGAAGGCAAGTGCGGCAGCCACCACAGCCAGCATCTGCGCATACCATTTCGGCCGCTTGTCCCTGGTGTAGAGCGCCAGTCCCCCGGCGGCGATCGCCGGCAGGAGATAGGCGAGGAACAACAGGTTGAACACCGGGATGCGGCCGGTCGATTCGTCGGTGAACAATGGGTTCAGCAAGACGAAATGCCTGACAACGATGAAGGCGACCGAGGCCACACCGGCGGCCATCGAACCATAGCGCAGCACCGAGCTTGGCGAGCGCATGTCGATGGCGACCAGGATGGCGCCGGCGCCAATGGCGATCAGCGTGTAGATCGACTGTTCGGCGAGCGTCATGGCACCCGTGTCGATGACGCCGCCGTGCATGGCGTGGCGCACCAGCATGGCGAGCGTGAGCAGCGCAAACAGCGCCGCAGCCGCCTCCATGGCAAGGCGCGGCCGGCCATTCGTGGTGCGGGCGAGCTGCCAGGCGGCGAAGCCGAAGGCCAGCGCCGGCACGCCGTAGCCGGGCAACAGCCAGTTGAAGACCGGTGTCCTCGACAGGAACCCGGCGCCGACAATGGTCGGGTCGAAAGCGACGCGGCCAAGCACCGCGATCACAGCGCCGACCGAAATCCAGCCGAGCACCGGATAGGCGCGCCGGCGCGTGGCCAGCGCCGGCACGATGGCCGCCGCACCGAGCAGGATGGTGGTCCAGCCGGAATCGAAAGCCATATGCATGAGCAGGAGCCCGGCGATGGCCGCGCCGCCCAGGGCAAACGACACCGCGACACCGCCCTTGAGCGGCGGCTCCTCGGCCCGCGCGATCCACTCGCCACCGGCGGCGAAAATGACGACCAGCAGTGCCGCCGCGGCAGCGTAGACAAAGTCACGGTCGAGATTGCCGAAAGTGAACCAGAGCGCCAGCAGGACGACCAGCGGGACGATGACGCCCCACGCTGCCCATGAGGCCGCGCGGATCTGCGTGCCGGCGGCGAACCGGCGTGCGGCCCAGAAGCCGGCGCCGATGAAAACCAGGCCAAGTACGATGCCGATGCGCAAGGTCAGCGCGTTGGACGTGGCCACCGGCAGTCCGTCGACGCCCAGGGCACCGCCCGAAAAATCGGAAGCGATCGAGGTTGGCGGGATGATGCCGAGATAGATCAGCACCATGACCAGTCCCGCGGCATAGAGGAGCGGCAGCGCCAGCGGACGATAAAGCGCGACAGCCACCATTGCGGCGATCACCACCGCGCCCGGCAAGGCATCGCCGGCGGCTGCAAAGACCGGGTCGACCGACAGGCCCAGCGCCGAGAATGCGATGAACAAGCCAGGCACGATAGACGGCCAGTCGAAAACCCTGGCCGGCCCGGTTTCATCGCCACGGCGAGCGAGCCAGACAAGGGCCAGCACAGCCAGCGTGACGGCGTCGATGAACAGGATGGCGGAGAGGTTCGCCCCCGGCGCATCGGTCATATAGAGGATGGTCCAGACACCGGTGCCGAAAAAGGCGGCCGCGATCAGTAATTTCCAGTCGCGCATGCGGGCGATGACGCCGGTCGCTGCGAGCACGATCGCGAGATAGCCGAACAGCGCCCAGGGACTGGGTGCCTGCGAGGCGACCAGCACTGGCGTCACCATGGCGCCGACAAGGCCGATGCCGGCCAGCGCCTGGCCATGGACAAGGGCTGCCGCGATCGTCGCCACCCCGATGACGCCAAGCAGAATGAAAGCAAGTGCCGGGCCGATGAAGCCGTAAATGCCATGCGCGGCATAGACGGTGCCGAACAGGATGAAGGCACCGGCCGCGGTCAGGATCGCCGGGATATAGGCGCCGGCAGCGCCTTGCACCGGTACTTTGAAGCCGGTGCGCCGGATGAACTCGCCGCCGGCGACCAGCACAAGGCCGAGCACGCCGGCCATGGTCAGCCGCACGCCGGGACCGAAAATGCCGGCTTCGATGGTGTAGCGGATCAGGAACAGGCCGCCCAGCGCCAGTGCGATGCCTCCGACCCAGACCGCCCAGCGGGTGCCGAGCGCGGTTTCGACATCGGATTGGCGGGCGGCTTTCGCCGCTCCGGGAAGCTCCGCGGTATCCACCGCCTTCGGTGCAGGTTCTGGAGCGGTCCACGGCCCGGAGACGATCTCGCCGGTCGAGTCTTCCGTGTCCGTGGCTGGCGCCGGGGCGGTGACCGCTGCGCTTACCTCCGGCGGAACGATATCGGTCGCAGCCGCTGCGTCCGGAGCCATGTCGGCGGGCGCGTTGTCGTCCACCTGTTCGGACGACTGGGCCGCAGGCAGCACGGCACCGGAAAGGACCAGGCTGCGCAGCGCGCCTAGTTCACGCTCGACAAGGCCGATGCGGCTCTGCTGGCGCGAAATGATGACGAACAAGGCGATGATGGCGACAAGGCCGATCAGGCTTTCAAACATGGCGGTTCCCCCAAACCAGGCCAGTTTTCACTGACATTCGTCGTACTGACATTCAAATGCGGCGGCCAAGCGGCCAGAAAATCCAAGCTCGGAAAACTCAACGCGCCGCCAGTCAACGCGCCGCCAGATTGGCGGCCGGAAAGATCGAGCATGTTTCGGTGCCGAAAGCCAGCAGCTTGCCGCCGGCATCCTTCAACGTCGCTTCCGACACCGCCAACGTGCGGCCCTTGTGAACAACCCTGCCCTCGCACACCACCTCGCCGGTCCTCGGCGTGATGGGACGCGTCAAATTCACCTTGAACTCCGCCGTCGTATAGGCCTCGCCCTTTTCGAGCAGCGTCTGCACGGCACAGGCCAGTGCCGAATCGAGCAGCGTCGCCGCCCAGCCGCCATGTACGCTGCCCAGCGGATTGAGATGGCGCTCGCTCGGCATGCCACGAAAGACAGCGCGCCCTTCCGAGACTTCGGTGAGAGTGAAATTCAGCTGAAAGGAAATCGGCGGCGCCGGATACTTGCCGTCGACGATGCGCTGCAGCAATTCCAAACCGGTGTGTTTCAGGATGTCGGCGTGCGGAATGGTGCCGAGGCCGAGCGGTGAGACCCGGCCAGGATAAAGTTCGACCTCGCTCATGTGATGATTTCTCTGGCTGCGTCCTCGCCAGCTATGGCCTTGCCGCGCGCGTGATGTTTGCGCAAGGCGGCGAGGAAGCCGGTACGAGCGTCTGGCGGCTCGAAGCCGCGCGGCTCATAGACATGGCGGTTGAAGAAGAAGCCGGTGAGCCGGAAGGCGTCCTCGACCGCTGCCGCATCGGCGCGCAGGCCGGAGCCGCGCTGCAGGAAAGCCGGCAGAGTCAGCATCTTGTCGCGCCAAGGCAAACCGGCTTCGCGCGATACCGCGCGTCCCGACTTCGGCGAGACATAGGCCAGGTCCTGTCGCGTGCCGGTGGCGGCACATTGACTGAGATCGAGGCCGAAGCCGAGTTCGTCCAGCACCAGAAGCTCGAAGCGCGCCACCAGTTCGCCGGCAATTTCGGCATCGTCGAGATGGACGATCATTACGGCAAGCGTTTCGTAAAGACCTTCGTGCGCATCGCGCTCGGGCAGCAGGCGCAGATGCGCGGCCATGGTCTGCAAGCCGTAGACGGCGACGGCGCTGTCCATCAGCCGGGCCGCGTTCATCTCGATCGCTTCGGCCTGGAACGTGCCGAGGTGCTCGTCAAGGCGCGCTCGCCACAACAGGTCGACACGGTTGCCGGGCTGGAGAACAGGCTGCTGCTTGCGCGAACGGCCGCCGCGAACAAGGCCGAGATGACGGCCATGCGCTCGCGTCAACACCTCGAGAATGGCGCTGGTTTCGCCATGCTTGCGGGTGCCGAGAATGATTCCCTCGTCGCGCCATTCCATTTCAGGAGCTTTTCACCGATCGGGTGGCGAAATCAAGGTATCGGCTTGGCCCTGTGTAACTCTCATGCCAATGGCATAAAAAACCGCCCGCAGCGATGTGCTGCGGGCGGGCTGGTGAGGTCAGTCGATCTGTTAGAAATTGCGCTGGAAGCGAACGATGCCGCCGACGCTGCTCTTCTTGTCGGCCTTGGTCCAGTTGTTGAAATCGAAGTCGTCGAATTTTCCTGCATTGAGGTAATCGACTTCGGCCGTGATCGTGTAACCGGGGACGATGGTGTAGGCAACGTTGGCCGCGACGCCGAGGTTCTTCCAGTCGTCATAGGAGACCTGGGCGTTGAACGAGGTCTTGTCGTTGAACTTGTAGGTGCCGCCGCCCCAGATCGCCCAGTTTCCGCCCCATGGCTTGTATTGGGTACGGCCTGTGCCGAAGTCGTTGATGTTGTCGTTGGTGCCGTAGCCGCCCATGACGAACAGCGTCAGTTCCTTGCTGACGTTGACGTCCAGACGGACCTTGCCGGACACTTCCTCATAGTTGCTGTCATAGGCCACGACGCCGGTGATCGCACCCCAGTCGCCCTTGTACTTCAAACCGCCGACAACATGCGGAACGTAGCTGTCGATCGTGTTGACGGCGGTGCCTTCTTCGAGCGAGACCACGCCCGTGAAGCCGCTGCCTGCGTCGAAGTAGTAGCTGATGAGGTTGGTATCCTTGACACCATACGGGATGAGCGTGTCCTGGATGACATTGCCGGCATAGCCGATGAACTGGTCGTATACCGTTTCATCCTTGCCGACCCGCAGGCCACCGAGCTGGATCCAGGCGAAATTCAGCGAAGTCTTGCTGGTTCCATCTGCCTTGTTATTGCCGGCTTGCCAGCCAGTGCTTGAGCTTCCGTCATAGTCGCCAGAGGAGTTGCCGAACTGGAACCGGGTCTCGGTGAAGGTCTTCAACGTGCCGAGCTCGGTTTCCTGGCCGGTATAAGTCCTCAGCGTGAAGCGCATGTTCTTGTAATAAGTGTCGTGCCTATCGCCGTCCATGTGATCGGCAACGTTGTTGACACCATCGAACGTGCCGGAATCGCCGACGCCCATGTCGTAGCGGAGATAGCCGCCGATGCGCAGGCAGGTCTCGGTGCCCGGGATGTAGAAGTAGCCGGCGCCATAGACGTCGCAAATCTTGACGTATTCGGCAGGTTCCGGCTCGGCAACGACGACAGCGTCCGCGGCGCGCGCGCCGCTGGCCGCGATCAGGGCCGCGGCTGAGCCGAGAAGGAGGCTCTTGATGTTCATTTTCTGACCTCTCCAGTCATAGTTATAAATGGCTTCGGATTTGTGGCTGGCGGCAATGTTTTCCCGCCTCACCCCCACAGCGAAAAAGGCTCGCATCGCTCGCCCTTTTCAGCGGCGAACATACCCAACGATCATCTGTCTTCAATGACGATTTCTCGAATAATGCCAATTCCTTGAACAGATTAATACTGTGTTGCACAAATAACACTTGCGAATCCGACGAGTGGCACAACTGGCACAATGTCATTTATTAAATATATATACCGATACTTTCGCGGCTAAATACAATTGTGACGTGCTATATTTCCAAAATGACCGCATAATGCGGAATATCTACCTGATTTACGCCGAAATCGCCTGAATCTTGCCGCCCCCTTTATCGTCAGATGCCGCCGATCCGCCAAACCCACTTTGATACCGAGGCGAAAAGCGGGATGACGCCTCCAAGCCTGTCTGCCTCTTCCAAAGCGATCGAAATTCCCTGGAGCGCCGTCGCTTCGCTGATTGTGACAGCAGCCAACCGTTGAAAAACGATTCCTCCGTAACGCCTCTCAATCGACCTTGGCGGCGCAGGCGACGTGATCGCCCGCCTCGATAGGCGGATTGGCATACATAGGTCCTGGAAAGCATCGCTTCGGCCAGAATGTCCCTGGTCACGCCATGCGATGGCGGATGGTCCGGCGACAGGATCAGGGTTCTGGTTGGCTAGAGCGGCTTATCGTTCGGCGCTTCACGCCCGCGCGTGATCGGCAAGCACTTCATCGACTACGTGCCAGGATTTTTCAACCTCGACGGGATTGGTGCCGATGTGTCAGGCGACCGTGATCAGCGCTTTGCACATCATCGCTTCGTCGGCGGGAAGGCCGGCGCAGAACGCTTCCCGGCTTTTGCCCTCGAAAAGCGTCCAGGCAATTGCCAGATCACAGGCGGGATCGCCCTTTTCCACCTCATCTCGTCGCCAAGATAGAAGCCTCAGCTGCCAATCTCGACCGGCTTGACCGCAAGATCACTCCTGCGTGGCGACCAGTCGGCTGACAAGCGCCGTGTCGATGTTCAGATTGCTGACCATGGATCTGGAGCGATTTATTTGAACTCTCCGAAAACCGCTTGCCGCTGTCGCTACGCGGACCTTCGGTCTAGCGCGGAAACTCGAGCCCCATTTCGCGGTAGCGCTCGGGGTCGTCGCCCCAGTTCTCGCGCACCTTGACGAAAAGGAACAGGTGCACCTTCTGTTCGAGGATGCCTGCTATCTCCATGCGTGCCGCCTGGCCGATGGCGCGGATGGTCTCGCCCTTGTGGCCGAGAACGATCTTCTTCTGGCTGTCCCGCTCGACATAGATGGTCTGGTCGATGCGCACCGAGCCGTCCGGCTTCTCTTCCCATTTCTCGGTCTCGATATGCGAGGAATAGGGCAGTTCCTGATGCAGCCTGAGATAAAGTTTTTCGCGGGTGATCTCGGCCGCGAGCTGGCGCATCGGCAGGTCCGAGATCTGGTCTTCCGGATAGTACCAGGGACCGACCGGCAGAGCCTCGGCCAGGTAATCGAGCACGTCCTTGCAGCCGGAACCAGTCAGCGCCGAAACCATGAAGGTGCGCTTGAACGGCACCCTTTCGTTCGCTGCCGCCGACAGAGCCAGCAGCGCTTCGTGCTTGACGCGGTCGACCTTGTTGAGGATCAGCACCATCGGCTGGCGCACATCCTTCAGCCGTTCGAGGATGGCGTCGGCGTCGCCCCTGATGCCGCGCTCGGCGTCGATCAAAAGCAGCACGATATCGGCGTCCTTGGCCCCGCCCCAGGCGGTGGTCACCATCGCCGTGTCGAGCCTCCGCTTCGGCTTGAAGATGCCGGGCGTGTCGACGAAAACGATCTGCGCATTGTCATGCGTGGCGATGCCGCGCACGATGGCGCGGGTCGTCTGCACCTTGTGGGTGACGATCGACACCTTGGCGCCGACCAATTGGTTGACCAGCGTCGACTTGCCCGCATTGGGCGCGCCGATCAGGGCAACGAAACCGGAATGCGTGGGGGCAGCTTCCGTTGCCGGTTCTTCGGTGGCGGTCATGCCGCACTCCCTTCACTTGAGCGCGCGCGCTCCGATTTTTGGGCCGACGTGGTGGCCCAGACGCCTTCGCGCAAAAGAAATGCCGAAGCCGCCGCTTCTTCGGCAACCCTGCGGGAGCCGCCAGTACCGCTTATCGGCGCAAAGCCGCGGACCTGCAAGGACACGGTGAAGACGGGCTGGTGGTCCGGGCCTTCGCGTTTCTCGATCACATATTCGGGACGCGCATCGCTGGCCTTGGCAATCCATTCCTGCAGATCGGATTTCGGATTGAGCGGTTTTGCGATCACCGTATGCGAGCGCGGTTCCCAGTAGCGCAGGACGAACCGCCGCGCGGCCTCGATGCCACCGTCGACGTAAACCGCCGCGATCAGGGCTTCTACCGCATCCGCCAGATAGTTTCCGCCCGAGCCACGCGACCGCATCTTCAAGGCAGAATCGGCGCGGACCAGATCTTCGAGCTGCATTTCGATGCCGATTTCCGAGCATGTCCGCGCATCGACCAGCGCATTGAAGCGCGGCGCGATTTCACCTTCCGGCGCATCGGGAAATTTCTCGAAAAGCATATCGGCGACGACAAGCCCGAGCACGCGGTCGCCAAGAAATTCAAGACGTTGGTTGTTGGTGGCCGCCTTGACCGCGCTGGAATGCGTCAGGGCGGTCTCGAGCAAACGGACATCCTTGAAGACGTGGCCGGTCTTGGCCTTCACCAAACCGGCCAGAGTTTCGCCTGTCGGACGCTTCAAAGCCATCAATTGACGAAGTGGAACAGGCGCGAAGCGCGCATCAGCGACGGCCATTTCCAGATTTCGAGAGGGCTCGCCTTGCCGGCGATCGAGAAGAAAACAAGATTGGCGCGGCCAACCAGATTTTCCGCGGGAACGTAGCCGACGGTGAAACGGCTGTCGGCGGAATTGTCCCGGTTGTCGCCCATCATGAAATAGTGGCCGGGCGGCACGTCGAATTCGCGGGTGTTGTCGCCGATCGAGTTCGAATTCAGGTCGAGCGTGTCGTAGCTGACGCCGTTGGGCAAGGTCTCACGATACACATCGATCGGTCGCGATTCTTCGGTGATGTCGGGATTGTCGATCTGGCCTGTTTTCACGCGGGGCACGCCGACGCCGTTGATGAACAGCTGGCCGTCCTTGACCTGGATCTTGTCACCCGGCAGGCCGACAACGCGCTTGATGTAGTCGACGGACGGATCAGGCGGGAACTTGAAAACCGCTACGTCGCCGCGCTTCGGCTCGGAGCCCCAGATGCGGCCTGAAAAAATATCGGGTCCGAAAGGCAGCGAGTAGCGCGAATAGCCATAGGACCATTTGGTGACGAACAGATAGTCGCCTTCCAAAAGCGTCGGCCGCATCGATCCCGACGGGATCGAAAAAGGCTGGAACAGCAGCGTGCGGATGACCAGGGCGAGCAAAAGCGCCTGGACGATGACGCTGACGGTCTCGCCAAGCCCGCCGGATTTCTTCTCGGATTTTTCAGCCACGCTCATGTCGTCCTCGATTGTGCGTTGGATGGTATAGAGTCTCGGCGCGCGCTGGGCAACGTCAATGCCGGTCGTCAGAGGCAATCAATGTGGCGCTTCTTCGACGGGCAGCGCCTCGATGATCACAAAGGCTTGAGCGAGCGGGAAATCATCCGTGATGGTGAGGTGGATTGCCGCGCGATGGTCTTTTGGCAGGATTTTGTCCAGCCTGGCCTGCGCTCCTCCGGTCAGCGCCATGGTCGGCGCGCCACTGGGCAGGTTGACGACACCCATGTCGCGCCAGAACACGCCCTGCGCCAGACCGGTGCCCAGCGCCTTGGCGCAGGCCTCCTTGGCAGCGAAACGCTTGGCATAGGAGGCAGCACGCGCCTGCCGGTTTTCGGAGCGGGCCTGTTCGATCTCGGTGTAGATTCTCTGGATGAAGCGCTGGCCGTGACGCTCCAGCGACTTTTCGATGCGTCTGATGTCGATCAGGTCGCTGCCGATGCCGATGATCATCGCGCAGTGGAACCGATGCTTGCGCCTGGATGGGACGATTGCGCATGCCGGCTTGCACGCTCGGCCAGACGCTTGCGCCGCTGTTCGCGGAAAGCGTTCATCCCCCAGCGCGTGATGGCGTAGAACAGTAGCCCGAAGGCGAGCCCGAGCGGAACCGCGCCGATCAGCATCGGTTCAAGGACCGGTTTCCACAATTGCGCGAAGGAGAGGTTATGCAGCATCTCGCCCAGATGTGCCGGCGGCCCATGCGTCGGCAAGCGGTCATGCAGGATGAGCTTGCCCGTTTCCCACGACGCGCCCCATAGCAACGGGAAGGTTAGCGGGTTGCCGAAAAAGACCGCGCCAAGCGCCGCCGCCACCAGATTGCCGGCGATCACCCAGCACAGGAGGGCAGCGATGATGAAATGGAAACCGACGGGAAAGAATGAAGCGAAGACACCGGCCGCAACACCGGCCGCAACCGCATGCGGTGTGGCCTTCAGCCGCAGGATGCGCTTGGAAAAATACTGAAGCGAGCGCGAAAACGAGCGGCGCGGCCAAAGGTAGGTACGCACCCGCTCATAAAGGCCATCAGGCTTGCGGCGTCGAAAAAGCACTCTGTTCCCGTTCCACAGCGCCCGCAACGGCATCTTCAGCCGGGCGTGGCAGCCACATCTTGCGCTTGACTATCACCCTATGGCAATCGCCACCTTATATAACGACGCGCTGGCGCAAGAACAACCAAACACCTTCTATGCGCCGCGCTTGTCGCCGCCCTTCGGGGCGGCAGGTCTTGCTTCGAACATTGGATAATCGCGGCGAATTTAGGGAACCGGCAGTCGCATCGCCGAAAGGCGCATCGCCGCCGGCGGCTACCGCAGGTATTCGCTGACCTCGACCAGATTGCCGTCTGGGTCACGGAAATAGACCGACATCATAGGACCTCTAGCCCCGACACGTTCGACCGGGCCGAGTTCCACCGCCACACCATTGGCCGCGAGGCGGGCACGGACCTCATCCAGTGGCCGGTCGGTGATCAGGCAGAAATCACCTGATCCTGATGTCGGCGACTTCGCCTTGGGCTCGAAAGTGCGGCCGACGTCATGCACATTGATCTTATGGGTACCGAAAGCCAGCGCCGTCGGCCGATCCGCCGCGTCGATGCGCTCAAAACCCAGCACGCGCTGGTAAAACTCACAGGTCGCTTCCAGCGAAGCGACCGTCAGCACGAAATGATCGATGCCGGCGATCATTTCCAATCTGTCTTCACGCATGTCGCTTTCCCCAAAACCGCCGCACACTGTTGGGCGAAAAAAATGCCCCGTCAGATGTTGCGGCTGCCGGGCTTGATCGCCGGGATGGCGGCAAGCTCCGGCGGCAGCCGGTCGACCGGATAGGCCGGGACCTCATACTCGGCAAGCGCGATGAGCGGCACACCGACATCGGTCTTGCCGGCCGAACGGTCGATGATGCAGGCCGCGGCCGCCACCTCGGCGCCAAGATCGCGCAGGCACTCGATGGTCTCGCGGATCGACAGGCCGGTGGTGACGATGTCCTCGACGATGACGACACGCGAACCCTTGGCGATCTCGAAGCGGCGCAGGCGGAACTCGCCGCCTTCCCGCTCGACCCAGATCGCCGGCACGCGGAGATGACGCGAGGTCTCATAGGCCGGGATCAGCCCTCCGATCGCCGGGCCTACGACATAGTCGATCTTGCCTGGCACGCCAGCGCGGATCTTCTCGGCCAACGCCTTGCACAGAAGCTCGGTCTTGTCGGCATGCATGAACACGCGCGCCTTCTGCAGGAAGACCGGACTGCGCAGGCCCGAGGTCAAAATGAAATGCCCTTCCAGAACAGCACCCGCCTCGCGGAAAATGCCCAGCACTTCATCGGTGTTCATGTCTGCCTCTTTTTGATTGACCATGACTTTGTCCGAAACCGGAGCATGGTCTAGCCATTGACGCGTCTTGCGTCGCTGACGCTCGAATTGTCCTTGAGCTGCGACAGCAGCCGGTTGAGGTGCTTGAGATCCCAGACTTCGAGATCGATCAGCATTTCGGTGAAGTCGGGAGCAGTGCGCACCATCGACAGTGTATGGATGTTGGCGTCGTTCGAGGCAACCACCTGCGCTATATCGGCGAGTGACCCCGGCGCGTTGATGGCGGTGACCGATACGCGCGCCGGAAAGCGTTCCTTGGTGCGCTCGTCGATGTCCCAGCGCACGTCGATCCAGCGTTCGGGCTGATCGTCGAACGCCTGCAGCGCCGGCGACTGGATCGGATAGATGGTGATGCCGGTGCCCGGCTGGACGATGCCGACGATGCGATCGCCAGGCACCGCCCCTTCCGGCGCGAAGCGCACCGGCAGATCGCCGCGCACGCCGCGGATCGGCACGGCGCCATCGCGTGGCTGGTCCTTGTCCTTGCGCGCGGCACGACCCGGAATCTGGAACAGCATGCCGGCGGCATTGCGGATCTTCGACCAGCCCTCCTCGCGCGGCTTGGGGACGGCCGTGGTGACGCGCTCATCCTTGTAGTCGGGGAATACCGCCTTCATGACGTCGGTGGAGGCGAGCTCGCCGCGCCCGACGGAGGCCAGCACATCCTCGATGTCCTTGCGCGCCAGCCTGTGCAGCACCTGCTTCAGGCTCTCCTTGGTGAAGGTCTTGCCGGCACGCTCGAAGGCGCGTTCCAGGATGCGGATGCCGAGACCCGAATATTGCTTGCGGATGGCATTCTTGGTGGCACGGCGGATGGCCGAGCGCGCCTTGCCGGTGACGACGACCGATTCCCACGCCGCCGGCGGAACCTGTGCCTTGGAGCGGATGATCTCGACCTCATCGCCGTTCTTCAGCTCCGTCATCAGCGGCATGATGCGGCCGTTGACCTTGGCACCGACGCAGGTGTCACCGACATCGGTGTGCACCGCGTAGGCGAAGTCGATCGGTGTCGCGCCGCGCGGCAGCGCAATCAACATGCCTTTCGGGGTGAAGCAGAACACCTGGTCCTGAAACAGTTCTAGCTTGGTATTTTCGAGGAAATCCTCGGGATTGTCGCCTTCGGCAAGCTGCTCGATGGTGCGCCGCAGCCAGGCATAGGCGTTGGTTTCCTTCGAAATCGCGTGGGCGGCGCCATTCGTCTTGCCGCCGGTGTCCTTGTAGATCGAATGGGCAGCGACGCCGTATTCGGCGATCTTGTTCATCTCTCGGGTGCGGATCTGCAGTTCGACACGCTGGCGCGACGGGCCGACGATGGTGGTGTGGATCGACCGATAATCGTTCTGCTTCGGCGTCGAGATGTAATCCTTGAAGCGGCCCGGCACCATCGACCACGCGGTGTGGATGGCGCCAAGCGCCCGGTAACAGTCCTCGACCGTATCGACGACGACGCGGAAGCCGAAAATATCCGAGAGCTGCTCGAAGGACAGTGCCTTGGCCTCCATCTTGCGGAACACCGACCACGGCTTCTTCTGCCGGCTCTTCACGCCGGCGTTGATCGCATGCTTCTCGAACAGCGTGGACAGCGCTTTTTCGATGTCCGTCAGCACGCCCTTGTTGCGCTCGAAGATTTCGGCAAGCCGTGCGGTGACGGCGCGATAGGCCTCCGGATTGATGAAGCGGAAGGCGATCTCCTCCAGCTCCTCGCGCATGCCTTGCATGCCCATGCGGCCGGCCAGCGGCGCGTAGATATCCATCGTCTCCTCGGCGATGCGCAGGCGCTTGGCTTCCGGCATGTGGTCGAGGGTGCGCATATTGTGCAGGCGGTCGGCGAGCTTGACCAGCAGCACGCGGACATCTTCTGAAATCGCCAGCAGGAGCTTTCTCAGGTTTTCCGCCTGCTCGGCCTTCTTCGAGACGAGATCGAGCTTCTTCAGCTTGGTCAGGCCCTCGACCAGCTTGCCCATTTCGGGGCCGAACAGATCGTCGATCTCGGCCCGTGTGGCGGTCGTGTCCTCGATCGTGTCGTGCAGCAGGGCGACCGCGATCGTCGCCTCGTCCATATGCATCTCGGTGAGGATGGCGGCGACTTCGAGCGGGTGCGAGAAATACGGGTCGCCGGAAGCGCGCTTCTGGTGGCCATGCTTCTGCATGGCATAGACATAGGCCTTGTTGAGCAACGCCTCGTTGACGTCAGGCTTGTAGCGCTGGACGCGCTCGACAAGCTCATACTGACGCATCATGGGCGGGATCTCGCGGTGCTGAAATGATTGATGCGCCGCACTAGCGTACGGCGCATCCCATAGATAGCCACGAAACTGACTGGACGGAAGTGCCGGAAACGTATTCCAGGCAGGTCCAGAGCGCTGGCTTAGTAGTCGTCGCTCTTTTCCGGCGGCACCAGGCCCTCGATGCCGGCCAGGAGGTCTTCCTCGGTCATCCGGTCGAAGGTGACGTTCTCCTCGGTGTCATCGGCGTCGGTGGCCGCAACGGCGGCGCCGGTCTGATCGGCAATCGCCTCGCCGTCGGCTTCGGGCTCGTCGACCTCGACATGCTTCTGCAGCGAATGGATCAGATCTTCCTTGAGGTCGTCGGGCGAAAGCGTCTCATCGGCGATCTCGCGCAGCGCCACGACCGGGTTCTTGTCGTTGTCACGCGGCACGGTGATCGGCGCGCCCTGGCTGATCTGGCGGGCGCGGTGGCCGGCCAAGAGCACCAGCTCGAAGCGGTTGTCGACCTTGTCGATGCAATCTTCAACGGTTACGCGGGCCATGGATTGCCCCTTTCATGCGATGGATTTGATGGAAAACAGGCGCGGTCCATAACCCGAACGCCGCCAAAATACAAGCATCATGGCAATGGCCGGGCTGCATGGCGCCCAAACCTTGGTTCAAACACCCGATTTGGCAAAACCTGTCTGTGGTTATGTGTTCGGTGTCCCGATCACAATTGCTTGCAGTACAGCACGCACCCTTGGATTGCCGCGAAACTGGCGCTATCTCGGATGGCATGGAGGTCAGCCGGTTTATTATGAGCCTGACCGAACGCTATCGCATTTCGTTTAGACGGCCGTTTATTTCGAGAAGGAATATTTTCCATGTTCGACCCTCGTGAAAAAATCGCCCTATTCATCGACGGCGCCAATCTTTACGCGACGTCGCGTGCACTCGGCTTCGACATCGACTATCGCAAGCTCCTGTCGAGCTTTCAGAAGCGCGGCTATCTGTTGCGCGCCTATTATTACACGGCGCTGGTCGAGGATCAGGAATACTCCTCGATCCGTCCGTTGATCGACTGGCTCGACTATAATGGCTTCAAGGTGGTCACCAAGCCGGCCAAGGAGTTCACCGACTCGACCGGTCGCCGCAAGATCAAGGGCAATATGGACATCGAGCTTGCGGTCGATGCGCTGCAGCTCGCCGATGTCGTCGACCACTACGTCATCTTTTCCGGCGACGGCGACTTCCGCACGCTGGTCGAGGCGTTGCAGCGGCGTGGCCGCAAGGTGTCGATCGTCTCGACCATGGCCTCGCAGCCGCCGATGATCTCCGACGACCTGCGCCGCCAGGCCGACCATTTCATCGACCTGATGACATTGAAGAACGAGGTCGGCCGTGATCCCTCCGAGCGGTCGGTGCGGCGGCCCGAGCCGGCCGAAGTCGACGAGGACGATTACTGAGGCCAGTCGCCTTGACCGCCCTTTCCGCCTCCGAACCCGGCCGCGATTGCCCGCTCTGCCCGCGGCTGCATGACTTCATCGCCGAATGGCGGCAGCGCGAGCCGTCCTGGTTCAATGCGCCGGTGCCGACTTTTTTGCCTCCCGAAGGTGACGCGACGGTCCAACTGCTGATCGTCGGGCTGGCGCCCGGCCTTCGCGGTGCCAACCGAACGGGCCGCCCGTTCACCGGCGACTATGCCGGCGACCTGCTCTACTCGACGCTGATTTCGCACGGTTTTGCACGCGGCGAATTCAAGGCCAGACCCGACGACGGATTGGAGCTTGTCGGCACCGCGATCACCAACGCGGTGCGCTGCGTGCCGCCGGAGAACAAGCCGGTGGGCGCAGAGATTGCCACCTGTCGGACATTCCTGGTGCCGACGATCGCGCGGTTCCCCAATTTGCGCGCCGTGCTGGCACTGGGATCGATCGCGCACCAGTCGACCGTGCGGGCACTGGGTGGGCGCGTCGCCGCCTACCCGTTCAAGCATGGCGGGCAGCTGCCGGCCGGTGGCGTCACGCTGTTTTCGAGCTATCACTGCTCACGCTACAACACCAATACCGGCGTGCTGACCGAGGCAATGTTCGTCAGCGTTTTCAGCCAGATAGCGGCGTTCTTGGGCAAGTAGGCACGATAAGCAATCAGCTTCTCCCCTTGACAATAGTCAACCATGGTTTACAGTTACCATGATGCAGGTTTTCGAAACCGATACATTCAAACGCTGGCTCGAAGACCTCCGCGACGCGCAAGCAAAAGCCCGCATTGTTCGGCGCATCGACCGACTGACTGTAGGCAATCCGGGAGACGTCAAGCCCGTTGGCGAGGGCATAAGCGAAATGCGGATCGACGATGGTCCTGGCTATCGCATCTATTTCCTCCAAGCAGGCAACTTGTGCGTGCTGCTCCTTTGCGGTGGCGACAAAGGAACGCAAAGCAGAGACATCGCAGCCGCAAAAAAACTCGCCAAGGAATGGAAGGACAAGGCAATATGGCAATGAAAGTCACAGCCTTTGACGGGGCCGAATATCTCGACACTCCAGAGGCAATCGAAGCATATCTGGCAGCGACGTGCGAAGATGGCACCGCAGCGGAGATTGCTCATGCGCTTGGCGTCATTGCGCGTGCGCAGAACATGACGAGACTTGCCGAGAAAGCCGGTATGACGCGACAGGCTCTCTACAAGGCCCTGAGCGGCGAAGGGAATCCCGAATTCGCAACGATCATGAAAGTGGCCGAGGCGCTTGGTCTGAAACTGACCTTCGTGAGCGCGCAGGCAGGACGGAACGCTGCGTAACACGAATCAGCGCGCCGACATTTGGTTCTCCATCTCGCCAGCGGAATTCGTCTGATCAAGGTGCAGCGAACAGCTCGGCCAATTTCTCCGGCCCACCCTGGAGCACATTCAGGTCGACATCGCCGTTGATGCCGTCGACGCGACCCCTGTGGTGGTACTGCCAGTAGACCCAGTCGTCGCGATCCGGCTCCAGGAGCAATGAGCGGAGCCAGAGCGGACGGGCAGCAATCCGCGCTGCATACGCTTCCGCTGCGTCGTCGGTCAGATAGACCACCGCCGGCTTGCCGAACGCCGCCTCGACTGGAGCGAGGAACGCGGCCAGTTCGGCGTTCAATTGTTCGGGCGTCGGCCGCTGCGGGCAGTTGCCGCCGAATTCGATATCGACCACGGGTGGCAGCAGGGGCTGATCGTGCGGCACCACCGAGATGAAATTCTTCGCCTGGTCCGCACCCGGCCGGCAAAAGGTGAAAAAGTGATAGGCGCCGACGGCGAGACCGGCGGCCCGGGCCTCTTCCAAATTCCGTGCGAAAGCATCATCGACATGATCGCCGCCTTCGGTCGCCTTGATGACGGCAAAGGCGACATCGTCGGCGGCTACGCGCCGCCAATCAATCTGGCCCTGATGATGGGAGACGTCGATGCCCCTGACCGGATATTTATCGCGATCCGGCGAGAATGTGCGGAAGTAGAGATAGCCGCCTGCCGTGATGAGGCACACCGAGACCAGGCTCGCTAGACCGAAAAGAACAATCCGGTTCGTCAAGCGAATGGCCCCAGCCTACCCACGCTCTTTTAAGAGCCGGCCCTTCTCGCGCGACCAGTCGCGCTGCTTCTCGGATTCGCGCTTGTCGTGCAGTTTCTTGCCGCGGCCGACGGCGAGCAACAGCTTGGCGCGACCCTGGTCGTTGAAATAGATTTTCAGCGGCACCAGCGTCATGCCTTCGCGGTCGACACTCTGCGACAGTTTCGCCATCTCGCGCTTGTTGAGCAGCAGCTTGCGGCGCCGGCGCGGCTCATGGTTGAAGCGGTTGGCCTGCAGATATTCCGGCAGATAAGAGTTGATCAGCCAGATCTCGCCGCCTTCGACCGAGGCATAGCTGTCTTGGATGTTGGCTTGGCCCTGGCGCAGCGACTTGACCTCGGTGCCGGTCAGCACCAGACCGGCCTCGACCGTGTCGAGCACCTCATAGGAAAACCGCGCCTTGCGGTTTTCCGAAACGGTCTTGTTGTTGGGATCGGCTTTTCTGACTTGATTCATGATGCGGAGAGGTGGCGCCTCATCCCTAATTAATCAAGCCGGCGTGCTTCATCGCCGCATCGATCTTGTCGGCGGTCGACTGTTCGACCGTCATTAGCGGCGAACGCAGCACATTTTCGACCTTGCCCAGCTTCGACAGCGCATATTTCGCCCCGGAAACGCCAGGTTCGATAAAGATCGCCTTGTGCAGCGGCAGCAGACGATCTTGCAATTCCAGTGCCTTGGCGCTGTCGCCGGACAGCGTCGCCTCCTGAAATTCCGCGCACAGCCGCGGCGCGACATTCGAGGTCACCGAGATGCAGCCGACGCCGCCATGCGCGTTGAATCCAAGCGCCGAAGCATCCTCGCCCGAAAGCTGGATAAAATCCATGCCGCACGTGGCGCGCTGCTCGGAGACCCGTTCGACCTTGCCGGTGGCATCCTTGACGCCGACAATGTTCTTGAAGTCGTGCGCAAGCCGCCCCATCGTCTCCGGCATCATGTCGATCACCGAGCGCGGCGGGATGTTGTAGATGATGATCGGCAGCTTGGTCGCCCTGGCGACCGCCGCGAAGTGCTCGTACAGGCCGCGTTGTGTCGGCCTGTTGTAATAGGGCGTGACAACGAGTGCAGCATCCGCACCGGCCTTCTCGGCATACTGCACGAGGCCGACCGCTTCCTCGGTGTTGTTGGAGCCGGCGCCGGCGACGACCGGAACGCGGCCCTTGGCCACCTCGATACACACCTTGACGACCTGGCGGTGCTCGTCATGCGACAGTGTCGGCGACTCGCCGGTGGTGCCGACCGGCACCAGTCCAGTCGTGCCCTCGCCGAGTTGCCATTCGACGAATGCGCGAAAGGCTTTCTCGTCGAAACGCCCGCTCTTTTCGAACGGTGTCACGAGCGCAGTAAGCGAGCCTCTCAGCATATCGTCCAACTCCTTGGGACTTGTTTGTTCATGCATGCCGTTGCCCCAAAACCGGTGTCCACTTTTGGGCGACATGCATCTTTAGTTCATGCATGTCGTCGTCCCAAAACCGGTATCCACTTTTGGGCGACATGCATCTTTAGTTCATACATGCCGTTGCTCCAAAACCGGTGTCCACTTTTGGGCGACATGCATCGGTGTTTTATCGTGCGCGCCTTCTAGCCGAAAGCGAAGCGGCGCACCATAGTCTCGACATGGTTGCGCGGCAAGCATTTGCCATGGTGCCAGCAAACGCAATTCGAACGGCCTCGCTAACTCTTTGTTTACGAGCTCTTCACGACCTAAGTTTAGGCTTCGAGGCATCTTCGCCTGCTTGTGGAATGCCAGGACAAGGAAAGACTTAAGGTCATGCCGGGCGGTCGGCCTCACATTCTCGCGCTGCTTGGCGCCACGCTCGCGCTGATGCCGGGCATGGCGATCAGTGGTAGCGTGGACGTACGGGTCACCTCAGCCATTCCGATGCCAGGCGCGGCAATTGCGCTGCCAGACCTGCAGGACAGGACGCGACAGGCGCCCTTGCCGGACGTCGCCCCCCTGAAAAGCGGGCTGGACGCGCTGGCGGCGGGCGATAGTCCCCGCGCTCGTGGAGTGCGCGATGCCCTTCCGGCTCAGTCGCTCGACCAGCACATCCTTGCCTGGGCGATCGCGCTTTATGGCGGCGACAAGGTTCCTAGCGGCGATATCACTGCTGCGGCCAGGATGCTGCCCAACTGGCCGGGGACCGTCGCCTTGCGCAAGAACAGCGAGCGCGCGCTCTTTCGCGAGAACCCTGCCCCCGACATCGTTATCACGACGTTCGACGGCAGCCAGCCGCAGACGTTCGAAGGTGTGATGGTTCTTGCCCGTGCCTATGTGGCGTCGGGCAATACCGAAGCGGCGCGTTCCGTGCTGTCGCCATTCTGGCGCGCCGCGATCCTGGAGGCCAAGGACGAGGCGGCGCTGATCAAGGAATTCGGCAGCCTGATCCCGGCCGCCGACCACCGCTTTCGCATGGAGCGCATGTTCTATGCCGACCGCGCGAATTCCGCCCTGCGTGTCGCCGGCCTTGCCGGTGCCCAGCAGCTCGCCGATGCATGGGCGGCGGCCGACAAAGGCGACAAGAACGCGCCCAAGCTGCTGAAGGCAGTGCCGGCAATGCAACGTTCGGCCGGCTACTTCTTCGCGCAGGCCGAATATCTGCGCAAGCAGGAGGATTTTGCCGGCGCTGCAGCCATTGTGATGCAGGCGCCGACCGATCGCGACGCTTTGGTCGATCCGGATGCCTGGTGGGTCGAGCGCCGGGTGTTGTCGCGCGAACTGGTCGACCAGGGCGACATGAAGACAGCCTACCGGATCGTCGCAACGCACGCCGCCGAAAGTGCCACCAACGCGGCAGATGCTGAATTCCACGCCGGCTGGTATGCGCTGCGCGGCCTGAACGACCCAAAAACCGCGGCAACGCATTTCGCCCGCATCGCCGACCTCGCGCAGGGGCCGATGACGCTGTCGCGTGCCTACTACTGGCTCGGCCGTGCCGCGGAAGTCGGCGGTCCGGGCAGCGCCAAGGACTACTTTGCGCGCGCCGCTGCCTATGGCACGACATTCTACGGCCAGCTTGCCGCCGAACGCGTGGGCCGGCAGGCGCTGAACATCGTCTATCCCTCGCCAAGTGCAGCCGACCGGCAGAATTTTGCCGGCCGCGAGGCCGTCAGCGCCATCAAGCGGCTGCAGGAGGCGGGCTACGACCGCTATGCCGAGACGCTCTATCGCGACCTTGCCGGGCAGTTGACCAGTCCGGGAGAACTGGCGCTGCTGGCTGTCCTTGCGGAAAAGCAAGGGAACCATTTCATGGCGCTGAAAATCGGCAAGATCGCCGGGGCGCGCGGTATCGATGTCGGCGCATTGTCGCATCCGCTCGGCGTCATTCCCGATTCGGCCGACATTTCCGGCTCGGGCAAGGCGCTGGCCTATGCGATCGCCCGCCAGGAAAGCGAATTCAACATCGGCGCCGTGTCGAGCGCCGGCGCGCGCGGGCTGCTGCAGCTGATGCCGGGAACCGCAAGGCAACTGGCGAAGAAGGCCGGGCTGCAGTTTTCGCAAACACGGCTGACCACTGATGCCGGCTATAACGCGACGCTTGGTTCGGCCTTCCTCGGCGAACAGCTCGACCGCTTCAACGGCTCCTACGTGCTGACCTTCGCCGGCTACAATGCCGGCCCCAACCGGGCCAGCCAATGGGTGGCCAGGTATGGCGACCCACGCGGCAAGGACATCGACGCGGTCGTCGACTGGATCGAGCGAATTCCCTACACGGAAACAAGAAGTTACGTTCAGCGCGTGATGGAGAATTACGAAGTCTACAAGATGCGTATTTCGGGCAAATACGACATTGTCGGGGATCTAGTGAACGGGCGGAGTTGACGGCTCGAGAGGCGACTTCGTCGAAGCTGGAGATCTCCCCCCTTGCGGGGGAGATGCCTGGCAAGGCAGAGGGGGGTGCTGTCCCTCGGCCTATCAGTTCAATGGCTCATTCCCAGTAATGGGCCAAGGTTGGCAATCCTTCACACCCCCCTCTGGCCTGCCGGCCATCTCCCCCGCAAGGGGGGAGATCGGCAGCTTCAGCGCCCCGCCCTCTATTTGACCATCCCCGCGCTCGCCTGTAGCAGTCGGCTGAGGCATGGCGGGAGAGAGAATCCAGATGTCGAGCACCAAAGGCTTTTCCGACTTTTTCTACGCTGCACCCGATAGGCTTCGCCTTCATGCGCGCATCTATGGTGAGGCCAATACCGGATCCTGGCCGGTTGTCTGCCTGCCTGGCCTGACCCGCAATGCCAGGGATTTTCACGAGCTGGCGCTCTATCTGTCGACGGATGCGGCAACTCCGCGAAAGGTCGTGGCCTTCGACTACCGTGGGCGCGGGCAGTCAACCTATGATCCCGACGTCAAAAATTACAATGTCGGCGTGGAGGCTGGCGACATCCTGGCCGGGCTGACGGCGTTGAACATCGGAGAAGCGGCCTTCATCGGCACCTCGCGCGGCGGGCTGATCATCCATCTGCTCGGGATGATGCGGCCATCGGTCCTGAAAGCCATTATTTTCAACGACATCGGACCGGTGATCGAGACGGTCGGACTTGCCCATATCCAGTCTTATCTCGAGCGCGACCCGGCACCGAAAACCCGCACACAGGCGGCGGCCGCCCAGCGCAGCGTGCATGGCGAAGACTTCTCCGCCCTTGCCGGCGCCGATTGGGATCGGATGGCATGGGCTCTCTACCGCGAAACGGATGGTGAGCTGGTGCCGGATTTCGATCCGAAGTTGGTGGATACCGTGGCGAGCCTCGATCTGACGCAGAAGCTGCCTGATCTATGGCCTCAATTCGAGGCGTTGGCCGCCATCCCGTTGCTCGCCATACGTGGTGCCAATTCGAGATTGCTGTCCATAGACACGCTCAACCAGATGAGAGAGCGCCATTCCATGATGGAGACGATCACTGTCGAGGGCCAGGGCCATGCGCCATTCCTCGAGACCGGCAGCCTGCCGGGCGACATAGCCGCTTTTCTCGACCAAGCCGAGCGGAAGAATATCCCGAAGTAAATCCCATGACCAAACAAGGTCACGGGATAGCTACAATAGTATAGACAGGATTCTTCAGCCTACTTGGCTTTTGAATTTTTCCGAGCCGTTTTCGGCGACTCCTTTGCGGCGGCGGCTGCCTCGTCCCTCTTTTTCCGCCCTGCCGTCGGCGACGAAGGCGTCGTCATAGGCGAAGGAAACATGGAGCCTTCAGCGCGATTGCCGCCCGGCTGAGTCGATCGAGGTGTTTCCAGCACGATGACACAGCCATCGAGATCGTTGGTGGCCAGATGCGCGTAGCGCATGGTCATCGACAAGGTCTGGTGGCCGAGCCACATCTGCACGCGCCGGATGTCGATGCCGCCCTGGACAAGGCGCGAGGCGCAGGTATGGCGCAGTATGTGCGGCACCACCTGGTCGTCGGCGCCGAGGCCGACTTCGGCCTTCGCGTCGTTCCAGATGGCACGAAACTGTGCCTGGCTGAGCTTGGTGAACGGTCCTTTGGGCCGGCGACCCTCAGTGGGAGGCAGCTTGATGACCTCCTTGACCCGCTCGGTCATCGGGATGGTGCGGCTGCGGCCGGATTTGGTGATCCAGAAACTGACGCGATGCTCCTGGATATCGTTCCAGATCAGCCCAAGCGCCTCGCCGAGACGGCATCCGGTGTCGACCAGGAAGACGGAAAGCCTGTAGGCATCCTCGCTGCGGCTCTTGATGGCGGCGAACAGCCGCGCCTCTTCGTCCCTTTCGAGGAAGCGAATCCGACCCGCCCGCTCCTTCTGGCGGCGGAACTCGGGCAGGCTGTGGATATCCCCCATCTTGTGAGCCTTGCGCAGCAGTTTGCTGAGGGCAGCCATCTTTCGATTGATGGTTGCGTTGCTGTTGCCGCGCTGGCGCAAGGTGCCGATAAGGTTGTCCAGGGTACTTTGGTCAAAGGCGCTGAAACGCTCCCCAAGGAGGATCTCGTCTATTTCGCCGATGAACGAGCTGACATTATACTTATGCCGCCCATCATCCCATAATATGTCCCGATATGCTGAAAAAAGATCTCCGACCCGATGCGACTTTACTTCTCTAATCTTGTTGTAGGTATATCGAATCTTCGGACTTTGAGAAGAAAACATCGAAAAATGATCAGAGGACTCACCCTCTTGAATCGCTTCGTTCGTCATCATTTGCCACACCCCCGAGTGGGATAGGTCAGCCCTACCCGCTTGGAAGCGTCCTTTCAAGAGATTTTAATCACGCAGTTGTGATTTCATCCGCCCATCAGCAGATCCCACGAAACCACTCCACGGATTCATTCAGCTACCGTTACCCCCATCCTTCCGTTTGCCTTGATCCAGTCACGAAACAAAACAGCCCGGGCGTTGTGCCCGGGCTGGATTTTATCTGTAAGGAACCAGCCCTTAGAACGAGCGCTGGAAGCGGAGCATGCCGCCAATGTTGCTCTTCTTGTCGGCATTGGTCCAGTTGGAGAAGTCGGCCTCATCGAAATTGCCTGCGTTGAGGTAGTCAACTTCGGCCGTCACGGTGAAGCCCGGGACAACGTCATAGGCGATATTCGCAGCGATGCCGAGATTCTTCCAGTCATCATACGAAATCTGGGCGTTGAACGAGGTCTTCTCGTTGAACTTGTAGGTGCCACCGCCCCAAACTGCCCAGTTGCCGCCCCACTGCTTGTAGAAGCCGCGACCGCCAGCCGCAAGGGTATAGGTCGGGTCGTTGAGGTTGTCGTCGGTACCATAGCCACCAATGATGAACAACGACAACTCATTGGAAACGTTCACATCCAAGCGAACTTTGCCAGCGACTTCTTCGTAGTTGCTGTCATACGCAACGACACCGGTGATCGCGCCCCAGCCCTGTGTCCACTTCACACCACCGACGACGTGCGGAACGTAGCTGTCGATCGTGCCCTTGCCGTAGAAGCCATCTGTGCCGCCGCCCGCGCCTTCTTCGAGCGAGAGAACGGCGGAGAAGCCGTTGCCCGCGTCGAAGTAGTACTGGACGACGTTGGTGTCGAAATCGCCGTAGGGAACCAGCGTATCCTGGATGACGTTGCCGGCGTAGCCGATGAACGTGTTGAAGGCCGATTCGTCCTTACCGACGCGCAGGCCACCGAGCTGAATCCAGGCGAAGTTCAGCGAGACGCCCGAGTTGCCAGCAGTATTGTCAGTGTCGGTGGCATTGGTGGCATAGTCGTTGCGGTTGCCGAAATTCCAGCGGGTCTCGGTGTAGGTGTTCAAGGTACCGAGCTCGGTCTCCTGGCCGGTCCAGGTCTTCAGCGTGAAGCGGGCCTTCTTGCGCCAGGTATCGTTCTCGGAGCCATCCTGCACGTCGAGGGTCCTCGCACCATCGAACGAGCCGACATCGCCACCGCTGATGTCGTAACGCACATAGCCGCCGATGCGCAGGCAGGTTTCGGTGCCGGGGATGTAGAAGTAGCCAGCGCCATAGACGTCGCAAATCTTGACGTATTCAGCGGGTTCCGGCTCGGCGACGACGACGGCGTCGGCGGCGCGCGCACCGGAAACTGCGATCAGGGCCGCAGCGGAGCCGAGGAGAAGGCTCTTGATGTTCATTTTCTGACCTCCAGTCAAAAGTTAAAAAACGGGTCTGGGTATTCTTTGCTGAAGGACAGCGTTCCCTGCCCCATCCCCACTACCGAAAAAGATGCGCACCGCGCCGCTCCTTCGAAATCGACATTACCCATGAGCCGGCGGCGTTCAACCACGATCGTACCGGCGAAAGGGCTGTTCGGATGCTATCCCCTGGCGTTGTTGCACAAATGACACGATTTGGCCTCACTCGGAAAGCTCTCGTTAACCATCTGCCCCTCCGCAACCCCTTGTTTGCGGGCGAATCCGGCGACCGCCCGACGGAATCAAGGCCAACCCCCGAGTCGCTAGCCAGGAAACTGCCGCAGAACCGCCGCATCCGTGGAAAGCCGCGGTTCGCTGCGTTGTTATTTTTCCACATAATGACTTCTTTTCCGAGATAATGGCTGGGGCTTGTTGATTGTGCCGGCGCTTTTCTTTATCCAGCGGCGCAACGGAGAGGTGGCCGAGTGGTCGAAGGCGCTCCCCTGCTAAGGGAGTAGAGGTCAAAAGCTTCTCGTGGGTTCGAATCCCATCCTCTCCGCCATCCTGCTTCGCTCTTCGAGCTTCGCAGGACAAGTCCAGACCTCTGCGCGAAGCAGGATGCCCTCCGAAGCCTCGGCGAAGGAGGGCCTAAAACCTTAGCAAAAACAAGGTTTTCTCCTTGTGCTGTGCGCTTGGCAGGACGAGTCCAGACCTCTGCGTGACCCCAGCAAAAGCAGGAGTTGGCAGGGCCGCCTTCCCCGAGCCAGGATACTCACTTGGTTAAGGGGGTGGCTCGTGTGCTACGTATACCTGCTGGAAAGCAAGGCTACGGAAGGTGAGCGCTACATCGGCGTCACTTCAGACCTGAAGCGCCGACTTGCCGAACATAACGCCGGAAAATCCAGCCATACATCCAAGTTCATGCCATGGCGGATCGTCACCTATATCGCCTTCTCGAATCGAGCCAAGGCGACCTCGTTCGAACGTTATCTCAAATCCGGCTCCGGACACGCTTTCGCCAGCAAACGTCTTTGGTGATTGTTCGCGCGACGGCGGAAAATCCAATATATTTTCGAAAAACTATGGAGCCTCAATCACTTAACGCATAAAAGCATGTTGCCGGTTCCGCTGTTTCGTTCGATTCTGACTGGAGGTCAGAAAATGAACATTAAGAGCCTTCTCCTCGGCTCCGCTGCGGCCCTGATCGCAGTTTCCGGTGCGCGCGCCGCCGACGCCGTCGTCGTCGCCGAGCCGGAACCCGCTGAATACGTCAAGATTTGCGACGTCTACGGCGCTGGCTACTTCTACATCCCCGGCACCGAAACCTGCCTGCGCATCGGCGGCTATGTGCGTTACGACATCGGCGCTGGCGACGTCGGCTCGTTCGATGGTGCTCGCAGCAACGACGTGCAGGACGGCAAGAACCAGGGAGCCTGGTACAAGAACACCCGCTTCACGCTCAAAACCTGGACCGGCCAGGAGACCGAGCTCGGTACCTTGAAGACCTACACCGAGACCCGCTTCAATTTCGGCAACAGCAACGGTGATCCCGACTTTGGCCCGAACGATGCGCACAACAAGGACGTATCGCTGAACTTCGCTTGGATCCAACTCGGCGGTCTGCGCGTCGGTAAAGACGAATCGGCCTTCAACACGTTCATCGGCTACGCCGGCAACGTCATCCAGGATACGCTGGTTCCCTACGGCGACTTCGACACCAACGTCGTCCAGTACTATTTCGACGCAGGCAATGGTTTCTCGGCCGTGCTCTCGCTCGAAGAAGGCTCGGGCGCTGGCTCTGTCGACGATCTCGGCAACGGCAAGTATGGCGTTGGCACGATCGACAGCTATGTTCCCCATGTCGTCGGCGGCGTGAAGTGGACCCAGGGCTGGGGCGCGATCACCGGTGTCGTTGCGTATGACAGCAACTACGAAGAAGTCGCTGGCAAGGTTCGCTTGGATGTGAACGTTTCCAACGAGTTGTCGTTGTTCATCATTGGTGGCTATGGCACTGACGATAACCTCAACGACCCGACCTACAATCAGCCCGCGGGCGGTCGAGGCTTCTACAAGCAGTGGGGCGGCAACTGGGCAGTTTGGGGCGGTGGCACCTACAAGTTCAATGAGAAGACCTCGTTCAACCTTCAGGCGTCTGCTGATGACTGGAAGAACGTCGGCGTCGCAGCGAACGTTGCCTACGACATCGTCCCCGGCTTCACCGTCACGGCCGAAGTTGACTATCTTCACGCCGGCAAGTTCGATGAGGGCAGCACGGATAACGTCGCCTGGACTCCGGCCGACAAGAAGAACAGCGTCGGCGGCCTCCTCCGCTTCCAGCGCTCGTTCTAACGGACCGAGCCTGACTGAAATCTAACCCGGCGGGCAACCGCCGGGTTTTTCGTCTGTCGCGCCTTTTCAGATCTTGCAGGTGTCGACCTGCCCAATGGCTGGACTGCCCAGATTGCCGGAGCAGGCGACGCGGTGTCGACTGACGATGCTTGAATTTCCAGATTCAGATCAGATATGGGCCAGATCGCCCAGGGCATCGATCAAGGGCTGGATCTCGCTTTCGTAATTCTTCCACTGCTTGACGGAAGACTTATAGATCGGCTGGCGGACCTGCCAATTGCTATAGGTGTTTACGGAGCCGCCCCTGTCAAAAAAGCGCAAGCAGATATCGTTCCAAGGTAGTCCGAGATAATCTATGAGACAGCGCGACTGCTTTTCTTGATTTTCAATCAATGTCTCGTACCGGTTTTCGAAGATACGGCCCGGGAAAATCTTGTCCCAATGCCGCATCAGACGATCATACTCCCTGTAGTAAAGCCCCAGTGTCTCCAGATCGGCGCTGTAGCTATGCGCTTCATTGAATTGAAGGACAAAGCAAGAGATACAGTTATCAATGGCGTCGCGGCGACAATGAATGATGCGGGAGTTGGGGAAAAGGATGCCAATCAGGCCGACCAGCTCGAAATTGTGAGGCATCTTGTCGATAATTCGAAGCGCATCGGGGGCCCGCTCGCGCAGATAGGCAAGATGTTCCGCAGCAAGCGCCCTGGACAGCTGTGGAGTCATCGATGCGATCGCCTCACCTGGGCTTATTCCGGATCCATACCTAAGATCGAGTCCATTCGATGTGCGTCTAAGCTTTGTTAACTCGCCAGCGCCATGAACATAGGGGTGGCTGGCGCAGATCTGCTCAGTCAGTGTTGTGCCCGAGCGAGGCATCCCGACTACGAACACGGGCACCTCCGAGACATTGCCACAAGCAGCTCTTGAAGCCACCAAATCCGGTGTAAATGTTTCGATCAGGGCGTCGATCCAACGACGATAGGATTGAAGATCGAACCTGCTGCCGCCGGCTTGATTTCCTCTTCTGAAGTGTCTCATCGCCTCCTTGTAGCGACCGAGGTCGTTGAGCAACTTTCCGGCCGCGTGATGCAGCGCCGTCGCTCCCTTGGACCCGTGGTCGGGGTCTTGAAGCTCCGTCAGGATCGCAGCGAGTTCTGGTGGCTCTTCAGTGAATTTGTGCGTGCGTACAAGTGCGTTGTAGGCAGCAGGTATCGCGATGCGCCGATCTATTGCCTCTTTGAGATGAACCGCGGCTTCGTCCATACGGCCGAGGCTTGCCAGCGCACGAGGCAGCCCCAACCGGGCCATGGGATGATCTCGATCGACCCTGAGCGCCTTCTCAAAGAGCGGCAGCGCCATTTCCCCCTTGTCAAACGAATTGTATGCATCGCCCAAGGCGCAAAGCGCTTCCACCAGATCCGGCTTCAACGTCAGTGCGTGCTGAATGTGTTTGATCGCCGGTGTAAACTCGCTGAGCCTCAAATAGGCTTGACCGAGGCTTAGGTGATAGTAGGGATTTAAAGGCTCCTGCGCGATCGCCCGAGCAAAATACCGTAGGACCTTTTCGTCATCGTACCCGATCCCCAGCGTTCCCAGTATATAAAGGGCCAGCGGATGTTCGGGCGTTCTCGCCAGGACGCGATGACAGAGTTCTTCCGCATCAGGCAGTCGATTCTCTTGCTGGAATTCGAGCGCCTGCCTCAACATCATGTCGTTGGCCTGAGCGCGAGACGGAGCTGCTTTTGCAGGCTTAGGATTCGGTTGCCCAATCTTCGGCGGTGCGCCCTTCGGCGCTGGTTGGGTATTAAGGTGCTTAGCCCAAGCTGGCGGCAATCGGTTGCTCATTCTATTCTGCTAACAAAATGGATCGGCTAAATCCAGTGCGGCATTGTTATCCTGTGCGGCATTGTCGGCTTGCACCGAACATGCCTCCACGCTAGCAAGAAGACCGTTTTGCAAGCGAGCTTCCACCATGCATCAGCGCCCTCCCCTCATGCCGCTCATCGCAGCGCTTCCCTCGACGGTGCCGTTTGTCGGCCCCGAAGCGCAGGAGCGCGAGCGTGGCCGCGCTTTCCGCGCCCGCATCGGCGCCAATGAGAGCAGCTTTGGTCCCTCGCCGCGCGTCATCGCCCGCATGGCCGAGATCGCCGGCGACATGTGGATGTATTGCGATCCCGACAATCACGATCTGAAGGTGGCGGTCGCCGTGCATCACGGCGTAAAGGCCGAGAACGTCGTTGTCGGCGAAGGCATAGATGGCCTGCTCAGCCTGGTGGCACGCATGTATGTCGCGCCCGGCGATGCTGTGGTCACCTCGCTCGGCGCTTATCCGACCTTCAACTTCCACATTGCCGGTGTCGGCGGACGGCTGGTGATGGTCCCTTACGAGAACGACAAAGAAAGCCTGGACGGCCTGCTGGCGGCGGTGCGCAGGGACAAGGCCCCGCTGGTCTATCTCTCCAACCCCGACAATCCGATGGGCAGCTGGTGGGAGGCGAGCGAGATCATCGGCTTCATCGAGGCGCTGCCGCAAACCACCATGCTGGTGCTCGACGAGGCCTATAGCGAACTCGGACCGGCCTCGGCGCTGCCGCCGATCGATATCTCCAGGCCAAACGTCATCCGCATGCGCACCTTCTCGAAGGCTTATGGGCTGGCGGGCATACGCTGCGGCTATGCGATCGCCGAGGCCCAGGTGATCCGCGACTTCGAGAAGATCCGCAACCATTATGGCGTCAGCCGCATGGCGCAGATCGCCGGCGTAGAGGCGCTCGCCGATCAGGACTATCTCAGAAGCGTGGTGGCGCGGGTCGCGGCCGGCCGCCGACGCATCGCCGGCATTGCCGAAGCGAACGGGTTGAAGCCACTGGCGTCGGCGACCAATTTCGTCACCATCGATTCCTGCGGCGATGGCGCCTTCGCGCTGAAAGTTCTGCAAGGCCTGCTGTCGCGCGACGTCTTCATCCGCAAGCCGATGGTGCCACGGCTCGACCGCTGCATCCGCGTCAGCGTCGGCCTCGATCACGAACTCGATATTTTTGCCGAGGAGTTGCCTGGCGCGCTGGCAACGGCGCGGGGAAACTAGGGTTGCGTCTGCAAGCAGCCCAGCAGCAAAAGCTGCCTACAAATCCATTTCCCAGGTCTGGCCGGTCAGATCCTTGCCGAAGCTGTGGTGGTGCTCCTGCGAGACCAGCGTGAAGCCGGCACGTTCGTAGATGGCGCGCGCCGCGACGAGGATGTCGTTGGTCCACAGCACCAGCTTGGTGTAGCCGCAAGCCCGGGCCTGGTTCACGCATTCCGCGACCAGTCGTTTGCCGATGCCGAGGCCGCGCGCCGACGCCTCGACATGCAGCATTCTCAGCTTGGCCACTTCGTCGTCCTGATGAACAAGGGACACCGCGCCGACCGGCTGACCACCGCGCTCTGCGATCCAGCAGAAATCGCGGCCGGGCACGAAATTGCGAATGAAATCGGCGCCGATCTCGGCCAGCATGGCCTCGAACTCGATCGTCCAGCCATATTCCTCGGCATAGAGTTGGGCCTGGCGCTGCACGACCCAGCCGACATCGCCGACGCGATGCGGCCGCAACGTAACCTCGCTGCTTTCACGGGTGGGATCGCCCAGCAATTCCCCCGCCTTGCGCAAGGCGCTGCGCAGTTCATGCAACCTGTCGTCGGGGACGCTTTCGATCAGCCGCGCCGTGTCCCGATCGGCCGCCGCCTGCAGCCTGGCAAGCGCTGCCTCGCCCCGTGGGGTCAGCGAGAGTACCCTTCGGCGCCGGTCAGCCGGGTCCGTTCTGGCCTCGGTCAGCCCCTGGCCCGCGAACTTGCGCAGGATCCGCGTCAGATAGGCGGCATCGACACGCAACTGTCTTGATATTTCGGAGGCCGCCGGGCCATTCTCCAGCCGAAAAGCCCCAGCCAGGAAACCTCGCTCGCCCGCGATTTCGGCGGAAGCCGGGTTGCTGCGGTGACCCAATTCGAACAGCACGCGCGCCTCGGTCAAAGTGAATGCACTTTGTGTCAGCGTCTCGTCGAGAAGGCCGACGGTGCGCGTGTAGAAGCGATTGAAGCGCCTGACATCGGCCACCAATGCGTTGCGTTCGTCCAACATCCAGCCAACTCCCAATAGGGCAGCTCCATTTTTCAAAATTAATGGACTGAGTCAATGAAATTTCAAAGCCAGAGGGCCCAGCTATTGCGTCGTGCGCGCAACTCTCATGTTGCATTCCCTGAGCCATGCACCAGATTTTAACGAGACAGGCTTGGAGAGATTCATGACTGGTCATCGCAGGAAAGTGCAGGCGCGCATCTACGGCAATGTGCAAGGCGTCGGCTTCAGAGCATGGGCCCGGGATGAGGCCACAGGCCTTGGTCTTGCGGGCTGGGTTTGCAATGAAGCGGATGGGGCCGTAACGACGCAAATTGCAGGCCTTGATGAAGCGGTCTCGACAATGATCAAGCGCCTCTGGGAAGGGCCGGCCGGAGCTTCTGTTTCCAAGGTCGACATCGAGGAGTTGGTGGCAGAAAACGCCTCTGTTGGGTTCAGGATCGTTGCATGAAGGTGAGTTTGGATTGGCGTCTTGAATTAATTGAACGTTCGTTTTATTATTGCTTCGCAGAGGAGCTGACATGGCACGCACCGCTGGGTCCGATGGCGAAAAGACAGAAGCGACCATCCGTGAGGCGGCGGTCAACCTCATCGCGCGCCTTGGCTACGAAGCGATGTCGATGCGCCAGTTGGCCGCCGAGGTCGGCGTCCAGGCAGCCGCGCTCTACCGCTACTTTCCAACCAAGGAAGAGCTTCTGTTCACGCTGATGCGCGAGCACATGGAAGGTCTGGCCACAGCATGGGAAGCAGCCCGGCCGGCGGATGGAGATCCGGCGCAACTGCTCTCCGCCTATGTGCGCAATCACATCGCCTTTCATATCGAGCGACGGCACGCCACGCATGTGTCGAACATGGAATTGCGCAGTCTGTCGCCCGAACGGCTGACACAGATACTGCGTATGCGCACGGCTTACGAGAAGGAGTTGCGCGCCATCCTGCGCGACGGCGACGAGACGGGCGCTTTCAGCATCGACGACACCGGGCTGACGGCCATGGCGCTGATCCAGATGATGACCGGCGTCATCGTCTGGTTTCGGCCGGGCGAACGGCTGTCCATCGCGGAAGTGACCACGACATATCTTTCAATGACAATGCGGCTCGTCGGCGCGAAGATCGACGCCTACAGCGCCGCGCGTCCCTTCGGACGCGCAAAGGACGCTGCAGCATTTTGATTTCGCGCATGATCCCTTTCCGAAAATCAAAGTCGATTTTTCGGGGTCAGGCGCAGGGAGGAGAAAAATGTACACCAACACGCTCAGCTTCGGGCATGACGAGGAGATCGAGGCGCTGCGCGACATGGTGCGGCGCTTCGCCCAGGATCGCATTGCGCCGATCGCCGCCGACATCGATCGCTCGAACGAATTCCCGGCGCATCTGTGGGGCGAACTCGGCGCGCTCGGCCTGCTTGGGATCACCGCCAACCCCGATTTCGGCGGCAGCGGCATGGGTTATCTCGCGCATGTGATCGCCGTCGAGGAAATCTCGCGCGCTTCGGCCTCGGTCGGCCTCTCCTACGGCGCCCACTCCAATCTCTGCGTCAACCAGATCAACCGCTGGGCGACGACGGCGCAGAAGGAAAAATTCCTGCCGCCACTGTGCTCGGGCGAGCGTGTCGGCGCGCTGGCGATGTCGGAATCCGGCGCCGGCTCGGACGTCGTCTCGCTCAAGCTGCGCGCCGAAAAGCGCAACGACCGCTACGTGCTCAACGGCACCAAGATGTGGATCACCAACGGGCCTGACGCCGAGACCCTGGTCGTCTACGCCAAGACCGACCCGGACCTGAAATCGCGCGGCATCACCGCTTTCATCGTCGAGAAGGCTTTTGCCGGGTTTTCCGTGGCGCAAAAGCTCGACAAGCTCGGCATGCGCGGCTCCAACACCGGCGAACTGGTGTTCAGGGATGTCGAGGTGCCCTTCGACAATGTGCTGCATGAGGAAGGGCGCGGCGTCGAGGTGCTGATGTCTGGCCTCGACTATGAGCGCACGGTGCTCGCCGGCGGCCCGATCGGCCTTATGGCGGCGTGCCTCGACGTGGCGGTCCCCTATGTGCACGAGCGCAAGCAGTTCGGCCAGGCGATCGGCGAGTTCCAGCTGGTGCAAGGCAAGTTGGCCGACATGTACACGACGATGAACGCCGCGCGCGCCTATGTCTATGCCGTCGCCGCAGCCTGCGACCGCGGCCAGACGACACGCAAGGACGCCGCCGGCTGCGTGCTGTTTGCCGCCGAGAAGGCGACGCTGATGGCGCTCGACGCCATCCAGCTGCTTGGCGGCAATGGCTACATCAACGACTATCCGACCGGCCGCCTGCTTCGCGACGCCAAGCTCTATGAGATCGGCGCCGGCACCAGCGAAATCCGCCGCTGGCTGATCGGCCGCGAGATCATGGCGGAGGGGGTGTAGGTATGGCCACATTGCAAACCCAGATCTCCCCTTCCTCCGAAGCATTCCGCGCCAATGCCGAGCGCATGCGGGCGCTGGTCGCCGACATTGCGGAGAAGGCGGCCACCGTCGAGCGCGGCGGCTCGGAGGAAGCGCGCGAGCGGCATGTTTCGCGCGGCAAGCTCCTGCCGCGCGAGCGCCTCGCGCAATTGCTGGATGTCGGTTCACCCTTCCTCGAGATCGGCCAGTTCGCCGCTTGGTCGATGTATGGCGAGGAGATTTCGTCGGCCGGCATGATCGCCGGCGTCGGCCGCGTCGAGGGCACCGAGGTGATGGTCGTCGTCAACGACGCCACGGTGAAGGGCGGCACCTATTACCCGCTGACGGTGAAGAAGCATCTGCGGGCGCAGGAGATCGCGCTGCAGAACAATTTGCCTTGCATCTACCTCGTCGATAGCGGCGGTGCCAACCTGCCCAATCAGGACGAGGTGTTTCCCGACCGGGAGCATTTCGGCCGCATCTTCTACAACCAGGCCAACATGTCGGCAGCCGGCATTCCGCAGATCGCCTGCGTCATGGGTTCCTGCACGGCGGGCGGCGCCTATGTGCCGGCGATGTCCGACGAGACGATCATGGTGGGCAACCAGGCGACCATCTTCCTCGGCGGTCCGCCGCTGGTGAAAGCAGCGACCGGCGAGGATGTCAGCGCCGAGGATCTCGGCGGCGCCGATGTGCACACCAGGCTCTCCGGTGTTGCCGACCACTATGCGCTGGACGACGACCATGCGCTCGCCATCTGCCGCCGCGTCGTCAAAAACCTGAATCGGAACAAGACTGTAAGCCTAAACTTACAGAGATCGATTCCGCCGCTTCATCCGGCGGATGAACTCTACGGCATCGTGCCGACCGACCTGCGCCAGCCCTATGACGCACGCGAGGTGATTGCGCGCATCGTCGACGGTTCCGAATTCGACGAGTTCAAGCAGAATTACGGCACCACGCTGATCACCGGCTTTGCCCATCTCCATGGCATGCCGGTCGGCATCATCGCCAACAACGGCGTGCTGTTTTCCGAAAGCGCGCTGAAGGGGGCGCACTTCATCGAACTGTGCTGCCAGCGCAAGATCCCATTGGTCTTCCTGCAAAACATCACCGGCTTCATGGTCGGTCGAAAATATGAAGCAGGCGGCATCGCCAAGGACGGCGCCAAGCTGGTGATGGCCGTTGCCACCGCCCGCGTGCCAAAGGTGACGATCATCATCGGCGGTTCGTTCGGCGCCGGCAATTACGGCATGTGCGGCCGCGCCTATTCGCCGCGCTTCCTGTGGATGTGGCCGAACGCCCGCATCTCGGTGATGGGCGGCGAGCAAGCAGCAACGGTGCTTGCCATGGTCAAGCGCGAAGGCATCGAGCGCAAGGGCGGGGAATGGAGCGCCGAGGAAGAGGCGAAATTCAAGAAGCCGATCCTGATGAAATACGAGCATGAGGGCCATCCGCTCTATTCGTCCGCACGCCTCTGGGACGACGGCATCATCGACCCTGCGAGGACCCGCGACGTGCTGGCGCTCAGCCTGTCCGCTGCGCTCAACGCCGAAATCGAGGACACGCACTTCGGCGTGTTTCGGATGTGAGAATGGACGGTCAACTTCGACGGACAAACGGCGGAACTATACCAGCAGGCCGTTGCTGCCGTGCGAAAAGGCTGAACTGTATGGAACAACCGATTCATCAGCATAGGCGGCTTCGAATCTCAAACAGTGAACTGGCGGCGAGGCAAAATATTCGATACTGCTTATCCAGCATGGGGCAATGGGGACGGGCTGGAAATGAAACTGAAATATTGCCAGGGAACGGCTGCTTCGATACTTTCTGTATTTCTAATATTAACATCGACCGGCATCGGCTCGGCGGAATCGCTCGCGGGACGCAAGGGAGACGTGCGTTTTCCGCCGACCTTGGGTTCGGGCGAATGCAACGTTGCCTACAAGGGCTACGTCGCGGCGAGCGGCCATTCGGCCTACGCCACAACCTTTTATTCGCGTGTCGTCGACCTCTACATTGTCTGCGGGACGAAGCTCAACGCGCCGTCCCAGAAGGCGGCGGAAGAGACGGCGCTGCGCAATTGCCAGGCCGGCTTGACACGGTGGAAGCTCAAGACCGCGAGTGGCGGCTGCGCAATTTCGTCATCGAAATAGATACTACCGACCGCAAGGTAGAGCACTCCCTTGGTAAGGGAGAGGTCTACGCCGAGGGCTGGAATGGCTCGCTGGACAGTACCCCCCTCTGTCCTGCCGGACATCTCCCCCGCATGGGGGGAGATCGACTGTCGCTATCGCTTTCGCCAAATTCCAACATTGAAAGTTCGCAGCGAGGGCAAAGCTGCCAATCTCCCTCCTTGCGGGGGCCGGCAGGACAGAGAGGGGTGTTCAAGCGCCCTGCTTCCCATGGACTGCGAGCCTTACATGCGGAGGCTCCATGTTTGCCAAGATCCTGATTGCCAATCGCGGCGAGATCGCCTGTCGTGTCATCCGCACGGCTCGGAAACTGGGTGTGCGCACTGTCGCCGTCTATTCGGATGCCGACGCGAGATCCCTGCATGTCGAGATGGCCGACGAGGCGGTGCATATCGGCCCCTCGCCCGTCGGCGAAAGCTATCTGCGCGGTGACAAGATCATCGCCGCGGCCTTGACTACCGGCGCACAAGCCATTCATCCCGGCTACGGCTTCCTGTCGGAAAATCCCGATTTCGTCGACCAGGTGACGGCGGCGGGGCTCATTTTCATCGGCCCGTCGGCGGCCTCGATCCGTGCCATGGGGCTGAAGGACGCGGCCAAGCGTCTGATGGAAAAAGCCGGCGTTCCGGTCGTTCCGGGCTACCATGGCGAGGCGCAGGAGATCGTGCTACTTGCCTCCAAGGCACGCGAGATCGGCTATCCCGTGCTGATCAAGGCACGCGCTGGCGGCGGCGGCAAGGGTATGCGCCGGGTCGAGCATCCCGATGAGTTTTCCGAAGCGTTGTCCAGCGCGCGGCGCGAGGCGAAAGCTGCGTTCGGCGACGACCGTGTGCTGGTCGAAAAATATGTCGACAAGCCGCGCCATATCGAAGTGCAGGTGTTCGGCGACAATTTCGGCAACGCCGTGCACCTCTACGAGCGCGACTGCTCGGCGCAGCGCCGCCACCAGAAGGTGATCGAGGAATCGCCCGCGCCCGGCATGACCGAGGCTTTGCGCAAGGCGATGACGGATGCGGCGGTGAAGGCCGCCAAGGCGATCAATTATTCAGGCGCCGGCACCATCGAGTTCATCGTCGATGCCTCGCAAGGCCTGAAAGCCGACCGCTTCTGGTTCATGGAGATGAACACCCGTCTGCAGGTCGAGCACCCCGTCACCGAAATGGTGACCGGCACCGATCTGGTCGAGTGGCAGTTGCGGGTCGCCAGCGGCGAAAAGCTGCCGAAGACGCAAAGCGAGATCGCGCTTACCGGCCATGCCTTCGAGGCGCGCATCTATGCCGAGGACTCGGCAAAAGGTTTTCTGCCGGCAACGGGCACGCTGCATCATCTGAGATTTCCAGACGCGGCCCCGCAAGGCGCCACGATGCGCATCGAGACCGGCGTGCGGGCGGGTGACGCCATCTCGCCGTACTACGATCCGATGATCGCCAAGCTGGTCGTCCACGCCACGGACCGCCAGGCGGCTCTGGAAGCGCTTGGCGCGGCGCTATCCCGGACCGAGATCGCCGGCTCGACCGTCAACACCGCCTTTCTTGCCGCTCTCGCCGCCGATCCGGATTTCGCCGCAGGCGACGTCGACACCAGCCTGATCGCCAGGTACCAGACGGCGCTGACCGAGGTCGCGCCGCCAAGCGGAGAAACCATAGCCGCGGCCGCAGTCGCAGCCTCGGGGGCCGGAGCATCGCCGTTGTCAGACGATCCGTGGTCGTCGCTTGCCGGTTATGCCCATTTCCACAGCGTGGCGCGACGCACATGGTTGAAGTTCGGTGAAGACGATATCGCGGCGAAGGTTTCGGTGCGGCCGGATGGGCGCTTCCAGGTCGCGCTGGACAAGCCCTATGACGACACCAATTCGCATGATTTTCGCTCAACATCACGCCTCGCCCACTGGCCAGGCCACATCACCGTGTTCGAAGGCGCCGTTGGCTACACCTTCGCCGTGCCGGACCCGTTGGCACGGGCCGATGAGGCGGCGGCAAGCACCGGCAGCCTGCGCGCGCCGATGCCGGGACTGGTCAAACTGGTGCGCGTGGGAAAGGGCGATACGGTGATCAAGGGCCAGCCGCTGCTGATCCTCGAGGCGATGAAGATGGAGCACACCATCGCCGCGCCGCATGACGGCGTGATCGCCGAGATCGCCACCGAGGGCGCGCAGGTGACCGACGGGACGGTGCTGGTGCGGTTCGTCGGGGAACAAGCCGCCTCGACCGCTGTAGCCAGCTGACGGTTCGAAGGTAAAAAGAAAATGGCCGGGACGGACCCGGCCATTTCTCTACGCTACTTGGTCGCCAAGTCGGCGATTACTGCGCGATCGGCGCGTATTTGCCGTCATGCCACTGGTTGATGTCGTAGCTGGCATTCTTGAGATCGCCCTTCTCGTCGAAGGTGACATCACCGACAACGGTGCTGATCGGCGTGCCGTTCTTCAACGCTTCGGCAACCTTGGCCGGGTCGTCGCTGCCGGCACGCTTGATGCCTTCGGCGAATGCCTGGATGGTGGCGTATGAGAACAGCGTGAAGCCCTCCGGCACGAAACCGCCGGCCTTGATCTTCTCGACGGCAGCCTTGGCTTCCGGCTTTGCCTGCGGATCCGACGGGAAGACGAACATGGTGCCCTCGCCGGCCGGGCCAGCGACCTGCCAGAATTCCGGCGAGGCGATGGAGTCCGGCATGATCAGCTGGAACTTCAGGTTCTGTTCCGCCGATTGACGCAGGATCAGGCCAGCTTCAGGATGGTAGCCGCCGAAATAGACGACGTCGGCTTTCAAGTCCTTGAGCTTGGTGACGAGAGCCGAATAGTCCTTCTCGCCAGCGTTGATGCCGTCATAGTAGACCTCCTTGAGGCCGCCGGCATTCATCGTTGCCCTGACGGCGTCAGCCACGCCCTGTCCGTAGGCGCTCTTGTCGTGCAGGACGACGACATTCTTGCCGGCAAACTTCTTGGCGATCCATGGGCCGATGAAGGCGCCCTGCGCATCGTCACGCGTGTATAGGCGCATGATCGTCGGCCAGCCGGCCTTGGCTGCCGCATCGGTCAGCACCGGGTTTGACGAGGCCGGGCTCATCATCAAGGCGCCGGCTTCGGCATAGACGGCCGAGGCCGGAATGCTGGAACCCGAGCAGGCATGGCCGTCGATGAACTTGACGCCATCGGCGACGACGCGGTTGGCAACCGACACGGCCTGCTTGGGATCGCATTGGTCGTCTTCGATGCTCAGCTTGATCTGACGACCGTCGACACCGCCCGCGGCGTTGATCGCATCGGCGGCAGCCTGTGCGCCCTGCTTGAACTGATCGCCGATGGTGGCGAGCTGTCCGGTCATCGGGCCCACCACCGCAAAGGTGATGTCGTCTGCGAATGCGACCGGCGTGCTCAACATCAGGCCGAATATGGCCGCGTTCAAAATACTCAATTTTTTCATGATGGTAGAACTCCTCCACTCACGCGCGGCCGCCCCGGCCGCGCTTCTTCCAGAGAGGCCGGACAATTTCACCCTTCATTGAGCCTGTCTAGGCGCATTGGCGCCGCTCGATTGGGCCTGCAAGACGTCATCCACGCAAAAAGCCACGCCAGCCTTGTTCCGGCTGGTCGTGACTTTTTTTGCCCGTCGAGCAATCTCCGGGCGCTCTCGCGCCTAAGAATCCCGCTCGCCTTCCCCGTGTCGCGCACAGCTGAGCCTTGCGGCCTGCCGCGTTCTTTCTCTTGCCTTCGCGACCGTCTTGCGCGGCCTTCAATTTCGCCGGGTCTGGCCGTCTGTGCGGCCTTGATCCCGGAGCTTCCCTGTCTTCGATGGACCTGTCTGCGATTGGCAGATTTTAGTGCATGGTCATCCATTCGCGGGCTTCGCGAAGCGCCGTGGCGATCTCGACCTTCGACATGGCGGCCGACAGTTCCGAGCGCAGCTCGGCGGCGCGGGCCGAGCCCTTGATTGCGGCGATGTTGAACCATTTGTGGGCGGCAACGACATCGGTCTCGCAATCGCGGCCGGTCGCATACATCATGCCCAATTCGAAAAGGATGTCGGCCTGGGCAGTTGCTCCCATGGCGCCGAAACCTGCTTCAAGCATTTCAAAACGTGCCATTTCAATCCCCTGTTTTCCGGCCCCTGTCAGGCTTCCGAGAGCTGCCTTCTTTCGTCTTGCCGGCTGCTCTTCCGATGCTTTCGAGAATGCCGTGCAGGCTTGAATCCGCCGTTAAATGGCGTGCTTAATTTGAGGAAAACAAAGCTAAAACAAGAGGTAAACGCCGAAATTCGTTAAGGATACAAACCCAGCAATCCAGCCTGCTTGCGTCAAATTTGACGAGAGTTTTCTCACGCGGAGGCAAGACTTCGCTAACCACGGCAGACAAAGGCGATGCGCCGAACGTTTCATTTCGTCGTCGAGGAGGCGCTTTCAGGCGGCTTCAAAATCCCAAAGTCTTCCGCTACGGCACCGCTTTTGTTTTGCCGGGAGCTGGATTAGCTTACGTTTGCGTAAGCGGCAGACCGGCGAGGCGGAGCGTCCGGCCGGACATCCACAGGGAGGAAGACATGTTTCGAAAACTGAGCCTGGCCCTTGCGGCCACATTGATCGTGGCGGGTGCGGCATGGGCCGATCCGATCGAAGGCAATTGGAAGACGCAGGCCGGCGAAACCGCGGCCATCGCCGGCGGCGGCTCGTTTTCCATCACCCTCAGGTCCGGGAAATATGCCGGCAAGACCATCGGCTCGCTCAAGGCGACGGGCGACAACAAATATGCCGGCAACATCACCGATCCGGCAAACGACAAGACCTATTCGGGCAAGGCGACATTGTCGGGCAGCTCTCTCAAGATGAGCGGCTGCGTGCTCGGCGGACTGATCTGCAAGAGCCAGACCTGGCACAAGCTCTGATCGACCGCACCCTTACGACATGATGACGGGGCCTCGACGGGCCCCGTTTTCGTTTTGTCGACACATCCTGCGCCGGTGATGCTCGATACCCGCCGGCGGCTATCCAAACCGACGCCGGCGCCGTCGAAGCCCCGTCAACCATCTTGAACCGCAGATGAACGCCGGCATCAGAGCCGGTTCAGTTGCATCAGGGCATTCTCCGGCGTGTTGAAGGAGACCGACCCAATGCTTGCTCGCCGCTTCACCATCGTCTGCCTGCTGGTGAGCCTGTTTGGAATGTTCTTCGCCATCCTCGTCGCCGAAGCGGGCCGTCCGGCCCGCGCCTGGGACGAAGCCAGTTCCGGAACCTGCCGCCTCGCCTGCCCCACCCATCTTCGCAACTGAACAAAGAACCAAGACCTCGAAAAGAAAAGCTGAAACACCATGAACCGCATCGCCGCCAACGCTCTCAAGACCATTCGGCTTCTGCCGCGGGCGGCGCTTATCCTGGCGGTTCTGGCCGCTCCGGTTCTGGCCGTGCCGATGATGCGCTCCGATGCCGGCTCGACGATCGACGCACCTGCCCTGAAGAAGTCCGGCGTCGGCTTTGTGCTCCTGGTCAGCCTGCAGCGCGGTTGAAGAAAAACGGCGCTTTGGCCGCCTTCGGTCGCGACACCCCTCCCAAGTGCCGATCCAAGTCTCTATATTGAGCCATGGAAAAGCGAATCTACCCACAAGCCATCGAATCTGTCGTCATGCCGGAGCCTTTTGGCCGGCAAAGCTTTGATAGCGCCGAAAAAGCCGTCAAGGCACTGCAGGCGCTTTACGACCGCAACACCAAATTCCTGCGCGACTCCTTCGCAGAGCTGGCGGCAGCAGGCGGCGACAATGGCAAGCGCTACCGGGCCTTCTATCCGGAGATCGGCGTCACCACCAACTCATTCACCCAGATCGACTCGCGCCAGGCCTATGGCCATATGCCGACGCCTGGGCATTTTTCCACCACCATCACCCAGCCGGGCCTGTTCGAAAGCTACCTCGTCGAGCAGTTGCGCCTGATCATGCGCAATCATGGGGTTGCGGTCACGGTGTCGGAATCGACCACACCCATCCCGCTGCATTTCGCCTTCCTTGAAGGCACCCATGTCGACGGCGCGACGGCAGAGCGCATCAAGCGGCCGATCCGCGACCTGTTCGATGTGCCGGATCTCGATGGCACCGACGACCAGATCGCCAACGGCACCTTCGAAGTCGCCTTTGGCGAGCCGAGGCCTCTGGCGCCCTTCACGGCGCAGCGCATCGATTATTCGCTGCACCGGCTGTCGCACTATACGGCGACCACGCCGCAGCAGTTCCAGAACTTCGTACTGTTCACCAACTATCAGTTCTACATCGACGAGTTCGTCGCCCGCGCCCGCGACCTGATGGCCAATGGCGGCGGCGGATACACGGAGTTCGTCGAGCCGGGCAATGTCATCACCAAGAGCGGGCAAAGCGCGCCCAGCGAAGGCGTTGCACCGCCGCGCCTGCCGCAGATGCCGGCCTATCACCTGAAGAAATCGGGACATGGCGGCATCACCATGGTGAATATCGGCGTCGGGCCTTCCAACGCCAAGACCATCACCGACCATATTGCGGTGCTGAGGCCGCATGCCTGGGTGATGCTCGGCCACTGTGCCGGCCTGCGCAACACCCAAGCGCTGGGCGACTATGTGCTGGCGCATGCCTATGTGCGCGAGGACCATGTGCTGGACGACGATCTTCCGGTCTGGGTGCCGATCCCGCCGCTGGCCGAGATCCAGGTGGCGTTGCAGGAAGCCGTCGCCGAAGTCACCGGCCTTACCGGCTACGACCTGAAGCGCATCATGCGCACGGGCACCGTCGCCACCATCGACAATCGCAACTGGGAACTGCGCGACCAGCGTGGCCCGGTCCAGCGTCTGTCGCAATCTCGCGCCATCGCACTCGACATGGAATCGGCGACCATCGCCGCCAATGGCTTCCGCTTCCGCGTTCCCTACGGCACGCTGCTGTGCGTTTCGGACAAACCGCTGCATGGCGAGTTGAAGCTGCCCGGCATGGCGACCGAATTCTACAAGCGCCAGGTGGCGCAGCACCTGACCATCGGCATCAGGGCGATGGAGAAGCTCGCGGAAATGCCGATGGAGCGGTTGCATTCGCGCAAGCTCAGAAGTTTTTCGGAAACGGCGTTCCAGTAGGCCGGTTCCACGCATCGCATGGGCATTTCGTCATCTTGATTGGGCCGCATTTCTGCCGATAAGCAGACGGCATGGAGAGAGCGAGCTTCGGGACATTGCTGATGTCGGTTGCATTCCTGGCAATGCTGGCCTGTTCGATCGCGCTGGTGGCCGGGTTTTTCGGAACGCTGCATCCGGCCTTCGATTCCTTCTCGCATTTCCGCGTCCACCTTGCCGTGCTGATGGCGCTTTGCGCGTTGCCGCTGCTGGCCACGACATTTCGTCTGCAAGCGGCCGTGGCACTGCTTTTTGCCGTGGCGGCCTTCGCCACCACTTCCGGCTCGCTGTCCTTCTCCCGCCTGTGGCCGGTTCAGGCCGCCTATGAAGCCAAGAACGAAGACCGGGCGATCTACAAGCTGCTGCAGATGAACCTGCGCTACGACAATCCAACGCCGAAGAAGGTGCTGTCGCTGATCGGCCGGACCAGTCCCGACGTGATCACCCTGGACGAGGTATCGGCGATGTGGGCGACCGAGCTTGGCTATATCAGCAGCGCCTATCCATACCGGATCCTCTGTCCCTATCCCAACGGCATATTCGGCGTCGCGCTGCTTTCGCGGCGGCCCTTTGCCGCCGGCACCGAGGCGCGTTGCGAAAGGCGCGGCGCCATGGCGACAGCGACCGTCGACTTCGGCGGCATCGACGTGGATGTCGCCGCGATCCATCTCAGTTGGCCGTGGCCACGCGAGCAGTACTGGCAGATCGGCGAGTTGACGGAGCCGCTTTCCGCGCTCGGCGAGACGGCCATCATGGCGGGCGACTGCAATGCCGCGCCGTGGAGTGCCGCCGTGCGGCGGGTCGCGGCGCTTGGCGGGCTGACCGTGATGCCGTCCGCCGATCCGACCTGGATCCCCATCAAGCTGCCGGACTTGCTGCGGCGCTTCGCCGGCCTGCCGATCGACCAGGTTTTCAGCAAGGGCGGCGTGACCATCCATTCCGCGACACGGCTGGAGGACACGGGCTCGGATCACCTTCCGGTCCTGGTGGAGTTCTCACTCAGGCTGAACCAGCAAAAGCCGCTTGATGAACATGAAACCGCGACCGCGGCCATAAGCCAGACCGATAAGACGCCAGGCTGAAGGATCAGGGCCTGACCAAAGCGATGACGAGATGCTGGACGTGGCCGCCATCGCGATGCTCGCGCGCATCGAAAGCGAGCTGCTTGGCCTCATATGCGGCATTGGTGGCCTTGATACGTCGCTGTGCCTCGCGACGTGTCTTGTAGCAGAACCGGTCGTCGGCAATCCTGAGGCCGGAGATCGATCTTTCCGTGGCCCGCATCATCTCCCTGGCGATGCGGCCGTGGGTTTCCTCATGGGCGCGGACGCCGGCGAAGAACCGCGTCCAGCGCTTCCGGAGCGTCGGCGTGGTGGCCGAGGCGACACGCGGAAACGTATAGAAGAGATTGAGCGTGCCGTTGGCACGCCGCAAGCGGCAAACGCCATTGTCCTGGCTGGTGTCAAGGTCCCAATCCACCGCGTAGCCGGTCAGCGCGATGGCATGCGTCATGAAGCCGTGCTTCGGCCCCTTGCGGTCCATAGCCTGCATCAGCGCCAGCCCCGTGTTGCCGGTGATGTCGTAGGTCCGCGTCTTGACCACCACCCTGGTGCCGGCCGAGGCCGCCGAAGCCAAACCGAACAGCGCACCGATCGCCACAAGGCATGCCAGAACCGCCAGGCGCATTGGCCATCTCCTTATCGTCAAGGAATGGAACCATAAGCGTGCGGCAGTTTCAACAGTCCTAATGTTTCACATGCCACGGGAGACCCCGAGCCGTCGTCGGGGTCTTTGCACGCTGTGGCCGGCGCGGGCCTACATGCCCTGGTAGACCGGGCCTTCTCCGCCTTGCGGCGGCACCCAGTTGATGTTCTGGTTCGGGTCCTTGATGTCGCATGTCTTGCAGTGGACGCAGTTCTGCGCGTTGATGACGAAGCGCACATCCTTGGCCGTGGGATCGGCGGCGGCATTGCCATCCTTGTCGACCCACTCGTAAACCCCGGCCGGACAGTAGCGCGTCGAGGGGCCCGCAAAGACATCGTGCTCGGACCGCTTCTGCAGTTCCATGTCGCCTACAAGCAGGTGGACCGGCTCGTTTTCCTCGTGATTGGTGTTGGACAGGAACACTGAGGACAGCCTGTCGAAGGTCAGCACGCCATCGGGCTTCGGATAGGCGATCTTCTTGTGCTGGGCGGCAGGCTCGAGCGTCGCATAGTCGGCCTTGCCATGCTTCAGCGTGCCGAAGGGCGAGACACCGAACAGCGTGTTCAGCCACATGTCGAGGCCGCCGAGGCCGACACCGACGATCGTGCCGAAGCGCGACCACAGCGGCTTGACGTTGCGCACCTTCTTCAAATCCTTGCCGATGTCGGTCGCGCGCCAGGCTTCCTCGTAGGAAGCGAGTTCGTCGTTGGCGCGCCCGGCACCGATCGCCTCTGCGACATGCTCGGCCGCCAGCATGCCGGACAGCACGGCATTGTGCGAGCCCTTGATGCGCGGCACGTTGACGAAGCCCGCCGCACATCCCATCAGCGCACCACCGGGGAAGGAGAGTTTCGGCACCGACTGCCAGCCGCCCTCGGTGATGGCGCGCGCGCCATAGCCGAGGCGCTTGGCGCCGTCGAAAGTCCCGCTGATCGCCGGATGGGTCTTGAAGCGCTGGAATTCCTCGAACGGCGACAGATAGGGGTTCTTGTAATTGAGGTGGAGGACGAAGCCGACCGCCACCTGATTGTCCTCGAGATGGTAGAGGAACGAGCCGCCGCCGGTCTTCAAGTCAAGCGGCCAGCCGAAGGAATGCTGGACCAGCCCCGGCCGGTGGTTCTCCGGCTTGACCTGCCAGAGTTCCTTCAGGCCGATGCCGTATTTGCCCGGTTCGCGGCCATCGGAAAGCTTGTACCTGGCGATCAGTTGCTTGGCGAGCGAGCCGCGAGCGCCCTCCCCGATCAGCACATATTTGCCCATCAGCGCCATGCCGGGTGCGAAGCCCGGACCGTGCGTTCCGTCCTTCTCGATGCCCATGTCGCCGGTGACGACGCCGGTGACGGCGCCTTGCTCATTGTAGAGCAGGCCGGCAGCGGCAAAGCCCGGATAGATCTCGACGCCGAGCGCTTCGGCCTTGGTCGCCAGCCAGCGGCAGACATTGCCGAGCGAGACGATGTAGTTGCCATGATTGTTCATCAGCGGCGGCATGAAAATGTTGGGCAGGCGAAACGAGCCGGCAGGGCCAAGGACCAGGAAATGGTCTGATGTGACCGGCGTCTTGAAGGGATGGCCGTCCTCATCGCGCCAGCCCGGCAAGAGCCGGTCGATGCCGATCGGATCGACAACGGCGCCGGAGAGGATATGGGCGCCGACCTCACCGCCCTTCTCCAGGACGACGACCGAAAGCTCGGGATTGACCTGCTTGAGGCGGATGGCAGCGGCGAGGCCCGCCGGTCCGGCGCCGACGATAACCACGTCGAATTCCATGCTTTCGCGTTCGATGTCGCTCATCAACCCCTCCGCACTGGCTTATCCCATTCGGGTATCTTGCTGGCTCCCGCGCTGCATAGCGCATCAATTGACGACAGGAAACCGGCGCATACGTGACAATGCCGTTTTGGCCAAAAAGTCGCGCATTGCGAGGCTGGAAGACTGCTTTTCGCCCGGCATTGCCTGCGAGGCGCGCGTTTTTAATTGTTCGACGGCTTGCTTATCGGCCATACTTCACGCCATGCGCATTCCTGGGCCAGCCGGCTTTTCATCGACGCGCTTTCTTTTCCCGCCCGGCCGGATCCGCCGGGCGCTCCTTTTGGCCCTTCTGATGCTGGCGCCGCATCACGCTGCCGCCGACGAAGTGAAGGTCTGGGCGGCAGGCGCCTACTCCTTCTCCGACGAGCTTGGCGGCTTCCGCATCACCGGCGCCTCGGGCATCGGGACGAAGGGCGATCCGTTCGTCATCACCGAAGAGCTGAATTCGTCAACGCCGGTGACGCTGACGATCCGCACGACAAAGCCGATCCAGGCCTTCGGCAAGGCCGGCGAATTCGCAAACGGCATGATGTATATGCGCATCGATGTGCTCAACAACAGCGGCCAGGCCTGGGTCGAATTCCAGTTCGAATTGCAGGAGATCCTGAATCGGCCGAGCGTGTTCGGCGACGGGCTTTCCTTCGACCAGCGCAACAAGACGCCGGACAATATTTTGTCGAGCAATTTCGCCGATTTCGATCGCGATTTCGAACCCTATGACCGGCTGCTGTTCCGGAATGGCAAGGTCGACCCGTTGAAAACCGCCAGGTTCGAATTCCTGATGACCGACTACACGCCGCGCTGGACCTTCTATCTGGTGCAGGATCCGCGCATACCGACGGGGTGAAATATGCCGGTATCTAAGCGATGCCGGCACGCGAACGGTGGCTCCCTGCGCTCCCGGCTGCGGCAAAGATGCGGGCCCCGCTGCGGGAATATTCGACTGTGATCGCCAACTAGTTGGCCGTCTCCGGATCAACGCCAAGCGGGGCGAAACGCTGGGCAAGCAGGTTGGTCAGCGGCGTTGAGGTCGATCAGCCCCGAATCCCCTGCAGCCGCGTGACGACGGTCAGATCGCTGATCACGTAGGACACCGGTTCGAAATTCGGCTGCACCTCGATCTCGGCGCTACCGCTCGACAGACGCGTGGCCAGCACATTGGAAGGCGCGGGCCGGAGGGTGTGATTCCGATCCATTCGCTGAGAGACGCCCGTGGCGGTAGGGGCGGGTATTACATGTCGGCTATTTCAAGAGTTTTAAACATAAAACTAATACTGCCACGACCTCGCCCCCGGCCAGAGCTGCCGCCCCCAAGATTAAGATTAATATTTGCCAAAATCAATTCGCCTATGAGATTTGTGCTTATGTCTCCTATTCTTACTCCTTCCAAATCAATAACGTCTATGAAATACGTGGTTGCCCCTCCAAATATTAAGCTGCACGGTCTCTTAACATATCCACAGCTGCCTTCGTAATTCCAATTCATATCCGGTGTAACCAGCTTCGCAGTCTGACTATCGAAATCGATATTTATTCGGTCCAAACTAACATCGTGGAATGAAAAGGAATTTATGAAATCCTCTGGTTTGTCGATTTTCTCCGTTGCCATTACAATATCCGATCTGTGTAAGTGCAGACACCCGCACACTTGTCTTTTACTCCGAATCTCAGCCTGCCACCAGCGCGCCGCCCAAGTATGCGGTGAGAGTGCACTATTTCCTTTGACCGCTGTCCAACAATTCCGTTGTTCGACTCATGTTTGGAACGCATACATTCGGTGAAGGTGCGCATTCCGGGTCCACTCTTGATGCATGGACACGTGGGATAAAAGTGCACGCCTTCCTGATGACCGACTATACGCCCAGATGGACCTTCTATCTGGTGCAGGATCCGCGCATACCGACGGGGTGGAGCAAGAGGCCAGCCTTGCAAATTGCCGCCACGCGGACGAATGTGAATCCATGACTGCTGCTTCCCCAAACAACAGACCTGATATTGCCGACCTGCTGGCCTTTTATGCCAGCGCGGGCGTCGACGAGGCGCTTGAAGACCAGCCGGTGAACCGGTTTGCCGAGGTTGCGCCAAAGCCGGCGGAGCGCGCGCCGACCGCGGCGCCTGCGGGCGGCACCGCCGCACAGCCGCGTTCGACAAATCGCCCCGAAGGGGGCGACAGGCCAAATGCGCCACCTGTTTTGCGCGCACCGTCGGCCACGGTTCCCGACGAAAATCAGGCAGCACTTGCCCGCCAATTGGCAACGACGGCAACAACGCTTGACGAGCTTCGCCAGCACATGGCGGCGTTCGACGGCTGCAATCTCAAGGCCACCGCCAAGAACCTGGTGTTCGCCGACGGCAACCCGGAAGCCGCCGTCATGCTGGTCGGCGAGGCACCCGGCCGCGACGAGGACATCGAGGGCCTGCCCTTCGTCGGCCGATCGGGCCGGCTGCTCGACCGCATGCTGGCGGCGATCGGGCTCGACCGTACTTCAGTCTATATCGCCAATGTCATTCCCTGGCGGCCGCCGGGCAATCGCACGCCGACGCCGCACGAAACCGAGATCTGCCGGCCCTTCATCGAGCGGCAGATCGAACTGGTCAATCCGAAGGTGCTGATCAACCTTGGCGGCCCGTCAGCCAAGACCTTGCTCAACACCTCGGAAGGCATATTGCGGCTGCGCGGCAACTGGCGCGCCCACACGACGGCGTCCGGCATCGCCATCCCGGCCATGCCGACGCTGCATCCGGCCTATCTCCTGCGAACCCCGTCGCACAAGAAGCTGGCGTGGCGGGATTTCCTCGAAGTCAAGGCGAAGCTGCGCGCGCTCACCTAGCGATAACCTCGCAGGTAATTGAAATGCACGCCTCTCCGGCCTAGTCATTCACTCATGACAACAGCCCAAACCTCCGCCGGCAGCCTCATTCGCGAGTGGCGCACGCGCCGCCGCATGTCGCAGCTCGACCTCGCGATGGAGGCCGAGATCTCGCAGCGACATCTGAGCTTCGTCGAAAGCGGCCGCGCCGCGCCCTCGCGCGACATGGTGCTGCATCTGGCCGAGCAATTGTCGATACCGCTGAGGCAACGCAATCAATTGCTGCTCGCCGCCGGTTTTGCGCCGAGCTTCGGCGAACGCTCGCTGACCGACACGACGCTGGCGCCGGCGATGGCGGCCGTCGAGATCGTCCTCAAAGGCCACGAGCCGTTCCCGGCACTCGCCGTCGACCGCCATTGGAACCTGGTCTCGGCCAATGCCGCCATTGCACCCTTCCTTGACGATGTCAGCGAGGCTTCGCTGCTGACGCCGCCGGTCAACGTGCTTCGCCTCAGCCTGCATCCCGGCGGCATCGCACCGCGCATCGTCAACCTTCAGGAATGGCGAACGCATCTGCTCGAGCGCCTGAAACACCAGAACGACGCGAGCGGTGACCCTGTGCTGGTCGAATTGGAGCGCGAATTGCGCAGTTACCCGTCCGGCTTGAAAGGCAGCCGGCCGGTGTCCGTCGAGCCAAATGCCATCGTGCATCCGCTCAGGCTGGCGCATGGCGATCAGGTGCTGTCGTTCATCAGCACCATCACTGTCTTCGGCACGCCGCTCGACGTGACGCTTTCGGAACTGGCGATCGAATCGTTTTTCCCCGCCGATGAACAGACGAGGACAGTGCTGGTTCGGTTGGCGAAGGAGCGAGCCGAGCTGTCGTAATCACCCTTCAGGCAAAGACGCCTTGCGCGTGCGGGTGCGCTCCAGGCCAAGCTGGCGTTCGCGCCAGATGATGAAGATGCCGGCGGCGACGACGATCAGGCCGCCGACAAGCATATGGAGCGTGGCGACGTCGCCGAAGACGAGATAGCCGACGACGACGCCGAGGATCATCGAGGTGTATTCGAACGGCGCCACCACCGAGGCCTCGGCATGGCGATAGGCCGCCGTCATCAGGATCTGGCCGAGGCCGCCGCAGAAGCCGGCGGCAACAAGGAGAGCTGCCTGGAGCGGCGTCAGCGCCTGCCAGCCGAATGGCAGCGACAGCAGCGACATGACGCTCGCCGTCACAGAAAACCACAGCACGATGGTCGCTGTGCGCTCGCTTTGCACGAGATTGCGCACCAAGAGCATGGCGACGGCCGAGATCGCCGCCGCGACAAGAGCGGCCATGACGCCGAGCACTTCCTGGTCGTCGAGCGCCTCGTCTGAACTCAGCAGCGTCAGTTCCGGCCAGGAGATGATCAGCACGCCGACCAGGCCGACCGCGACCGCACTCCAGCGATAGACACGGATGGCCTCGCCGAGGAAGATGGAGCTGAACACCACCACCAGCAGCGGCTGCGCGTAGTTCAGCGTGATCGCTTCCGGCAGCGGCAGTCGGGTCAACGCAAAAAAGCCGAGCCCCATGGCGCAGACGCCGACCAGGCCGCGGGCGATGTGGTTGAACGGACGCCTGGTGGTGAAGGCAGTGCCGAGTTCTTTCCTGAAAGCCAGGAAGGCGATGATCGGGAAGATGGCGAAGAAAGAGCGGAAGAAGACAATCTGGCCGGCCGGAACCGTGCCTGCGGCTTTGATGCAGGTCTGCATGCCGACGAAGACCGCCACCGACACGATCTTGAGCATGATGCCGGTAAGCGTGTCGTGCCCGCCGGCATCATCGCTGGCTGTGGCCGGGGGGCTGCCGGGGCCTGCTGTCACGCTCCCGACGCTTCTCGGATCGTCGCCCAGATACGCGCGGGCGTTGCCGGCATGTCGATGTGCTTGACGCCATAAGCGCGCCAGAGCGCGTCGGTCACCGCATTGAGTGCCGCCGGGGTCGAGCCGATGGTGCCGGCCTCGCCCGCGCCTTTGATGCCGAGTGCATTGGTGGTCGAAGGCACGTTGCGGGTCTCGAAATGGAAGAACGGGAAATTGTCGGCGCGCGGCATGGCGTAATCCATGAAGCTCGCCGTCAAAAGCTGTCCATCCTCGCCATAGATAGTGTCTTCGGTCAGTGCCTGGCCGATACCTTGCACGACGCCGCCATGCACCTGGCCGGCGAGCAGGATCGGGTTCACGGTGACGCCGAAATCGTCGACGATGGTGTAGCGGACGATCTCGGTCGCGCCGGTGTCGGGATCGATCTCGATCTCGCAGATATGGGTGCCGTTGGGATAGGTGCATTCGTCCTGCACGAACTCGCCAAAGCCCTTGAGATCGTCCGGCGTCTTGGCGGCCTTGGCGATAGCGGAAAAATCGAGCGAGCGATCGGTGCCGACGATGCGGGCGACACCGTCGGACAATTCGATGTCGCCGGCAGAAGCCTCCAGTTCGTCGGCTGCGATGCGCTTGATCTTGTTGGCCAGATCCTCGCCCGCGCGGGAAGCCGATACACCCCCCAGCGGTATGGAGCGCGAGCCGCCGGTGCCGCCGCCAGCCTTCAATTCATCGGTATCGCCCTGGCGGACATGGATCTTGTCGATGTGGAGATTGAGCTTTTCCGACAGGAACTGCGCATAGGCGGTGGCATGCCCCTGCCCGTTGGTCTGGGTGCCGATCTTCAGCGTCACCGTGCCGTCGCCATTGAGTTCGACGAAGGCCGGCTCCGAGCCCGGAAAGGCACAGGCCTCGATATAGGTCGCCATGCCGAGGCCGCGGATTTTTCCACCGACCTTCGATTGCGCCAGCCGCTCAGGAAACGCTTTCCATTCGGATTGCTCGATGGCGCGCTCCATATGGCCTTCGAATTCACCATTGTCGTAAAGGCGACCGGTCTGCGTCCGGTAGGGAAACTGCTCCGGACGGATGAAGTTGCGGCGGCGGATCTCCTCGACAGGCAGGCCGAGATCGTGCGCGCAGGCGTCGACGAGCTTTTCCAGCAGGAACGCTGCTTCCGGACGGCCGGCACCGCGATAGGCATCGACCGGGCAGGTGTTGGTGTAGAGGCCGGTCACCGAGACGTCGAGCGCCTGGATATCATAGACACCGGTCGACATGGTGACGCCGATATAGGGGATGAACGGACCGTATTGCGAGATATAGGCGCCGATGTTGGCGAGCAGGTCCACCTTCATGCCGAGAAAGCGGCCGTCCTTGTCCAGCGCCATCTCGGCCGTGACGAAATTGTCGCGCCCTTGCGCGTCGGTCAGGAAGTGTTCCGTGCGGTCGCCGGCCCATTTCACCGGGCGGCCAAGCCGCTTTGCCGCTTCCAGCACCAGCGGATATTCGCGGTAGACGAAGCTCTTCGGCCCGAAACCACCGCCGACATCAGGCGTGATGACGCGCAGCTGGTCCTTCTTGATCTTGAACACGCTGGCCAGGATATACTGCATGGAGTGCACGCCTTGCGACCCGGTGGTCAGCACGAAGCGCTTCTCCTCGACGTTCCATTCGCCGATCGCGGAGCGCGGCTCCATGTAGTTGCACACCAGCCGGTTGTTGACGAACTCGATGCGGGTGACATGGGCGGCCTTGGCGAAAGCCGCTTCGGTCTTTTTCTTGTCGCCCATGTGGTAGCTGAAGGCGCGGTTGGAACCAAGCTCCGGCCAGACCAGCGGCGTGCCTTCGGCCAATGCCGTTGCCGTCCCGGAGGCCGCATCTTCGCCGTCATAGTCGACATCGATCAGTTCGGCGGCATCCTGCGCCAAGGCTCGGCTGTCGGCGACGACGAAGGCAACGGCATCGCCGACATAGTTGACGCGGTCGCGGCACAGGATCGGGATGTCGCGCGTCGGAGCCTTGGTGCCGTCCGGCTGTTCCTGCATGACGCCGGATTTCAGATCGCCGAGATGGGCAAGATCCTTGCCGGTCAGCACCAGATGGACGCCAGGTGCTGCCTTCGCCGCCTCGGTCGAACCGATGGTGAAGCTGGCCTTGGCGACCGGCGAGCGCAGGACATAGCCATGCAGGACGCCAGCCGGCTGGATGTCGTCGGTATAGCGGCCCTGGCCCTGGATGAAGGCGGCATCCTCGCGCCGCAGCACGGATGCGCCCATGCCGAATTTCGGTGTGACGACGGTCATGGATGCCTCGTGATGATGACAGGAGAAGGAACGCCTGAAATAGGCATTGCCTCAGTTTTGTCGAGGGGCGGTTTCGTGTAAAGAGCGCGGACTTCAAATTTCTTGGACCAGCGGACACAATCCGCCGCCAACGCAATCGACAGGAAAACCCACGGAATGCGCACGGACACCGGCCAGGTCTTCAAACTCGAAGACTATCGCCCCAACGACTACCTCATTCCGAAAACCGACCTTACCTTCCGCCTTTCGCCAGACGCAACGCGTGTCACCGCCGTGCTCACGATAGAGCGTCGTGACGACGTCTCCGTGTCGGCACCGCTGGTGCTCGACGGCGACGGGCTGACCCTCAAGCGCATAGAGATCGACGGCAAGAAGGTAAAGCCGGCGGATCTGCTGGCGACGCCCGATCAACTGACCATCTTCAAGCCGCCGGCGGCGCGTCGCTTCCAGTTGCTCATAGAGACCGAGGTGGCGCCGGCCGGCAATGAAGCCCTGATGGGCCTCTACCGCTCGAGCCATGTCTACTGCACGCAATGCGAAGCCGAGGGCTTTCGCCGCATCACCTATTTTCTCGATCGTCCCGACATCCTGTCCGTCTACACGGTGCGCATAGAGGCAATACGTGACGAAGCGCCGCTGCTCCTGTCCAACGGCAACCCGGTCGACAGGGGCGACCTCGGCGACGGCTGGCACTATGCCGTGTGGCACGACCCTTTCCCCAAGCCGTCCTATCTGTTCGCATTGGTGGCCGGCAATCTCGGCCAGGTTGCGGACAGTTTCGTCACGCTATCGGGCCGCACGATCGAACTCGGCATCTATGTCGAGCCCGGCAAGGAGAAGCTGGCCGGCTACGCGATGGATGCCCTGAAGCGGTCGATGAAATGGGACGAGGAGGCGTTCGGCCGCGAATACGATCTCGACGTCTTCAACATCGTCGCCGTGTCCGACTTCAACATGGGCGCGATGGAGAACAAGGGCCTCAACATCTTCAACGACAAATATGTGCTGGCCGACCGGGAGACCGCGACGGACGCCGATTTCGCCAATATCGAGGCGATCATCGCGCATGAGTATTTCCACAATTGGACAGGCAACAGAATCACTTGCCGCGACTGGTTCCAGCTCTGCCTGAAGGAAGGCCTGACGGTTTTCCGCGATCACGAATTCTCTGCCGACCAGCGTTCGCGCGCGGTCAAGCGCATCGCCGAAGTGCGCACCTTGCGCGCCCACCAGTTTCCCGAGGACCAAGGTCCGCTGGCGCATCCGGTGCGGCCGCGCCGCTACCGCGAAATCAACAATTTTTACACCGCGACGGTCTACGAGAAGGGCTCCGAAGTGGTGCGCATGATCCGCACAATTCTCGGTGCCGACGTCTTTCGCGCCGGCATGGACCTCTATTTCGAGCGGCACGACGGTGACGCGGCGACGATCGAGGATTTCATCAAGGTGTTCGAGGATGCGTCCGGCCGCGACCTGTCGCAGTTCGCGCTCTGGTATCATCAGGCGGGAACGCCGAACCTGACGATCAGTTCGACGCACAATCCGGCCGCGCAAGAATTCACGCTCGAAATCGAGCAGTCGGTGCCGCCGACACCGTCCGAAAGCCGCAAGCGGCTGATGCACATCCCGCTGGCTTTCGGCCTGATCGGCGCCGGCGGCAAGCCTGTGCCGTATAGCGGCGTCGAAGGCGCCAGCGTCGAGGACGGCGTCATCCATATCCGCAAGCGTCGCCACATGGTGCGGTTCTCAGGCGTCACCGAGCGCCCGGCCGTGTCGCTCAACCGCGGCTTTTCGGCGCCGGTGACATTGTCCGTCGAGCAGAAAGCCGACGACCAGTTCTTTCTCGCCCGCCATGACAGCGACGCCTTCTCGCGCTGGCAGGCCTTCAACACATTGCTGACTGATGCACTGATATCAGCCTTCCGCGAGGTCCTCGGCGGCAAGCAGCCGGCCTTTGCACCGCGGCTGATCGAACTCGCCGGCAGCATCGCCGGTGACGAGACGCTGGAGCCGGCCTATCGAGCACTGGCGCTGGCATTGCCCGGCGAAGCCGACATCGCCCGCGACATCGGCAGGAACATCGACCCCGATGCCATCTATGCCGCTCGCGAGGCACTGGCGTTGGCGATCGGCACTGCGAACCGGGACGTTTTTTCGGGCCTCTACCGCAGCCTTGCCGACAGAGAAGCGTTCAGCCCCGACGCGGCGAGCGCCGGACGACGCGCCTTGCGCAACACCTTGCTGGATTATCTGTCGCTGCAGCCGGGTGGAGCAGCACTCGCCGCCGGGCATTTCCAGTCGGCGACCAACATGACCGACCGCGCGGCAGCACTTGCCGTGCTCGCGCATCGTCACCACGGTTCGCCCGAGACGGTCGAGGCGCTGGCGGCTTTCGAGACGACCTATGGGTCCGACCCGCTGGTCATGGACAAATGGTTCCAGATCCAGGCCAGCGTTCCGGGGCCGCAAACCGTCGACACCGTGAAGGCCCTGACCAACCACCCGGCCTTCTCGATGGGCAATCCAAATCGAGTTCGCTCGCTGATCGGCACCTTCTCCAGCGCCAACCAGACCGGCTTCCATCGTGCTGACGGCGAAGGCTACTGGTTCTTTGCTCAGACTGTGCTCGAGGTCGAAAAACGCAACCCGCAAGTGGCGGCAAGGCTGGCGACGGCGCTCAGATCGTGGCGTTCGCTCGAACCTTTGCGGCAAGCCAAGGCCAGGGAAGCGCTGCTGTCGATCGCCGGCGCCGAAAACCTGTCGGCGGATCTGCGCGATATCGTCGAGCGCACGCTGGCTTAGGGAGAGCGATCTCCCCCCTCGTGGGGGAGATCGACCATTTCGGCGTTATTTTAGTCGATTTTTAATCTTTTTTCGCCGGACCACTGGACAAGGCGAATCACCTTTGATTCTTTACTGACGATTCGGATGTGCGGCGTTTGCCGGATCACCAAGCAGCATAGGCAATTCGGGGAGTGCCATTTATGGCGAAGGCGGACGCGTGGGGCGCGCCCGGAGGGACGGTTTTTGCGCATCGCGAGACGCGCGGCGACGGTCTTGCCGGGAATACGCGGCTCATCGCCGAACCGGCCTACCGGCGGCTTCTGGCCGCCGAGCCGCTGCTGCGCCGATCAATACCCGCCCTCATCATCACATTCCTGATCGTCATCGCGGCGCTGCGCGTGCTGTCACTGATGAACGAGCGCGACGATGTCGAGCGCAATGCCAAGGCGATCCTGACGCTGGCGGCGGGCCAGCTGGCCAGTTCGCTCGCCACCACCTCGGAAACGGTGCCCGGCGCCATACAGGATCTGCTGGAGACCACCAGCCGTCAGGGCGCGATGGGCCGCAGCCATGTGCTTGTCATCACCGACAGCGCTTTCAAGATCGTCGCGGTGACGCCGCGCTCGATGCCATGGCAGGGCCATTCGCTGGACGGCCTCGTCGAGGGCGGCCAGCCCTTGTTCATGTTCGGCGATCGTGCCGGCGTCATGGACGTCAACATCGACGGACGGGACTGGTACGCGGCGGTCAGCCTGGCGGATGGCGGAAAGGGCGCATCGGCGGCCCTGGTGCCACAGGACGCGGTTTTCGATGCCTGGCGCAAGACCGTTTCGCTGAACGTCACCCTGTTCGTGCTGACGGCCGGCGTGCTGATCGTCATCCTCTATGCCTATTTCGGCCAGGCCGCGCGTGCGCAGGCGGCCGACCGCATCTACCTCGAAGCGCATCAGCGCATCGACATGGCGCTGGTTCGCGGCCGCTGCGGCCTGTGGGACTGGGACATGGTGCGCGGCAAGATGTACTGGTCGCGCTCGATGTACGACATGCTCGGCTACAAGCCGTGCGAAACGATGCTGTCCTTCGGCGAGGTCGATCAGATCATCCATCCCGAAGACGGCGACCTGTTCGAGCTCGCCAACAGAATTGTCGCACGCGAGATCGACCATATCGACCAGGTGTTCCGGATGCGGCATTCCGACGGCCAATGGGTCTGGATGCGCGCGCGGGCACAAGTCATCGATCCGGAGGCCCCGGAGATCCAGTTGATCGGCATCGCCGTCGACGTCACCGAACAGCGTCATCTGGCGCTGCGTTCCGAGGCGGCCGACCTTCGCCTCAGAACGGCGATCGAGAACATCAACGAATCCTTCGTGCTGTGGGATTCGACGCAGCGCCTGATCATGTGCAATTCCAAATACCAGCAGGACAACGGGCTTTCGGACCGCGACGTGATGCCGGGCACCGCGCGCGCGGCGCTGGAAGAACGCATGCTGGCCTTTGCTTCCGAACGGCGGCTTGCCCACACCAGCGGCCTGCAGGGCGGCGCCACTTTCGAGCGGCAGCTGGCCGATGGCCGCTGGCTGCAGGTCAACGAACTGAAGACCCGGGACGGCGGCATCGTCTCGGTCGGCTCCGACATCACCCAGATCAAGCTGCACCAGGAGAAGCTGGTCGACAGCGAGCGACGGCTGATGGCAACGATCCATGATCTCAGCCTCGCGCGGCGGGCCGAAGAGGAGCGTTCGCGCGAACTGGTCGACCTCAACCGCAAATACATGAAGGAAACCGAACGCGCCGAAGCGGCGAACCGGGCCAAATCCGAATTCCTGGCCAACATGTCGCATGAGTTGCGCACGCCGCTGAACGCCATCATCGGCTTCTCCGAACTGATGGAACAAGGGCTGTTCGGCCCGCTCGGATCGGAGCGCTACGAGGAATATGCCACCGACATCAACAGCAGCGGAAAATATCTGCTGGGCGTCATCAACGACATTCTCGACATGTCCAAGATCGAGGCCGGCCAATTCTCGCTGGACCGGGAAGAGATCGATCTTGGCCCGCTGATCAGCGAAACGGTTCGCGTCGTCTCGCTGCAGGCGGCGCAAAAGGCCATCACCGTGGAAACGCGCATTGCCGATGCGCTGACGCTGGTCGCCGATCGCCGCGCGATCAAGCAGATCGTCATCAACCTTTTGTCCAATGCGGTGAAATTCACCGGCCAGGGCGGCCACATATCGGTCAGGGCCCGCAACACATCCGGCGCGCTGGTGCTGACGATCGAGGACAATGGCTGCGGCATTCCCAAGGAGGCGCTCGGCAAGCTAGGACGGCCCTTCGAGCAGGTGCAGAACCAGTTCTCCAAGAGCCATGCCGGGTCTGGCCTTGGCCTTGCCATCTCACGTTCGCTGGCCGAGCTTCAGGGCGGCGCGCTGAAGATCCGGTCGAGCGAAGGTGTCGGCACGATCGTGTCGGTGCGCATTCCGGTGAAGAGGGCCCTGCCGGCGATCAAGGTTGCAGCGTGAATATTTTATCACCATCCCAGGCCTGATCCCACCTCATGGACGCGAGGTGAAACGCTTTGACAAAGTTATCTATTTTATCCACCTTAGATAAGAAAGGTAGACTTTGTCATGCGAGTGACTTCAACAGAATTCCAGCAGAATGTCGGGCGTTTTCAGGACGCTGCCCAGCGTGCGCCGGTCGCAATCACAAAGAATGGCCGGACCCACACGGTACTCCTGTCGGCGGCGATGTTCGAGGTGTTGGTCAAGGGACGAGTCGCCCGTAACGCGGAAGAACTGGATGATGAGACGCTGAACGCCATCGCCGAAAGCGCCGTACCGAGCGAATATGCCGGGCTCGATGCGATGCTCAAAGACTGGACACCGTGAGCCTGCCCAAACCTATCCCGGGTCTGGTGATTTCCTATTCTTACCTCTGGGTGAGAGAACACGAAAGGGTGCCGAAGAAGGTCGCAAAAACCGACCATGCGCCATTGTCGCCGCGCGCCGGGTCGTGGAGGGCCGTGAAGTCATAACGGTCGTTCCGGTCACACACTCGCCACCGGCTGATCCTGCCGATGCAGTAGAAATACCTGCGCCACTCAAAGCCCATCTCGGCCTCGATGACACGCCGTCATGGATCGTCGTGACCGAAACCAATGACTTCCTCTGGCCGGGTCCCGATCTCAGGCCCATCGCGGGAAGCAAACCGTCCCGATTCGACTATGGTATGCTGCCGCCGCGCTTCTACGCCTATCTGCGGGAGAGAATTTTGCAGGCTCACGCACGCCGCGCGCTCCGGCAGATTCGGCGAACAGAGTAGCTGCATGAGACTGGAAAACACGAAACGTCTTCAATTCCAAGGGACGATCGCTTCACGGTGATCCCGAACGAAACAAAAGATCAAAGTCCTTCCTGACCTTCTGCGACGTCTCCTTGAGGTGTGCTTCCAGCACACCGAAATCCGGCAAGTCGGTCACCGCCAGAAGCAGATCCGAAAGCCCCGGCGGAACGTCGTCGCGCTCGAAGGCTCCGGTGAGGCACAGCCGCGTCATCTGGGTCAGTGCAAGATAGAGCGCGTAGGCATCGCCAAGCTCCTGCCTTATCCCGGCATCGGCGAAGCCCGATGCAAGGCGCGACAGGATCTCGGCGGTGCCGGTGGCGCGGCGCCCGGTCTCGACCTGCCCGGTGATGACGGCCACCTGGGCGATGAATTCCAGATCGATCAATCCTCCGGGAATAAGCTTGATGTCCCAGAGATCGCGCGGCGGCTTTTCCTTCTCGATCATGGCCCGCATGTCCGCAGCCTCGGCCATCACCTTGGCGGCGTCGCGCGGCTGTCCAAGCACCGTCGCCACTTCCGCTTCAACCTCGCCGCACAGGCTGGCGTCGCCGGCAATGGCGCGGGCGCGGGCCAGCGCCATGTGCTCCCAGGTCCAGGCCTCCTGGCGCTGGTATTTCTTGAAGGCATCGATATGGGTGGCCACCGGCCCCTTGTTGCCGGACGGCCGCAGGCGCAGGTCGAGTTCGTAGAGCACGCCCTCCGCCGTCGGCGCCGACACCGCCGCGATCAGCCTTTGCGTCATGCGGGTGTAGTAATGCGAAGGCGCCAGCGGCTTGTCACCGTTGGACTCTTCGGCATCCGGCGCGTGGTCGTAGAGCAGGATCAGGTCGACATCCGATCCGGCAGTCAACTCGCGGCTGCCGAGCTTGCCCATGCCGAGCAGCGAAACCACGCCGCCGGCAATGGTGCCGTGGCGTGCCGCGAATTCGGCCGTCACCGCCTTCAACGCAGCCTCGATGGTGAGATCCGCCAGATCGGAAAAGGCGCGGCCGGCCCGCGCCGGATCGATCGAGCCGGCGAGCAGCCGGACACCAATCAGGAATTTCTGCTCGGAGGCAAAAATGCGCAGCCGGTCGAGCACATCCTCGTAAAGTCGGTCGCCCTCGACGAAGGCGGAAAGTCGCGCCGACAGATAGGCGCGGTCCGGTAGTTCGGTGAGCAAGGCCGGGTCGAGCAAACCATCGAAGACATGCGGCCTGCGGGTGATGATCGCCGCCAGCCGGGGGGCGGCCCCCATGATCGTCGCCAGAAGCTTCAGCAGGGCAGGATTGGACTGCAGCAGGGAGAACAGCTGGATGCCAGCCGGCAGGCCGGCGAGAAACTCGTCGAAGCGCATCAGAGCTTCGTCGGCCCGGCGCGTCTGGCCGAAGGCGCGCAGCAGCGCCGGCGTCAGTTCCGTCAGCCGCTCGCGTGCCTCCGCCGACTGGGTGAGGCGATAGCGGCCGAAATGCCAGCCACGGATGACGCGGCAGATGTCGCTTGGCCGCTGAAAGCCGAGCCCGTGCAAGGTCTGCAGCGTATCGGGATCGTCGACATCGCCGGTGAAGACCAGGTTGCCGATGCCGGTCGACAGTTCGGGTGCTGTTTCGAACAGTGCCGCGTAGTGACGTTCGACCTGCTGCAGCGAGGCACGGAACGCTTGAGAAAAGGCAGAAGCATCGGCAAAGCCGAGCATGTAGGCGATGCGCTCCAGGCCTTCATCATCTTCCGGCAGCGTGTGCGTCTGCTCGTCGGCAACCATCTGCACGGCGTGTTCGACGCGGCGCAGGAACCAGTACTGGCGGGCGAGCGCATCGCGCGCATCGGCGGTGATCCAGCCGCGGGTCGCAAGCTCGCCGAGCATCGGCACGGTCTCGCGGCCACGCAGTTCAGGGAAGCGTCCGCCGGCGATGAGCTGCTGGGTCTGGACGAAGAACTCGATCTCTCGAATGCCGCCGCGGCCAAGCTTGACGTTGTGGCCTTTGACCGCAATCTCGCCATGGCCCTTGTGGGCGTGGATCTGGCGCTTGATCGAATGGACGTCGGCAATCGCCGCGTAGTCCATGTATTTGCGCCAGATATAGGGCTGCAACTCCTTGAGGAAGGCCGCACCCGCGGCCAGATCGCCTGCCACCGGGCGTGCCTTGATCATCGCGGCGCGCTCCCAGTTCTGGCCGCGTGCCTCATAGTAGCGCAATGCCGCCTCGACCGGGATCGCCAGCGGTGTCGAACCGGGGTCTGGGCGCAGTCTCAGATCGGTGCGGAAGACATAACCGTGTTCGGTGCGGTCCTGCAGGATGCGCACCAGGCGGCGCGTCAGCCTCGAAAACAACTCGGTGGCGTCGAGCGGATCGACGACGGCGGGCGCTTCCGGATCAAAGAAAACCACCAGATCGATGTCGGAGGAAAAATTCAGCTCATGCGCGCCGAGCTTGCCCATGCCGAGCAGGATCCAGCCCGACTGTTTCGAAGGATTGCCGACATCCGGCAGTTTGAGTTTGCCCTGGCCATGCGCGTCACGCAGCAGGAAGTCGACGGCCGCACGGGTGCAGGCGTCTGCAAGATCGCTCAATCGCCGGACCGTCAGCGCCGTTTCGGCCTCGCCGGCAAGATCGGCCAGCGCGATCAGGAAATGCGCCTCCGCCTTCCACTGGCGCAGCTCCATCATCAGGCCGGATTCCGAGACTGCTTCGGTTAGATGCACCTGGTCGATGGCGGCGCCGATCGCCTTCAGCCGAGCCTCGATCGTCTGCTCGAACAGCCCGTCCAGGATTTGCGGCCGGCGACGTGCGGTATCACGCAGGAACGGCGACAGATCGAAGACGGCGGCAAGGAAATCCTGGCCCTCCCCTTTGCCTGCCAGGAACTTGGCCAGCCGCGTCAGTCCTTCTTCGCGCGCGGCGGAAGCGATCTCGGCCAGTTCCAACCGCGCACGGTCCTTGTCGAGCGGAGCAAGCTTGGCAGCCGGCTTCAGCAGCCATCCAGTCTCCACCCGCTTCGCTGCAGTGCTCATCAGTGATCCTCCCGAGCCGGGAAACTCATGACCACGGATAGTCCAGGATTGCCAGGCAAGAGTTCAAGCCGGCCATTGTGGAACGTCATGACCGCCTTGGCGAGGCTGAGGCCAAGACCGGAACCCGGCTGCGAACGGCTCTTCTCCAGCCGCACGAAACGTTCCGTGGCGCGGGCGCGGTCGCCATCGTCGGGAATGCCGTGTCCATTGTCGGCAACGGACAGGCGAACGTCCGCACCGGCTCGCTCGAGCGTGACGCGCACCGCCGGCTGGGCATTGGCGCCGGTGGAATATTTGATGGCGTTGTCGACGATGTTCGACAGCGCCTGGCCGATCAGTTCGCGGTTGCCGTTGACGGACACCGCCTCGCGCGCGTCTGCTTCCAGTGACACGCCTGCCTCTTCCGCCACCGGCTCGTAGAGTTCGACGACATCGCGCACGGCCTCCGCCAGATCGACGCGGTTGGTGTTCTCCGAGGAGTAGCCAGCCTCCAGCCGGGAAATCATCAGGATGGCGTTGAAGGTTTTTATCAACTGGTCTGACTCGGCAATGGTGCCTTCCAGCGCCTGCCGGTAATCGGTGGGCTTTTGCTTGCCCGAAAGCGTCGCTTCGGCCCGATTGCGCAGCCGGGTCAGCGGCGTCTTCAGATCATGCGCGATGTTGTCGGAAACCTGCTTCAGGCCTTCGTTCAGCGCGGCGATCCTGGCCAGCATGGCATTGAGATTTTCGGAGAGCCGGTCGAACTCATCGCCAACCCCCGTCACGGGCAGCCTGCCCGACAGATCGCCGCCCATAATGCGGCGGCTGGCTTCCGACACGCTGTCGATGCGCTTCAGCGCGGCGCGGCCGACAAAAAACCAGATCAGCAATCCGCCCAGCCCCATCATGCCGAGCGCCAGCATCAGCGCACGGCGGATGACCGCACGAAACCGCTCCGGCTCGCCAAGGTCGCGGCCGACCAGCATGATCATCTGGTTCGGCAGCCGCAGCACCAGCGCTATGGCGTTGTGGCCCTTTTCGCCCTGCGCCTGCGCATCGTTCTGCTCGGATTGGGTGGTGGTACCCTGCTCGGCGGGAAGGTTGCGCAGGCGCTCGAGCTCTCCCTCGCCAAAGCGCTGATAAGAGAACGGACTGCTGGTCCAGCCTTCGTTCTCGAGAACGCCCGGCTCCAGGCTCTGCACATTGCCGGTCAGGATTTGGCCGTTGGCGTCGGCGATCAGGTAAAGGTTGGCGCCGGGCTGGCGCGAGCGCTGTTCCACCACGCGTACCAGGATCGGCAGGCCACCGCGCTGATAGGCGCGGGCAAGGCCGAGCACTTCGTCATTGATGGTCTCCTGCGTCTGTGCGGTCAGCATTCGCGCCGACAGCGACGTCATGTAGAAGACGAGCGCCACCGCGCAGAGCGCGAAGAGCAGGAAGTAGAGCGCCGAAAGCCGCGCTGCCGTCGTCTTCATGATGGCTGGCACGGAAAGAGCCATGCCGCAGCTAGCCGCTCTTCAGCATATAGCCGGCGCCGCGAACCGTATGCAGGATGGGCTTGTCGAAGCCCTTCTCGATCTTGCCGCGCAGCCGCGAGACATGGACGTCGATGACATTGGTCTGCGGATCGAAATGGTAGTCCCAGACATTTTCCAGCAGCATGGTGCGTGTCACCACCTGGCCGGCATGCCGCATCAGATATTCGAGCAAGCGGAATTCACGCGGCTGCAATGTGATCTCGCGTGACGCACGGCGGACCGAATGCGACAGCCTGTCGAGTTCGAGATCGCCGACGCGGTAGACGGTTTCGGCTTCCTTGGCGCTGGCGCGACGGTTCAGAACCTCAACGCGGGCGAGAAGCTCGGAGAAGGCATAGGGTTTCGTCAGGTAGTCGTCGCCGCCGGCGCGCAGCCCCGTGACCCTATCATCGACCTCGCCGAGCGCCGACAGGATCAGCACTGGCGTTGTGTTGCCCCTGGACCGGAGACCGGCAATGACCGACAGGCCGTCGCGACGCGGCATCATCCGGTCGATCACCATCACGTCGTAGTCGCCGGCGTCGGCGAGCGCAAAGCCGGTTTCGCCGTCACCGGCGACATGAGCGGTGTGACCGGCCTCGGCAAAGGCTTTCTGCAAGTAATCCGCAGCCTCGCGATCGTCTTCTATGACGAGAATCTTCATAGGGCTGTTATACGCGATTTCGCCGGAAGGTTGAGTGGCAGACATCTGCATTGTGGCCTTTGCCAAAGCGCACCGCGATCAAGATTGCCCGAAGCCGTGCGCGATAAAGCTGCTCGCCGCCGATGTCGTTTGCATCGGATCGCGGAAGCGCTTTTGAAAGTGTGCGGCAGCGGACGATGGGAAGCCCGCTGCCGCCGGGGGAAGGCGCGATGACTGACTAACGCGCGCTCCTCCATGCTTTCCCGCACGGCGGCTCGGGGTATTGAAACTGCCGCACTGGAAAAGTCCAACCTGCCGCCGGAACGCCCTCACCCACCTGGAAAGGCCGAGAGAACGCTCCGGGACCGACCTCAGCCTTTGGCGACGGGCAGCGCGACGAACCGATTGGTGTCGTCGCGGGTGATCTGCATCAGCACTGCCTTGCGGCCGGATTTGACTGCTTCGGTCATCGCCTTGGTGACGTCTTCGATGCCATTCACTTCGTTGGAATTGACCGACGTGATGACGTCGCCCGGCTGGATGCCGCGATCGGCGGCGTCGCTGTCGGGATCGACATCGGTCACCACCAGCCCCTTGCCGTTTTCAGACTTGGTAACGGTCAGGCCGAGATCGGCCAGCGTGTCGGGCTTGGCCGGGGCGGCGGGCTGCTGCTGATCGACAGAGGCCTGCTTGTCGCTCGAAGGCAGTTTGCCGAGATCGACCTTGACCGTCTGGCTCTTGCCGTCGCGCCACACGGTGACGTCGACCGACTTGCCGGGCGAATAGGCGCCGATCAGCCGGGCCAGTTCCTTCGGCGAAGCGACATCCTTGCCGTCGACCTGGGTGATCACGTCACCGGCCGTGATGCCCGCCTTCTTGCCGGGACCATCGTCCTGGGCACTGGAAACCAGTGCGCCGTTGTTGGACTTCAGACCAAGCGACTCAGCGATGTCGGAGGTGACCGGCTGGATTTCCACACCGAGCCAGCCGCGCTGCACGGAACCGCTCTTCATCAGGTCCTGAACGACCTGCTTGGCGGTCGAAGCGGGAATGTCGAAGGCGATGCCGACGCTGCCGCCTGACGGCGAGAAGATCGCGGTGTTGATGCCGACGACCTGGCCGTTGAGGTTGAAGGTCGGACCGCCAGAATTGCCGCGGTTGACCGATGCGTCGATCTGGATGAAGTCGTCATAAGGGCCAGCGCCGATGTCACGGCCGCGGGCGGAGACGATGCCGGCGGTGACGGTTCCACCAAGGCCGAACGGATTGCCGACGGCCACCACCCAGTCGCCGACGCGAACCTTGGAGTCATCGGCGAAGTCGACATAGGTAAACTTGCCGACGCCGTCGACCTTAAGCACGGCGAGATCGGTGCGCGGGTCGGTGCCGATCAGCTTGGCGTCGAGCTCCTTGCCGTCATGCATCACCACGGTGAAGGCCGAGCCTTCCGAAACGACGTGGTTGTTGGTGACGAGATAGCCGTCATCCGAGATGAAGAAGCCCGATCCCTGGGCAACCGGCCGCGGCTGGTCGTTGTTGCGGTCGCGGTGGCTGAAGCGCCTGTTGCCGCCACCCTGGCCGTCCTGGTCACCAAAGCCACGGAATTCCTTGAAGAAGCGGCGCAGCTGTGGATTGTTGGGCAGGTTGTTCATGCCATCCTGGTCGTCGGACGGGTCGGAGCCATCATCGGCGGCCGGGCTGATCTTGGCCTTGACCTTGACGCTGACAACGGCGGGAGAAACGCGCTCGACGACATCGGCGAAGCCCGGCACCTGCGGCGCCTCGACGCGCACGGCATCGGCCAGAACAGGGCTGGTTCCGCTGGTCAGCGCGCCGACGCCGATCGCACCGGCCACCGCGACAGATGCGACGGCAGCCATGAGACGCTTGCGGGTGACCGAATATGAATTGGGGGCAATATTCATGGATTACTTATCCTCTTTCAACGGACGCTGCTTGGTCGGCATCCTCAGGAAAGGAGAATTAGAGCGGCACACATTACAGCGCCATTTCCGACACATGAAACTTTGGTAATGTTTGGGAGTCAGGGGACGTACAATCCCCTTGGCTGCCATGTCCGATGTGCTATCTTGTACACAACTCAGCACAAGGCTTTCATAAATGACAGCAAGCACCACCATGACCATCCGGGTCTCTCCCGAAACCAAGCTGAAGCTGGAGCGGATCGCCACCGACACCCGGCGTAGCAAATCGTTCCTCGCCGCCGAGGCGGTCTCGGCCTACGTCGATCGCGAACTCGATATCATTGAAGGCATCAAACGCGGCATGGAAGACGCGGCGGCTGGCCGTGTCGTGCCTCACGACGATGCGATGGCGGAAATCGACGCAGTCATCGAATCGGCGGAAGCCAGGCGCTTGGGCAAGGCGTGAAGCGGTTCGTCGCCTGGTCGCGAGAAGCGCTGGACGATCTTAAGCAGCAAGTTGCCTTTATCGCTCAGGACAATCCTGCTGCCGCCCGACGCCTGGCGGATCGTATTCATGAAATGGGCCAGGGCCTTGGTGAGATGGCGACGGGCCGCCCAGGCCGAGTGACAGGCACATATGAGAAGCTCATCGACCGCCTGCCCTACATCATTGCCTATGAGTTGCGCCCAATCGCTGGCCGTCAGAGCGTCGTTATCCTGCGCGTCATTCACACGTCGCGAGACTGGCCCTCGGAGGAATGGCCAAGCTAATTGCCTAGTATCTTGTCCAGCGCCGCCTGTTCCTCAGTGGTCAACGCATTGGTCGCCAGCACGCGGCGCGACCGCGCGGTCAGCACGATGAAAACGCCTCCTATCAGCAACAGCAGGACGGGCGTGCCCCATAGCAACGCATTGCGCAGGTCGAAACGCGGCTTCAGCAGCACGAACTCGCCATAGCGCGAAACCACGTAGTCCATGACCTGCTGGTCGGTGTCGCCGGCGACGAGGCGCTGACGCACAAGGACGCGCAAGTCGCGGGCAAGGTCGGCATCGGATTCGTCGATCGACTGGTTCTGGCAGACCATGCAGCGCAAGCCTTCCGACAGCGCCCGCGCCCGCGCCTCCAGCGTTGGATCAGGCAGCACCTCGTCAGGCTTCACCGCCGAGGCCGTGCCGGCAAAGAACAGCGCCAGCAGCAGGATAATGGAGGTCAGAGAAAGCCGCGCGTTCATGGCAGGGTCGCGGATGGCACCGCGCTCGCCTGCTTGCGCCGCCGCGACGGCGCGCCGACGCGCAGGCGCCGGTCCATCAGTGACATCGCCGCGCCCGCCATCATCATCAGGCCGCCGCCCCAGATCAACGTCACCAGCGGTTTCCACCACAGACGGACGACGACGGAACCGTCATTGCCCTCGTCGCCGAGCGAGATGTAGAGCTGCGAGAAACCAATCGTCCTGATGCCCGATTCCGTCGTCGTCATCTGCCGCACCGGATAAAACCGTTTGGCGGAGCTGATTTCGCCAACAGGGCTGCCGCTGACGCCGATCAGTTCGAAGCGGCCGAGATCCTCGCTGTAATTCGGTCCCTGGGCCGGATGAAGCCCGACGAAACGCAGCGTATGGCCGGACAGTTCGACGGTCTCACCGGCATGCATCGACAGGATCTTCTCGGTGCCGAAGCAAAGTGTGCCGACGATGCCGAGCGTGGTCAGGCCCAAGCCAAGGTGAGCGAAGGCGGTGCCGAAGACCGAGCGCGGCAGGCCGAGCAAGCGCCTGACCATGATCCCCGCTGCGACATTGCCGACCCCCGATTTGACGGCGAGGTCGGTGAGCGCGCCAAGGATCAGCCAGACGGCAAGGCCAACGCCCAGGGCTGCAAACACCGAGGCGCCGTCGATGAACAGAACGGTGACCAGCGTCGCCAACAGCGCCGCTGCAAAGGCCACCATAAGGCGCTGCGCGACGGCGAAGACATCGCCGCGCTTCCAGGCCAGCAACGGCCCGAACGGAACCACGAGCAGCAGCGGCACCATCAGCGGTCCGAAGGTGAGATTGAAGAACGGCGCGCCGACCGAGATCTTGTCGGCTGAAAAGGCTTCGACGGCGAGCGGATAGAGTGTGCCGACGAGGACGGTCGCCGTCGCCGTCGTCAGGAACAGATTGTTGAGGACCAGCGCCCCTTCTCGGGAAATCGGTTGGAACAGGCCGCCGGTCGTCAGCCGGGAAGCGCGCAGCGCAAACAGCGCCAGCGAGCCGCCGATAAACAGCGTCAGTATGCACAGGATAAACACGCCGCGCGTCGGATCGGTGGCAAAGGCGTGCACCGAGGTCAGCACGCCTGAACGCACGAGGAAGGTGCCGAGCAGCGACAGCGAAAAGGTCAGGATGGCGAGCAGCAGCGTCCAGATCTTCAGCGCCGAGCGCTTTTCCATGACGATGGCCGAATGGAGCAGCGCGGTCCCCGCCAGCCACGGCATGAAGGAGGCGTTCTCGACCGGATCCCAGAACCAGAAACCGCCCCAACCGAGCTCGTAGTAGGCCCAGTACGATCCCATGGCGATGCCGCCGGTCAGGAACATCCAGGCGACCAGCGTCCACGGCCGCACCCAGCGTGCCCAGGACGCGTCGATGCGGCCTTCGATGAGAGCGGCAACCGAGAAGGAAAAACAGATCGAGAAGCCGACATAGCCGAGATAGAGAAAAGGCGGGTGAATGGCGAGGCCGAGATCCTGCAGGATCGGGTTGAGATCGCGGCCTTCGATCGGCGCCGGATTGAGCCGGATGAACGGATTGGACGTCGCCAGGATGAACAGGAAGAAGGCGGCGCCGATGGCGCCTTGCACCGCAAGCACATTGGCGCGCAGCGTCGCCGGCAGGTTGGAGCCGAAAGCGGCGACGAGCGCGCCGAAGAAGGTCAGGATCAACACCCAAAGCAGCATCGAGCCTTCATGATTGCCCCAAGTTCCGGTGATCTTGTAGATCAACGGCTGCAAGGAATGCGAGTTTTCCCACACGCTCGCCACCGAGAAATCGGAGCTTGCATAGGCACTCGCCAACGCTGCGAAGGACAGCGCCGTCAAGGCAAAGCCGGTCACTGCGACCGGACCGCCGACGGCCATGAGGCGCTGGTTGTTCAGGCGCGCGCCAAACAGCGGCACCACCGTCTGCACCAGCGAAAGCGCAAACGCCAGGACGAGGGCGAAATGTCCCGTTTCAACCATGCCCGTGATCCATTGTCGCTCTCATGCCGGAGCTATTCACTCTTGTTCTCCTGCCAGACGCCCTTGGCCTTGAGGCCGTCCGCAACCTCCTTGGGCATGTAGCGCTCATCATGCTTGGCCAGCACGCTATCGGCAACAAAAACCCCGTCCGGGCCGAAAGTACCCTCGGTGATGACGCCCTGCTCTTCGCGGAAAAGGTCGGGCAGGATGCCGGTGTAGGTGACCTTGACCGATTTGTGCGTGTCGGTCACCGAAAAGCCGACCGTGGCCCCCTGCCCGCGCTGGATCGTGCCTTTTTCGACCAATCCACCCAACCGGATGCGCTGGCCAGGCTGAACACTGGCGGTGGTGAGATCGGCCGGCATGTAGAAATAGGAGGCCTTCTGGCCAAGCGCGTAAAAAGTCAGCCCGGTCGCGGCAGCCAGGAAGACCAGCCCGCCCGCGATCACCGACAATCGTTTCTGCTTGCGCGTCATGTCTTGTTCTACTCCGTCGCCGCAAGCCCAAGCGAAGCGGCAAAGGCAGTGAATTTCTTCGCCTGGTCGCTGTCGGCTCCAAAGACGGCAATGGCGCGACCGAGCGCCTCACGCGCCTGATCGGCCTTGCCGAGCACGACATAGGAACGAACGAGCCGCATCCATCCTTCCGGATCGCGCGGATTTTGCCGCAGTTTGTCGTCGAGGCCGGCAACCATCGTATTGATCATGGTCTCCCGGTCCTGCGGCGACATCGAGGATGCGGCGTCGACATCGCCGGCATCGGGACCGTTGGTGGCGCCGCCGGAAGCGACGTCGGAGCTTCCGGATTTGGCGAGCGCCTGCTCGACGGCACCGCGCCATGGCGAATCCGGCGGCAATCTGTCCAGCATCGCCTGCCATGCCGTGGTCGCTTCCTTGGCGCGACCCTCCTGCGCCAATGCCATGGCCAGGTAGAAGCTGGCCTTCGCATTGGCCGGATCGAGCTTCAGGGCTGCTTCGAAAGCATCCTGGGCATCGGCCGAGACAATGCCGCCTGCCGCGCTGGCGATCGCCTCGCCGAGACCGGCCTGGCGAACGGCGCTGTCGCCATCGAGCCGAATGGCGTTGCGATAGGCTCCTGCCGCGTCGGAAAAGCGCTGCATGCGCAGATAGACCGGTGCCAGCACGTCCCAGCCCCTGCCGTCAGTGGGATTGGCGGCCAGATGGGCTTCGGCCCGCGCCACCAGCTCGTCGACCGAACTGTCGGCAGGATTCTTGGCCAACCGCTCGCTGAGCGGTTGCGACGGCAGGTCAGGAGAGCCAAGCTTGACATAGAGCCCCCAACTGACCAGCGGCACCGCCAGCACGGCTACGGTTGCCACCAGCCTTGCCGTGACCGGCGCTCGGCCAGGGTTTGCGCCGCCGACGGCACCCGCATTGTCAAGGCGAAGGATGCGGCGAGCGATCTCGGCGCGGGCCTCGGCGGCTTCGGCCGGCTGGATCAAGCCACGCGCGGCGTCGCGGTCAAGCTCGGACAATTGGTCCCGATAGACTTCGAGATCATGTTCGCCGCTCGACGACGCGCCCTTGGCGCTGGCGGCCAGCGGCAGCAGCACCGCCAGGCTTGCACCCAGCGTGAGAATGGCGGCTATGACCCAGAACAGCATGGTTCTTCCAATACCGGCAGAGCTCTGCCGTGCCAACAGATGCATGCTGCGACGCTTTGACGACGCCAGCCGCCAATCGTCGGCAGACGGTCGTCAGGTCAGCGGCGTCCAGCTGCCATCGGCGTTGCGGCAAGCGGTTCCACGCGCCGTGACCCCGGCACCGGCGGAAAACACCGTCTGCGTGTACTGGCGGCAGTCCTGCGAACCGACGCGGTACGGCTGGGCCGGAACCACCTCGCCGTAGCGCGAAGCCTGAGCGCCCTTCCACGTCACCTTCTGGCCACTGGTCGTATATTCTAGCGCCTTGTATTCAGCCTCGAGCGCGCTGCGCTTCTCGGTCTCGCTGAGGCCGTTGCCGATCGCCCCGCTGATGAGGCCGCCGCCCATCGCCGAAATGATCGTCGTGGTCACCTTGCCGCTGGAAGGAGGTGTCGAGGCCGGTGTCACTGCCACGGTTGGACCCTTGCCGCTCAAGGTGGTGCAGCCGGAAACAGCCAGCAATGCGGAAACGAGAGCGACGCGAATCTTCATGCCAACAACCGATTTTCTTGAGTGGGAGCCTGCCATGGATGCGCCGGGGGCCGCGTCATCGGAGAAGTTGGCGTGGCCATAGTATTGATATTTGTCGGAAATTTGGCCGCTGGCCGCTGCAGGACCAATCGACATGCCGCCCAATAACATCTCCCGTCCCTCTATGTCGATTGGCCCTAGTGAACATCACTGAAGGCTCCGCAATCGCACCACCGCCTTCAATCCGCCCATACCGGACCGTTCGAGCGCCAGAACGCCTCCATACTCGTTGACAAGGTCTGCGACAATGGCCAGCCCCAGACCTGTTCCGGGCTTTGTCTCGTCCAGACGCCGTCCTCGCTTCAGCGCCTCGCGCGCCTTGTCCTCCGGAATGCCGGGACCGTCATCCTCTATGCCGATCTCGAAAAGGCCGGCCGGGTCGTCCTTGCCGGTCAAGGGCACGACCGAAACCTGCACCGCGCTCTTTGCCCATTTCATCGCGTTTTCAAGGAGATTGCCCAGCAACTCCTCAAGGTCCTCGCGCTCGCCGGCGAAGACGATCTCGGCCGCCGGCAGCGACAGCGACAGATTTGTCCGCGGATTGAGCTTCTGCATAACCCGCACCATGCGCTGCACCAGCGGCGTCACCGGCGTGCGGTAGACGACGCTGTCGCGTTGTGCCGCGACGCGGGCGCGCTGGAGATAGTGTTCAACCTGCTTCTGCATGGAAGCGGCCTGTTCGGCGATCAGCTGCCCCTTGGCACCGCCGAGCGCGCGGCCCTCGTTGAGCAGCACCGCCAGCGGCGTCTTCAGCGAATGGGCGAGATTGCCGACCTGTGTTCGCGACCGTTCGACGATGCGCCTGTTGTTTTCGATCAACGCATTGGTTTCGTTGGCAAGCGGTTCGATCTCGGCTGGGAACTGGCCGTCGAGCCTCTGCGCGGTGCCCTCGCGCACCATGGCAAGCGCGTTCCTGACCCGGCGCAACGGCTGCAGGCCAAGCAGGATGGCGATCGCGTTGATGGCGATCATGCCGACGCCGAACAGGGAGAGGTAAGTCAGCAGGCGACGCTGGAAGGTAGCGATTTCCTGTTCGAGTTCGCTTTGGTTGCCCATGACGCGGAAGCGCGCGGCGCGGTTCTTGGAATCGAGAACGAATTCGCTCTCGAACACTTCGAGCTGCTCACCATCGATGCCTTCGGTCGGATAGCTGCGCTGGAAGCTGGCGTTGAACGGCACATCGGCAACGCTCGGCGACGGGATGTTTTTCAACATCGAAGACGAATGAAGATCACCATGCACACCTTCCGAAGCGGGCTCCACCGACCAGTACCAGCCCGAATTCGGCTCCGAGAACCGAAGGTCGCCGAGGTCTGGCGCGCCAGTCAGCGCCCCGCTGTCGGAGATGCCGATCGAACCGATCAGGTTGAACAGATGCGCCGAAAGCAGGCTGTCGAAGCCGCGTTCGCTGGCCTGGCGGTAGAGCGTGGTTATCAACGTGAAGATGACAACGAGCGTCACGATCGCCCAGACCGTGGAAAAGGCGATGACGCGGAACGTCAGCGAACGCGGCCACAAACGCAGCGAAAGCGGCGCCCTTGCGGTTGGTTTGAGCGGTTCCGAGTTACGCCTCCGGCTCACGCATGCGGTAGCCCATGCCGCGCACGGTTTCGATCATGTCGATGCCCATCTTCTTGCGCAGCCGCCCGACAAACACCTCGATGGTGTTGGAATCGCGGTCGAAATCCTGATCGTAGAGATGCTCGACCAGTTCGGTCCGCGAGACGACCTCGCCCATATGGTGCATCAGATAGGCAAGCAGGCGGAATTCGTGCGACGTCAGTTTCAACGGCACGCCGTCGACATCGGCCTTGGAGGCCTTGGTGTCGAGACGCAGCGGCCCGCAGGTCAGTTCGGACGAGGCATGGCCGGCAGCCCGCCGGATCAGGGCCCGCAGCCTGGCCAGCACCTCCTCGATGTGGAACGGCTTGGTGACGTAGTCATCGGCGCCGGCATCGATGCCGGAGACCTTGTCGCTCCAGCGGTCGCGCGCCGTCAGGATCAGCACCGGCATCTTGCGGCCGCCGCGTCGCCAACGCTCGACCACGCTGATGCCGTCCATCTGCGGCAGGCCGATATCGAGCACGACGGCGTCGTAGGGCTCGGTGTCGCCAAGGAAATGGCCTTCCTCGCCGTCGAAGGCGCGGTCGACGACATAGCCGGCATCGACCAGCGCATCCGATATCTGCCGATTGAGATCCTTGTCATCTTCGACGACGAGTACACGCATGCGGAGTTCGATACCTGTTGAAGAGCTTTACCTGTTGAAGAGCTTTGTCAGATTGAAGACTGGGGCAGATATAGGCCGATTCCGGCGGCCTGGGAAACGTAGCCTAAGGTTGATTGGATCAGTTCAGCGGAACGACGATTTCGGAACGGCGCGGACGTTGTCCGTCCTTGCCCGGAACGAGCACGACGATGACACAGACCGGCTGGCCGCCGCGCGTCGACTGCGAGGCCTTGGCCAGCGTTCCGCCATTCTGTTCGGCCACCTGTTGGCCGATGGCGTAGCAATCGGACGCCGCCAGTACGATCGGACTGGCCAACTCGGGCGGCGCGATGACCGGCATCGCCATCGCCTGCGACGCGAACAGCCCGGCAGCACAAAGCGCCAGTGTCGCGGTTCGGAAGTGGGAGCGAAGCGTTTTCATGACCGGCGTTGTAACGCATCGGTGCTGAACGTGAAATGAACGGTGAACGCCGCTGAAAACATCCTCGCCACACCCCTGCAACGCGAGACAGTCAATCTGGAATTTCACCGCCTCGAACAGGTGAAATCCCGCGAAAGCCCAGTCTAGACTCCGTTTTGACCATATTGAAAGCGCATCAGGCATTTTCCTGGGTTATCGCGCGAAAACGCAGCAGCCCGTGATGCACGAGCAGATCCTCGTCATGGCGGGCTTCGGCAAATTCCAGCGACAGTCGTGTCTGGCCGCGAGGGCCGATCACCAATGCTGCGTCGGCAAGGCGCGCCTGGATGGCGGCCATGATGGCTAGCGTTTCGGCGTCGCCATGGGCTTTCGACCAGACATGCAGCGTAATCAACTGATCGTCGGTGTTCTCGGCGCCCGTATCCCAGTCAAAAGCGGAGGTATGGCCGCAGGTCACGTACGGAAAAGCGGCATTCTCGGTTGGCCGTTCGAGCAGTCCGGCGCCGCCCAGCAAGGCCGATAGCGATGCATCGCTTTTCAGCCTGAGAAACAGTGCCTGCTGTAAATCGCCTGGCGCGGTCATCGTCTTTTCCTCCGGTTCCTGCGCTGCCGACTATTGCTTTTCGGAAGCCCGCGTTCTGCGTGTTCTGACAGATATAGCCATTCGACGCGCGGAGGCGATGGCGATTCGTCATCGGAATGATGGATGCCGATGATCTCGAAAGGGCGACTTTGCCAACACCATCGTCCGCGGGCACCGAGCTGTGAACATGGACTCTCGATTCCTGGTCACATATTCTCGCTCCATACAAGGTCGCATGACGCAATGTTCCTTGCCGTTTTTGATCCACGAAGCCATTTCGGAAGCTGATGATGCTCGATGCAGAAAAGACCAGGGCTGCGTCGCGGCTGTTGGTAGGCCACTGGGACAAGGGCACCCGTCTCGACGCCATACCTGAGGCGTTGCGCCCACAAACACGGATCGAAGGTTACGCTATCCAGTCGCACGTCATGGATCGCTCGGTGGCCCCTCTTTTCGGCTGGAAGATTGCCGCCACCAGTCTGGCCGGACAAAGGCACATCAACGTCGACGGCCCGATGGCCGGACGTCTCCTGGCCGAAAAAGCGGTGGAGGTCGGCGGGACCGTTTCCCTGGCGACGAGCAAGATGCGCGTGGCCGAGATCGAGTTCGCTTTCCGCTTCGGCCGCGAGCTGCCGCCTCGTCCGGCACCCTATGAAATCGCCGAGGTGATGGAAGCCGTGGCGACCTTGCACCCGGCGATCGAAATTCCGGACTCACGCTATGACGATTTTTGCGCCGTCGGGGCGCCGCAACTCATTGCGGACAATGCCTGCGCCAATCTGTTTGTCATCGGCGAGGCGGCGGACGACTGGCGAGACGTGGACCTTGCAAAGCACCCCGTGGTCGCCTCCGTTTCCGGAAGGCCGCAACATAGCGGATCGGGAGCAGCCGTGTTGGGCGATCCTCGCATCGCGCTCACCTGGATCGTCAACGAGCTGTCGGGCCTGGGCATAGCGCTCCAACCGGGACAGGTGGTGATTACAGGTACCTGCGTGACGCCGATTGGGGTCGAGGCCGGCGACGAAGTCATTGGCGATTTGGGCAGGTTCGGCAGCGTCTCCGTGCGGTTTGTCTAATAGCCCCCACGCTGCCTGGCCACGAAACTGCGCACCGCCAGCACCAGAACGGTGATGATGATCAGGATCACCGAGAGCGCGGCGATCGCCGGGTCGATGTTGTCGCGCAGGCCCATCCACATCAGCCTGGGCAGCGTGATGGCGTTGACCGAGGTGATGAACAGGGTGACGCCGATTTCTTCCCAGGACAGCACGAAGGAGAGAAGCGCCGCGGTAATGATGCCGAACTTGATGTTGGGCATGATGATGCGGGTGGCGCGCTCCCACACAGTGGCGCCTAAGCCCCGCGCGGCAAGGTCGATGCGGCGGTCGAGCTGGCTGAGCGAGACCAGCATCAGCACCGTGGCGAAGGGCACGGTCATCACCGAATGCGCCATGGCGACGCCAAGCCAGGTGTCGTAGCCGAAGAACGCGCTGAAGCCCGAGATCGAGGTCAGCAGGAAGTAGAGCGTGATCGCCGAGACCACCGGCGGCACCACCATCGGCAGCAGGACGAAGCCGACCAGGGCTGCGGTAAAGCGCGGCTGGAACATCCAGACGCCAAGGCTGAAGCACAGCGCGAGCACGGTTGAAAAGGCGCTGCTGACGACACCGATACGGATCGAGAGCAGGATCGATTGGAACCAGCGCGGGTCCTCGACCAGCGCCCGGTAGTGGCGCAGCGACAGTTCGCCCGACGGCATAGCCAGCATGCGGCTCGGCGTCAGCGACACCGGGATGACGGCGAGCAGCGGCATCAGCAGGAACAGCGCCACGAAGGCGGCGATGATCAGCGAGACAGGACCGGGGCGGTAGGTCGGCATCAGATCAACTGCTTCGGTCTGACATAGCGGAACAAAAGCGCCATCAGCGCGCCGACGAACAGCACCAGCACGACGCTGATCGCTGCACCCAGACCCCAGTCCGGGCTCTGGAAGATCCTGAGATAGATCAGCTCGGCGATCATGACGCTGCGGCCGCCGCCGAGGATCGCCGGCGTGACGAAGAAGCCGAGCGAGAAGACGAACACGATCATCGCCGCGCCGATGATGCCGGAGCGCGTCATCGGCACGAACACCGTCCAGAAGGTGCGCATGCGGCTGGAACCGAGGCCACGCGCAGCTAAAAGCACGCGGTCGTCGAGGCTGCGCATGGAAGATGCCAGCGGGAAAACGGCGAAAGGAATGAGGAAGTGCGTCATGCCGACGATGACGCCGAATTCGTTGCGCACCAACGCCAACGGTTCGGAAATGAAGCCGATCGCCTGCAACCAGGTGTTGATCAGGCCGCGATTGGAGAGCAGCGCCACCCAGCCGAAAGCACGGGTCAGCACGGAAATCCAGAAGGGGACGAGAATGCAGAACTCGGCGATCAGGCGCTGTGCCGGGGTTCCACGCACCCAGACGACGGTGATGGCGTAGGCAGCTGCCACCGAAACGACAGTGACGACCGCCGCGATGCGCAGCGTGCGGATGAACACCGACTGCACGAGATCGTCGGTGAGCAGCGCCTCATACTGGCCGAGGCCGGGCGTCGGCAGTGTAAAGCTCCATTTGACGACGCCGAGAAACGGCCAGGCATAGGTCAGGACAAGAAACAGGAGCAGCGGCGCCATCAACAGCGCCGCGCCCATCCTGTCGGAGAGATAGGATCTCATTTCGACCCGATTACCCCGCCCCTGATCAGGCCGAGATGATCTTGGTGTATTCGTCGAGCGCCGGCCCATAATTCTTGGCGTACCAGTCCATGTCGAGCGCGATCTGCTTCTTCATGTTCTCGGGATCGACCGGATTGATGCGCTTCTTGTCGGCGGGGATCAGCGCGTCTGCCGCCGGGTTTGCAGGACCTTGGCCGAGCTTGTCGAACATGACCAGCTGCTTTTCAGGGTCCTGGGCACTGGCGATGAACTTCATCGCAGCGTCCTTGCCGCCGGGGTTGCCCTTGAGCACGGCCAGCGCGCCGGGCGAGATCAGGCCCTGGTCCCAGATGAACTTGATCTTGCCGCCCGAATCCTGCTCGATCAGCGAGGCACGGGTCGACCAGACGATCGCCATCGAGGCCTCGCCATTGAGTAGCACGCTCTGGCTTTCGGCGCCGCCGCCCCAATAGGCAACGACGTTTTCCTTGAAGGCGGCGATCTTGTCATGGGCGCGCTTGAGGTCGAGCGGGTAGAGCGACGCAGGCGCGATACCGTCGGCGAGCAGCGCCGCTTCCCAGCTCGACACGCCCCATTTGTAGAGCGAGCGCTTGCCGGGGAATTTCTTCACATCGAAGAAATCGGCCATGCCGGTCGGCGCGTCCTTGCCGTACTTCTCGGAATCATAGGCGATGACATAGGAGAAGAAATAGGTCGAGGCGGCGTATTCCCAACCAAAGCCGGGCCGCATCTTCTTCTTGTCGACGATGTTGTAATCGATCGGCTCGAGAGCCCCTTGGGCGCCGAGCGTGATGGCCGAGAACGGGTCTACGTCGACGAGATCCCAGGTCGGCGCGCCGCTCTTGAACTGTGCGGCGATGGCGCCTTCGGTCGGACCCGAACCGTCCATCTTGACGGTGATGCCGGTGTCCTTGGTGAAGGCCTGGCCATAGGCGGCATCGTAGGCGGTGATGGCATCGCCACCCCAGTTGACCAGCACAAGTTCCTTGGCCTGCGCAAAGGCACCTGTCGAGCGCAGCAGCATCGGCGTGCCGGCCAGCACGAGTGCCGCCAACTGTGTGAACTGCCGGCGCGAGATCTCGCCGCGACCTGCCCTGGCGGACAGGCTATCGATGGCTTGTTTCTTGGTATCATGTGTCATGTCAGTTCCCCTTTTTTGTTGTTGATAGTGCCGGAAAGCGGTCTGCGATGTCTCGCCACACCGCTTGTCATTGTCCTCCATGCGGAAGAAGGAAACCCTTTTCCGCCGGCCAGGTGAGCCAGACGGAGTTACCCTTGCTCAACGCCGCGGCAGCCACCTCGTTCGGCACCGAGACCGTGACCTTGGCGCCTTGCCGCGTTGTCAGGTCGAGCCGCGTTGCAGCACCTAGGTAGGTGGAGTTGGTGGCGGTAGCGGCGATCCCATTCTCACCATCTGCCGCCTCGCCCGATATCGACATGTATTCGGGCCGGATCGCCAGGATGGCATCGCCGCGCACGAGTTCGGCCTTGCAGCCCATGCTGACCGCGCGGTCTTCGCACAGGCCGGTCGAGCCATTGCCGGCGGGCTTGACCCCCTTTAGCGGCAGCATGTTGATCTCGCCAAGGAACTCGGCGACGAAGCGGTTGTCCGGCCGGTCGTAGACCTCGTCGGGCGCTCCGACCTGCAGCAGCTTGCCATGATTGAAGATGGCGACGCGCGACGACAGCGCCAGCGCCTCGCTCTGGTCGTGGGTGACGAAGACGAAGGTGGTGCCGGTCTCCTGGTGCAGTCGCTTCATTTCGGCCTGCATCTGGCCGCGCAGGCCCTTGTCGAGCGCGGAAAACGGCTCATCGAGCAACAGCACGCCCGGTTCGAACACCAGCGCACGGGCCAGCGCCACGCGCTGCTGCTGGCCGCCCGACAGTTGCGCCGGCAGTTTCTTCTCGTGGCCCTTGAGGCCGACGCGCTCGATCATCTCGCCGACACGGCGCTTGATGTCGGCGGCCGATTTCTTGCGGACCTTGAGTGGGAAGGCGATGTTGGCTTCTACGCTCATATGCGGGAACAGCGCGTAGCCCTGGAACACCATGCCGGCGGCGCGTTGCTCTGCCGGCCGGTCGGTGATGTCGACGCCGTCGCTGAGCAGCTTGCCCTCGGTCGGCTGCACGAAGCCGGCAAGGATCATCAGGAAGGTGGTCTTGCCCGAACCGGACGGCCCGAGCAGGGTCAGGAACTCGCCACGGCCGATATCGAGCGACAGATTGTCCAGCGCACGGAACGAGCCGAAGCTCTTGCCGATCCCGATTGCCTTGATCTCTGCGGCACGGCCGGGTTGCTGCATACTGCCCTTTCCCTAACGCTTTTCGAAATCGTAGGCAGGGTGCCGGCTCACCGCAACCGAATAGTTTTCGCCTGATCGGCAAATTCCATTCATCTATGGCGAGATGTCGCCACCTGCACTCAATACGGCAGGATGCGGTTCTCCTGGAGTTTCGACCGCAGCCATCCTGCGAACGCTTCCAGCACCGGATGCGAAGCCTTGGCGTGTTCGGAGACCAGGAAATAGGAACGCGGCGACTTGATCGCGATGTCGAACGGCCTGACCAGCCGGCCCTCGCTCAGCGCCCGCCGGCTGGTCAGTTCGTCGCCCATGGCGATGCCCTGCCCGGCAATCGCCGCCGAGAAGACGAGGTTCATGTCCGAAAAGAAGATGCCGCCCTCAATGTCGGGGTTTTCCACCTTGGACAACGCCAGCCAGCGCGCCCAATCCTCGGTGTCATCGAGATGCAGCAGGTTGGCGCGCAGCACGTCCGACGGCCGGGAAAAGCCGCCGATCTTGTTGAGCAGCGTCGGGCTGCAGAGCGGCGTGAACGAGATTTCGCAGAGCGGTTCGACCGCCCGGTTCGGCCAATTGCCGACACCGAACGCAATGAAGGCATCGGCGTCGGCGTTGCTGACATCGTCGAGCCGGCGCGGCGTCAGGATGCGCAGCGCCACGTCGGGATACATCTGCCGGAACTCGCCGATATGGGTGCACAAGAACAGCGAGGCGAAGCCGGGCGTGCAACTGACGGCGAACGAGCCGCCGACGCCGGTGCCGGCATCACGCGTCACCGCATCGCCCAGAACGGTCAGCGCCTTGCGCACGTCGCTGGCATAGCGCTGGCCGCGCGGCGTCAGCGCCACGCCCTTGCCGATGCGTTCGAGCAGGTCGAAGCCGAGGTCGCGCTCCAGCAGGCGAAGCTGATGGCTGACAGCGCTGCGGGTCAGGTGCAACTCGTCGGCGGCGCGCCAGACGCTGCCGTGCCGGGCGAAGCTGTCGAGCGCGCGCAGCGCTTGTGTCGATGGTATACGCAAGGAGCCTCAGGTGAACCGAATTTGCACGAACCGGGAAAACATATCACTTTTTAGCGAACCGCTTCACTGCTTTCTTCTCATGCCATGGAGAAACCGGTGGCCACCTCGGCGCAAGCAACCGCCCTTGCCTGTCTCGACGGCATCCAGCCGTTGTTGTCCGCGTGGACACGCACCATCTTCGATTTCGGCGAAACCGCGTGGCGCGAGTATCAATCCGCCGCCTGGTATGTGGAGCGACTGAAACTCGAAGGCTTTTCCGTCGAAGAAGGCTCCGGCGGCATGCCGACCGCCTTCTGCGCGCATTGGACCAACGGCCCCGGCCCGACCATCGGCATGTACGCCGAATACGACGCGGTGCCGGGCAATTGCCAGGATGCCGCTACGGTCGAGCGTCCGCGCCGGGGACTTGGCAACCAGGCCGGCGGCCATACCGACCCGCATTCCGGCCTCGGGATTTCGAGCCTCGGCGGGCTGCTGGCGACCAAGGCAGCGATGCAGCGCCACGGCATATCAGGCACGCTGCGCTTCACCGGCGAGCCGGCGGAAAAGGTGCGCGGGTCAAAGCCGATCCATGCCGCCAAGGGCTACTATGACGGCCTTGCCGGCATGATCTCCTTTCATCCGTTCTACATGCTGCCGCTCTGCAACACGGCGCGCTGGGACACGCATTGCGGCGCGGCCTACGCGATGATCTATCGCTTCATCTGCGACCAACCGGAGCGCTGGGCGCTGGCTGCGGGTGCTGCACCCATTCCGCAAGCACATTCGGCGGCGCGCGCCCCCGGCGCCAACGACGCATTGTTGATGATGTACATGGCCTCCAAGGCTCTGCGCGATTCCATGCTGCCGCATCAGGGCGGCTGGTCGATCAGCGAAGCGATCCTGACGGCGGGACAAGCAACCGCCGACAATTTGCCGGCGGGGCTGGCCGAGATCCAGTACATGATCCGCGTGCCGACGCTTGCCATGGCCGAGCAGGTCACCGCGGTGCTCGACCGCAATGCCGAGGCGGCGGCAGCGATGAGTGGTTGCCGCACCGAGCGGCATTGGGTGTCGAAGTCACGGCCGGGACTTACCAATCATGTAATGGCCGAAATCGCCTATGAAGCACTGTCGACGGTCGGGCCGCCGCGCTGGGACGAGGACGCCAAGGCAGTCGCGCGCGAAATACAGGTCAATGCCGGGCGCATGGCGAGCGACGAGCCGTTCATCGAAGAGTTGGAGCGCTTGATCGAGCCGCAGGCGGCGGAAGCGATCCTGCGCCGCGACCTGCCGCCCTCGCAAGTCAACTCGACCTCCGACGATTACACCGACATGTCGTGGCATGCGCCGACGGCGCGCTTCTATGTCGCCCGCCCGGCGCTGCGTTCGGAGACCGGCTATCCCTATCCGTCATGGGTGATGAATGCGTTGGGCGGTATTCCCGCCACCATCGACCCGATGGTGGCCTGCGCCTCCCGCACGATCGCGCTCGCCGCCCTTCGCCTGCTCGAGGACAAAACCGCCCGCGATGCGGCGATGAATGAATTCGTCGCCCGCACCGGCGGCGGCATAGGCGGCTCGAACTGGATCGCGCCGCTCTGCGACTACGAGCCGCCGATTGGATTTCGTTGGCCTGAATATGTCACCACCCCACGCGGACGCGACTGGTGGATACCGAGCAATTAGACACCCTCACGAGGAGCACCCCATGACCGTTCATGACCGCATTGTCGCCGAGCCGTTTTCGCTGCAGCGCCGCAACCCGGCCGGCGGCACCAAGCCGCTGACCGCCTGGGGCTTCGCCAACGAGACCGACGTGCTGACCGACGTCCTGCTCGGTTCGCCCAATTTCCTGCGCCATCTGTCGACCAGCTCGCTGTCGCGAAAGCATCTGCGCGAGGCACCCTGCAACGTCCAGATCGCCCAGGCGCAGCACAAGGACCTGGTCGCCGCCTACGAGCATTTCGGCGTCAACATCCACTGGCACGAGCCGACGCCTGAGCTGCCGATGCAGGTCTATTCCCGCGATTCCAGCGTCATGACGCCCTACGGCGCCTTCATCACCGCCATGGCCAACTGGTGGCGGCGCGGCGAGAACTATGCCGCGATCCGCACCTACGAAAAGCTCGGCATCCCGATCTACGACATGGTCACCGCAGGCACGTTCGAGGGCGGTGACTTCAACGTCATCGAGGATGGCGTCGTGCTGATCGGCTGCGGCGGCGCGCGTACGCAGGAGGAAGGTGCTCGCCAGGTGCAGGCCTGGTTCGATAGGGAAGGTTGGGAAACCCGCATCGCCTTCATCGACGAGTATTATGTTCATATCGACCTGATGGTGGTGCCGATCGCCGAAAAACTGACCGCTGTCTGCCTCGCCTGCACCGAACCCGGCATTGTCGACTGGTTGAAGGGCAAGGGCCACGAGATCATCGACGTGCCGTTCCAGGATACGATGGCCCTCGGCTGCAACTTCATGTCGCTGGGCAGGGACCGGGTGATCGCGCCGACCTCCAGCCAGGCGCTGATCGGTCAGCTCAAGGCGCGCGGCTTCGAGGTCGCGGCCGTCGACATGAGCGAGATCTCGAAGACCGGCGGCGGCATCCACTGCATGGCGCAGGCGCTGAAGCGCGAACCGGCCTGAGGAGTGGGATAGCGCTACGCTGCTTCGCTCACATTCGTCAGCATGATCGGCATCCGGGCGGCCGAGGGTGCAAGGTCGCGCGCGCAAAACGGCTGAGATCGCCGGCTGGCGGCACCGTGTGCCCCGCTTGCGAGTCGCAACGCTGCCCGATGCGAAACTTGCGCGATAACTAATATAAGCGCACAGTAAAAAACGTCTTTTGGGAGAGGACAGCTCATCTGCAAATCGGGAGGAAACCATGAACACCATGAGCCTCACCACGCTTGAACGCGGCAAAACGACAGTCGACGCCGCAGCCCTGGAAGCGTTTTCGGCACAATTGCGCGGCAAAATGCTGAGCGAAGGCGATGCCGCGTATGACGAAGCACGGACCGTCTGGAATGCCACGGTCGACCGGCTGCCCGGGCTGATCGTGTGCTGCGTCGGAGCTTCCGATGTCATCAGTGCCGTGAATTTCGCCAGGGAGAACAGGCTTCTCGTCTCGGTGCGCGGCGGCGGCCACAACATTGCCGGAAGTGCGGTCTGCGATGGTGGCCTGATGATTGATCTGTCATTGATGAAATCGGTGCGGGTCGATGTCGCTGCGCGGCGGGCATGGGTCGGGCCTGGCGCGACGCTTGCCGATGTCGACAAGGAAACGCAGGCCTTCGGGCTGGTGGTACCGACCGGCATCAACTCGACCACCGGCATATCCGGCCTGACGCTGGGTGGCGGCTTCGGCTGGATCACCCGCAAATTCGGCCTGACCATCGACAATCTTGCCTCCGTCGATGTGGTCACCGCCGATGGCAAACTGCTCCGGGCCAGCCATGCCGAAAATCCGGACTTGTTCTGGGCGCTGCGCGGCGGCGGCGGCAATTTCGGCGTCGTCACGGCATTCGAGTTCGAACTCCATGAGTTTGGACCGCAAGTGCTGGCGGGGCTTGTCGTCCATCCCTTCGCCGATGCCGAAAAGGTGCTGCGGGAGTATCGCAAGGCGCTCGAGACCGCACCTGACGAGTTGACCTGCTGGGTGGTCATGCGGCAGGCGCCGCCGCTGCCCTTCCTGCCCGCGGAGTGGCATGGCAAGGAGGTTCTGGTGCTGGCCATGTGCTATTGCGGCGACATCGAGGCAGGCGAAAAGGCGACGCAAAAACTTCGAGCCATCGGCACGCCGATTGCCGATGTCGTGGGCCCCAGCCTGTTCACCGGCTGGCAGCAGGCATTCGACCCACTGCTCACGCCCGGCGCCCGCAACTACTGGAAGAGCCATGACTTCACCGAGTTTTCCGAGGAGGCGGCTGCGGTCGTCAGGGGGGCAATAGCCAAGCTGCCGGGACCCGAATGCGAGATATTTATCGGCCATGTCGGCGGCGCGGCAGGTCGCGTCAAGGCGGATGCAACGGCGTTCCCACAGCGCAGTTCGCATTTCGTCATGAACGTTCACGCCCGCTGGCGCGAACCCACGATGGACAAGGCTTGCACCGACTGGGCTCGTTCAATCTACGAGGCGGCCAAACCTTATGCCGCCGGCACCGCCTACGTGAACTTCATGCCGGAGGACGAGGTCGACCGGGTCGAAGCGGCCTATGGTGGCAACCATCGACGGCTTCTGGAAATCAAGCAGCGCTACGACCCGCTGAACCTGTTCCGCATGAACCAGAATTTGCGTCCGAAAGAAAGCTTGCGAGCCGCATGAGGCGCGCCGTGCTGCAGTGATAAAAAGCTCACGCCTCCGCTGGAGGCGCGGGCACATGCTGTTGGCGCCGGGCTGTATTCTCGGGCCGGCCCATCAGCAACAAACCCAATACTGTGTCTTCGCCGCCCTTGTGAGTGCTGGAAAAATGGAGGAATAGTCTTCCGGAATGCATCGCCCTGAAATTGCCGGTTTGCGGTTCTCAGGTCGTGCAATTGCTAGCCGGATTCCGAATGGCCAGTCCCGAACCGCGCAAAAGAAGAGGTCCGATCGCCGCCCGGCTGCTGGCGCTCGATGCGTGGATCGATTCCTCGCTCTACGAGATCGGCTTCAAGGCGCGCCAGTTCTGGGAATCGGCGACGATCTTCTCGCGGCGCTTCCGCGTCAACGGCTGGCGCCGTGGCATCATCGAACTGTTGAGCGAAGGTTTCACGCTCGGCGCCGTCGGCATCGTGGTGATGCTGGCGCTGGCCATTCCGGCTTTCCAGGACACGGCCGGCAACTGGCGCGCCCAGGGCGACTTCGCCGTCACGTTCCTCGACCGCTATGGCAACGAGATCGGCCAGCGCGGCATCATCCAGCGCGATTCCGTGCCGGTCGACGAGATGCCCGATCACGTCATCAAGGCGGTGCTTGCCACCGAGGACCGTCGCTTCTTCGATCACTACGGCATCGATGTGCTCGGCCTTTCGCGCGCCATCTTCGAGAATGTGCGGGCGAACTCCGTCGTTCAGGGCGGCTCGAGCATCACCCAGCAATTGGCCAAGAACCTGTTCCTCACCAATGAGCGCACGCTGGAGCGCAAGATCAAGGAAGCCTTCCTGTCGCTGTGGCTCGAGGCCAATCTGTCGAAGAAGGAGATCCTGCAGCTCTATCTCGACCGCGCCTATATGGGCGGCGGCACGTTCGGCATCGAGGCGGCCGCCGACTTCTATTTCGGCAAGAGCGTCAAGGACCTGAACCTCGCCGAGGCGGCGATGCTGGCCGGCCTGTTCAAGGCGCCGACCAAATATGCGCCGCACATCAACCTGCCGGCGGCGCGCGCGCGCGCCAACGTGGTGCTGTCCAACCTTGTCGATGCCGGCTTCATGACCGAAGGCCAGGTCCTGCAGGCCAGGCTGCATCCGGCCGATGTCGTCGACCGCGGCGAACAGAAAAGCCCTGACTATTACCTCGACTGGGCATTCGACGAGGTCAAGAAGATCGCCAAGCCGGGCCAGCACTCGCTCGTCGCCCACACGACCTTCGACGCCAACATCCAGAAGGCGGCGGAAGAATCGGTGGAGTTCCACCTGCGCCAGTTCGGCAAGGAGTATAACGTCACCGAGGGCGCGGTCGTGGTCATCGAGACCAACGGCGCCGTGCGCGCCATCGTCGGCGGCCGCGACTACGGCGCCAGCCAGTTCAACCGCGCCACCAAGGCGCTGCGCCAGACCGGCTCGTCATTCAAGCCCTATGTCTACGCAACGGCGATGGAACACGGCTTCACTCCCAACTCCATTATTTCCGGCGGCCCGATCAGTTGGGGCAGCTGGTCACCGCACAATTACAACGGCGGATCGGCGGGCAACGTCACCCTGATCATGGCAATGGCGAAATCGATCAACACCGTGCCGGTGCGGCTGGCCAAGGATCATCTCGGCATTGGCCCGATCAAGGCCATGGCCGAGGCGATGGGTGTGGAATCGCCGATCGAAGCACACAAGACGATGGTTCTCGGCACCTCGGGCATGACCGTGATGGACCAGGCGACGGGCTACAGCGTGTTCGCCGACAATGGCTTCGTCGGCTCCCGGCACGGCGTCAGCCAGCTCGTCACCCGCACCGGCGAGGTGGTCTATGATTTCGCCAAGGATGCGCCGCCGCCGCACCGGGTGCTGTCGGAGCAGGCACTGAAATCGATGAACACCATGCTGGCGGCAGTGCCGGTGATGGGCACCGCGCGGCGGGCTCAACTTCCCAACATCGTCGTCGCCGGCAAGACGGGCACGACGCAATCCTACCGCGACGCCTGGTTTGTCGGCTTCACCGGCAACTACACGGCGGCGGTGTGGATGGGCAATGACGACTTCACGCCGACCAAGAACATGACCGGCGGCTCGCTGCCGGCGATGGTGTGGCAGCGACTGATGGTCTACGCGCACCAGAATATCGACCTCAAGCCGATCCCCGGCATCGACAAACCTTTCGTCGACGAGGAGATAGCGGCCAAGGCCGAGGAAGCGCTGAAGAAGAGCGACGAACAGGCGGCGGCCAATGCGGCGGCCGAGCGGCCGCCGGTGCTGTCCAGCCGCACGACCCAGACGCTGCGGGACATGACCACGCTGTTCCAGTCGGCCCCCGTCCTCAGTACGCCGCAACCGCCGGAGACGCTGTCGGCGCTGTGATCTTTCCGACTGGGCAGGTCTTTCAACTGGTCCGGGGCGGCAAATCCATCGGCCCGCTTGCCACGAGGCCCCGCGCCGCGATATCCCCGAGCGGCAACTCTTCGTGTTCCCGGCCCCTCATGCTCAAGAATGCCTTCCTGACGCTGCTTTCGCTTGCCATAGCCATCGTCGGCGGTGGCAGCAGCGTCTGGTATGCGCTGAAAGTCCAGGATGGTGTCGGCGCCATCCGGATCGGCCAATGGACGGCCTTTCCCGATATCGGCACGCCGGCCGCCGATCCCTATTCCAAGGCCCGTGTGGCGCGCGAGGGCGTACTTGCGCTCGGCCGCGCCGAAGGGCTGTCCTTCGTCGCCGAGCGCGACACGGGCGGCGCCGAGCTCAAGCGCGAATGCACCTACACAATCGAGGGTGGTTTTCCGACGGCACGGTTCTGGACGCTTTATGCCGCCGACCAGTCGCTCGGCGTGGTCGAAACCGGCAAACCCCGGCTGGCGGCGCTGCAATCCTATGGGGTGGTGCGCCAGCCCGACAATTCGGTGATCATTTCCGCCGGCCATCACCCGATGCCGGGCAACTGGCTGCTGACAGACGGCTCCGGCAGGATGTATTTCGTGCTGACCTTCTACGACACGCCGATCGCCAGCAGCACCGGCCTGTCGGACGTCTCGCTGCCGCAAATCGTCAAGGTCGGCTGCAATGCGTAGTTTTTACGCTGCGATGCGCGGACTTCTGCATGCCGTCCTGCTCGGCCTGCTCGGCGCCGGCATCGTGCACATCGCCGTGCTGCTGCTGGTGCCCGAGTTTTCCGAACGCGATGCCTGGTCGCGGCTGTCCATGGCGTCGGACCTATACAAGATGACGCGGCTCGATGCCGAGGCCGGTGGCGCGCCCGTGGTGAAATCCGTCGACCCGCTGTTTTACGCGACGGCCTGCCGGTTCGATCTGGGCGAAGGCATGGTCCGCGTCAAGGCACCTGGACATGTCCCGTTCTGGTCGGTCTCGGTCTATGACCGCAGCGGCCACAACATCTATTCCTTCAACGACCACACAGCGACCGGCGGCGTTCTGGATGCCGTCGTGCTGACGCCGGCGCAAATGATCGACGTGCGCAAGGACCTTCCCGAGGATCTTCAGGGGGCGATCTTCGTCGAAGCGCCGATCGAGGAAGGCATCTTCGTCATCCGCGCCTTCGTGCCCGACAGCAGCTGGAAGCCAATCGTGTCGCACTTCTTCGAACAGAGTTCCTGCGAGTTGCAGGACTTCTAGTGATGCGGGACCGGCTTCGTCCCTGGCGAGCCCGGCTTGTCGGGATCGACCGGCCGCACTTCGCCGGCACACGGCCGCTCGTAGCGGATGCCGGGAAAGATGATCACCGCCGCCGGCATTTCGACGGTTTGCTTTACTCTGGTGTTTGGTGCCGTACGCGGCACGAAAGACAGCACCATGCCCATGGTTCGCGCATTCCTCTCGGTTTCCCCGGAGCACAACGCAACGCCTCCAAATGTCATTAAGGCCGGCAGAGGGTTAACGGAACGCTAACGGATCGCCGCTAACTTGATCTTTGTTCTTGGCGCTCGCGAAACCGGCACAGTCCCGGTCGAGCGCGGCCAAGCTTGTGTCGAGTACGGGCGTATCCTTCGTGTCATCTTCGGACTTCAGGCAAATCGCGGTGCGAAAAGACTCGGGAAAGGCCGAAAGGCTGTTCCGCGCCGCAGTGTCGGCGTTTTGCTCGCTCACCCGCCCTTCACGCCGTGAGATTGGCCAACTCGAAGACCTGACGCTGCCGCTGTTCGACAATGTGTCCGTCGAATCTCGCCGTTACGTGGCGGCCGCCCTTTCCGAATGCGAATACGCCCCCGCCGCCCTGGTGCGCCGCCTTTGCGAGGAACCGGTCGACATTGCCGCGCCGCTGCTCATCCGCTCACGCGCCGTCAGCGACATCGATCTCATCGCCCTGATCGGGCGACATGGCCTGCCGCATGCGCGTGCCATCGCGCGCCGCAAGAGCTTGAACCCGACCATTGCTGATCTGATCAGGGCCCTCGAGAGGCCAACCCTGGTGCGTGCGCCGGACCCGGATGCGAACGCCGCTGCAGCAGACAAGATCGCGCCAGCGAGCGCGGAAAGCGCCTCCGGCGAGCTGGCCCGGGAACAGGCACTCGGCATCGCGGCTGAGAATGCACGGCGCAGGCTGCGCTCGATGATGCGCACCGGCGACGAGGCGGCAGCGACGGGCGCCGATCCTTTCAAGGGCGCCGACACCTATGTGAAATTGCGCGAGACAGCTCTGACGGGAAACGCCGCGTTCTTCCAAACCGCGCTCGCCGATGCACTCGATATCGATTTCGAGATCGCGCGATCGCTCACCGCCAACCAGAATTACGCCTCGCTGCTTGCCGCCTTACGCTCGCTCGACCTCAGCGAAGACAGGGCCTTCCTGATCACGGTTGCCGTCTATCCCAGCCAGTTCCCGCATCCGCAGGCTATCCGGACTTTCCTCGACCGTTACCGGCTGCTGCATCGCGAAGCGGCCCAGGACAAGATGCGGTCGTGGCGGGCGGGAACCCTTTCAAGGGCGGTTCGCGGCGCAGCACCTGCCAACAGCGATACAGGCACCGCTTCGAACAGCGACGATGCGGCTGATACCTCCGGCCTCAGGGCGTCTTCACGGAAATAAGCTCCTCGACGGGCACGGTGCCGGCCTCGATCTCGACCACCCAGATATCGGGATCGAACTTTTTCTCCCTTTCCAGCCTAGCGTCGAGCACCGCGGCATCCTCGCCGGCTCCGAGCAGAGTGAAAAACCGGTCGTCGGGCTTGGCCGAATCATAGCTTGTCTGCGGCGCCGGCCCGAACAGGGCAACCTCACCCAGCCTGCCCCGCGCCAGCACGAACACAGCGCCGGCCTCGGTCGCGCCGCGCTTGACCACGGCGGCAAATCCACCGGCGCTGAAAACCCGGCGCAACAGGGCCGAGACCCACAGATCCGATGTGACACGCATGAGAAAACTCCGCGAATGCATGTCGCCCAAAAGGTGGGTCCCGGTTTTGGAACAACGGCATGCATGAGAACAAGGCAGGCGGGTTCTCTAAAGTAGTTTGCCGTTTCAAGGAAACGGCAAACTACTTTAGCCCTTGTTTGACGCGATTCCGGACGGAAAACCGTTTCACACTTTTCCTAGAATTGCTTTGTCGATATTTCCCCCGCTGGGCGAGCCGTCGTTTCAGCCGTCAGTTGGTCAGGCCGATCTCGCGCATCTTGACGTAGACGATCTCATCGGGCTCGCCGGTCTGCGGCAGCCCGAACAGCGACTGGAATTCCTTGATCGCTGCCTTGGTGCGCGCGCCGACGACACCATCCAGCTGCATGTCGTCATTGCCGAACGCCTTGAGCCCGGCCTGGATCTTGACGATGCGGGCATCGGGCGCTTGCGTCGCGGCATTCGCCTGTCCGGAATTTGTCTGTCCCGAACCTGTCTGCAAAGACACCGGAACGGCGGCCGACGTATCCGGACGCGGCTGCGGCCTGGGTACCACGGAAGCGGTTTTCGGCGTCGCGCCCAGTTGATCGAGCAGAAGCGCGTCGATCTCGCCGGACGTGTTGAGCCCAACCTTCTGCTGATAGTCCTGGATAGCCTTGCGGGTGTTGGGTCCGGAAATGCCGTCGACCGTTCCCGAATAGAAATCGAGATCCTTCAATATGCCTTGCACCTGCTCGACAACCGGATCGCCCTTGATCGGTGCCGGCGCGCCGGATGGCCGCACGATGTTGAACGTCGTTTCCGGCTCGTCGGGCGCCGCGTGCGGAAAACCCGCAATGCTGCGGGTCGCGAAGAATGCGCCGGCATGCGGGAAAGGCTGGTACCACAAGGCATTTGCGGAGACGTAGAACAGCGCCACCAGGAATGCCGTCGAGCCGCCCACCAGGACAGGGTTGCGCGAGATCATGCCGCCGACGGCGACAGCGCCGTCCTGAAAGGCGTTGCTGCGGCGCTTGACCGCCTTAGCCTGTTTTGCGGAGCGAGCCATTTCTGTCCCCTTTCGCCATCGCTACAGGCATGGTCAGCACGCCGGCCTTCTCCGCCTGATGTCCCTTCGGTCCGTTCACCGGCAGGCTGATGGTCACCGTGGTGCCCTCGCCCGGCATGCTTTCGATGGACATCGTGCCTTCGTGGAGCGCCACCAGACCCTTGACAAGTGAAAGGCCAAGACCAGTCCCCTCGAAACGGCGGGTATAGTCGTTCTGGATCTGCATGAAGGGCTTGCCGAGATTGGCGAAATCCTCCTCGGCGATGCCGATTCCGGTGTCCCTGACCCAGAAATGCAGGCGCGAACCGATCCGCTTGGCACCGACGACGACGTCGCCGCCGTCGGGGGTGAACTTGATCGCGTTGGAGACCAGGTTGATGAGCATCTGCTGCACGGCGCGCTGATCGGCATTGATGTCGCCGGCGTCCGGCGCGATCTGCGCCCGCAGATCGATGTTCTTGGCCTGCGCCTGCAGTTGCATCATCGACTGGCACATGTCGACCGCTTCCGCGAACCGGAACGGCTCGGGTTCGGTCGCGTAAACGCCCGATTCAATCCTGGACACGTCGAGTATCGAGGTTACGACGGCGAGCAGATGCTGGCCCGAATCCCGTACCAAGCCGACATATTCCTTCTGGCGCGGATCCTTGAAGGCGCCGAACATCTCGTGCAGCAGCATATCCGAGAAGCCGATGATGGCATTCAACGGCGTGCGCAGTTCGTGGCTGACCACCGCCAGGAAGCGCCCCTTCGCCACTTCGGCGGATGCGGCCGCCTCATTGGCCGCCGCGAGATCCTCGCGCAACCGGCTGATCTCGTCATTCTCGCGCAGGACGAGCGTAAAGACGTCACCCTGTTCCTCACCACGCACCAGATCAAGCGAGAACGGCCGGTAATTGTCGGCCGTCAGGCTATTGCCGTTCTGAGGCAGCCGGATGCGCAATTCGAGCCGGCGCGACAGCGCACCGTCGCGCATGTCGGCCATCGCGCTGAGATAGGAAACGCGATCCGACAGATGGACGCGATCGAAGAGGCCGTTTCCGGACAGCAGTTCGGGCGGCAGTTTCAAAAGCGTGCGGGCCTTTGGCGACGCGTCCAGTACCTCGCCATGACGGGCAACGCGCAAGACCACCGCATCGATGATGTCTTCGAGCCGGTCGGCAGTGTCGACCACAGCCGCGTCGGCGGTGTTTTGAAACGCCGATGCACGCGGCATCAGTGTCAGCGCCCACACCAACGGCACCAGCCAGTGCCACGCCGCGATCTGCGCTCCTGCGAAAGGAAATACGGTTCCAGCCAAAGGCTGAGCCAGGATGGCGACAGCGGCCGACACGGCTCCCCACAGTGCTGCACGTCGCGAGCCGCCGATCCACCAGGCTTCGAAAGGCAGCGCCAAGACAAGCATGGCGACAGGCGAACCCAACCCGCCCGCGGCGGCAATGAGACTGCCGAGCGAAATGCCGGCCAGCACCAGGGCGACCCGACTCGCCATCGCCATCTTGCCGGTCGCCGCCACCAGCAAGGCGACGAACCAGCACAGGCCAAAGGCGGCGAAGATGGCGGCCATGGTGACGGCAACGCCCATGCCTGAAGTGACCAGCGTGACCGCGGCGCCGGCGGCAAAGAAAGGAGCGGCGAGCATGACGCCGATGAAACGGCGCTGGCGCTCGCGGTCGCTCCGCCCAAGGATGGACGGATGGACCATACGTTCGCAACCGGCAGAAATCGCGCCAGGCAATTCAACGTATCTGGCCTTGATTGAACTCAACTCAACGCACTCGCACTTGTCGTGGACAGCTCTGCTTTGCAGATGGTTCTGGTTGGCTTTGAAACTCGCATCCAGCGTTTAAGGAATGGATAAGGCAGGGCCGACCAAGGCCCTGGCCTGCGGCAAATATCGGGATGCCGGCCGCCGAAAGCACGGGCAAATGCAGCCATAGTAAACGGAGAGTTATCCGGCGACGGCACCTATCGGACAGACGCACACGGCACTCGGACTTCCACATTCCAAGAAAAATACAGGAAAATCATGGGGATATATGGTTATTTGTTGTTAAGGAAAATCACTGGCAATTGAGACAAAACGATTGCAGAACGCTTCGTCTCGAATTTGCCTAAAATTTGAGGAAAATTCTCTCTTTGCCTGCAAGCCGTCCTTTGCGCCTGTGTGCCAAGATCCTGCCTACAAAAGAGGTCATGCCATATGGATGCATGATCCGGTCACGACGAGAGGGCAAGGGCATGGTCTTCCTCATAAGAATGGCTTTCTGGTTTTCGCTGGTGCTGCTGGCGCTGCCGCTGACTGTCGGCCCCGATGAATCGGGCCGCGAAAGCGTCGGGCCGATCCAGGCCTTGTTTGCGGCACGCGAAGCGGTTGGCGATATCGCCGGCATTTGCGAACGCAAGCCCGATGTCTGCGAGACCGGCAAGTCGGCAATGCACACCATCACCGCCCGCGCCAAGGAGACCGCCAAGATCGCGGCAGCGATAATGGACGACAAGTCCGCCGCCAGCCCCGACACATCCACGATGACCGGCAGCCTGCCCGAAGAAATCGTCTTGCCCGAGACCGTCAACCTGCCGCCTCAGAATTAAGCCGTTTCGACGGCGCACCGCGGGCTGTCTGCCCTCTCGACGCCCGCGGTGTCCTTGTTTTTTCCGTGACGCGGCGCCGCCGCGTGACTATATCCGGGCCATGACCACCACGATCCAGACGATCCGCGACGATTTTTCGTTCCTCGAGGAATGGGAAGACCGCTATCGCTATGTCATCGAACTCGGCGAGGCGCTGCCGCCATTTCCCGACGAGCAGCGCAGCGCCGCCAACAAGGTGCCGGGATGCGTGAGCCAGGTCTGGCTGACCACCGAACGCGGGGCTGGAGCCGACCCAGTCATCACCTTCACCGGCGATTCGGACGCTCATATCGTGCGTGGGCTGGTTGCGATCATGCTGGCGCTGTTTTCCGGCAGGACCGCCAGCGAAATCCAGCAGACCGATGCGGAAGCGACATTGAAAGAACTCGGCCTCGACGAACATCTGTCGCCGCAGCGCGCCAACGGCCTTCGCTCGATGGTCAAGCGCATCAAGCGCGACGCCGAGGCAGCGCTCAAGCAGACCGCCTGACACCTCCACACCCGATCCGCGCGTCGCGGCGCGCAAAAATCAAACGGCGCCCGAAGGCGCCGTTGATGTCGATCCGATCTGGCTTATTTTAACGCAATTCCCAAGGGAAAGCTCTATGCGCTGGAATTGCTCTGGCAGCGATTACCGCGCTTTGCGCTTGCGGCCGAGGCCCATCTTCTTGGCAAGCTGTGACCGGGCAGCCGCATAGTTGGGTGCAACCATCGGATAGGTCGGGTCAAGGTTCCACTTTTCGCGATACTGATCCGGTGTCAGGTCATAGTGGGTCATCAAATGACGCTTCAGCGACTTGAACTTCTTGCCGTCTTCAAGGCAGACGATGTAGTCGTCATGAACCGACCGCTTCGGGTTGACCGCCGGCTTCTGCTTGTCGGCAGGCGACTGTTCGGCGGTTCCGCCCACACGCCCGAGCGCAGCATGGACATCGGATATCAGGTTCGGCAATTCGCCGACCGGCACGGGATTGTTGCTGACATAGGCGGCCACCACATCGGCGGTCAATTCGATCAGCGCATCGCTGTTTCTGGAAGGTGTTTCGACAATATCCATGGTCTTCGGGCCCCAACAAGAGTTACATCGATCTGCGCCCTTTTTTACAAGCAGGGCATCGCACGAATTTTGTGCAGGTAGAGTTTCTACGATTCGTGTCGCGGGCACATCAATGAGCGCGCAGACCAAGTAAGTCAATTCGGCCCTTACGCTATATTGAACGCTATTGATCAATTATTCCGCGATCAGCTTCAATCTTTCGTGCATTGTGTAATTTATCGATATTTCGCGCTCCCACCGGCGGCGGCTGACGTAACGTCAGATCGCCGTTACATTCATGGCAACTCACGAAACGGGTTTTAATGTTTGATCTTGCTTGGTATCGCTCGGGCAATATTGGTTGTTCATATTTGCCTACAAAACCACAGGTTGCCGTGGTCATACGCAAGCAATCATGCATGCCTGTCATCCAACCGATCGGCTGATTGCTGCCGCGTCAATCAATGCGGGGTGATGTATTTGCCATAGGCCCAGCCGGTGATGAAATTGCCGTTCTGGGCCGGATCATGCCAGACTTCGCACCAGCGATAGCGAATCTTCTGTTCCTGCTTCCATACCGGCTGGTTGGCGATGTCGAGCAGGTTTATTCCGCCGGTGCATCGCCCGGTCATCTGCAGAACGGTCCCGTTCGGATATCCCGCCTGCTTCTGGGATGTGCCCGAAGGGTATTTGCGTACGTTGAGCGTATCGCCGAACGGCACATTGGCCACTTGCCAAGCCGCGAATACGGTCGCATGAGACTGGCCGGCAAAGGCCAGAGTTAGTGAAGCAACGGCGAAAGCCGCAGCAGTCCGAGACCAAATAGTCATCATCTCTCCTCCCGGCTCATCTCCTGGAGCCGACACAACCCATACGCTGTGGCTCTTGAACCTGCCCTGAGCGGCGTGTTCATTCGCCGTTCAAGATATTCTCCATTTGAGATGGTCCATTCAAGATACTGGCCTATTCAAGATACTGGCCCATTCAAGATACTGGCAAAGCGAGACGCAATGACCAAGACATCCATATTTCCGATCGTCAGCCCGCCAGCGCCCGAGAAGCGGCCGGTTTCCGACACGCATCACGGCATCACGCGAACCGACGACTATGCCTGGCTGCGGGCCGGCAACTGGCAGGAGATGTTCCGCGACCCGTCATTGCTCGATGCGGGAATCCGCGCAGAACTCGAGGCGGAGAACGCGTACCAGTCGAAGCTGATGGCCGACACGGCCGAACTGCAGAAGCAGCTTTTCAAGGAGATGAAGGGCCGTATCAAGGAAGACGATTCTTCCGTGCCGATGAAGGACGGACCCTATGCCTATGGCTCGTCCTTCAAGCTTGGTGGCGAGCAGCCGCGCTATTTCCGCATGCCACGCGACGGCGGTGCCGAGCATATCCTGCTCGATGGCGACGCAGAGGCCGCGGGCAAGGCCTATTTCCGTCTTGGTGGTGTCGACCATTCGGCCGACCACGCAAGGCTGCTGTGGGCATTCGACGACAAGGGCTCCGAATTCTACACGCTTCGCGTGCGTGACCTTGCCGACGGCAGGGAGCTTGAGGACCAGATCCCCGACACCGGCGGTTCAGGTGTCTGGAACGCCGGCAATGACGGCTTCTTCTATACACGTCTCGATCCCAACCACCGCCCGTCGAAGGTGCTGTTCCATGCGCTTGGCGACAGCCCGCAAAGCGACCGGCTGATCTATGAGGAAACCGATCCCGGCTTCTTCATGAATGTCGACGGCACCCGCAACAACGAGTGGATCATGATCGGCATCAACGATCACGAGACCTCGGAATACCGCCTGATGCGCGCCGACGATCCGTTTGCCGAACCGAAACTGGTGTCGCCGCGCGAGATTGGCCTTCAGTACGAGTTGGAAGAAGGCGGCGATATCTTCTTCATCCTGACCAATGCCGACGGCGCCAAGGACTTCAAGATCATGACGGCACCAGCGGGCGATCCCGTGCGCGCCAACTGGCAGGAACTGGTGCCGCACGAGCCCGGCCGGCTGATCCTGTCGGTGATCGGCTTCAGGGATCACATGGTCCGGCTCGAACGCAAGGAAGGCCTGCCGCGCATCGTCGTGCGCGACCGGATCAACGGCGAGGAGCATCTTCTGTCCCTCGACGAGGAGGCCTTCTCGCTCGGCCTGTCGGGTTCCTATGAATACGACACCGAGATCATGCGCTTTTCCTACTCGTCGATGACGACGCCGGCCCAGGTGTTCGACTACAATATGCGCACCCGCGAGCGGGTGCTGCTGAAGACCCAGGAAGTGCCGTCCGGCCATGATGCGGACCACTATGTCACGCGGCGCCTGATGGCGCCGGCCAGCGACGGCGAACTGGTGCCGATCTCGCTTTTGCATCATCGCGACACGCCGCTGGACGGATCCGCGCCTTGCCTGCTTTACGGCTACGGCTCCTATGGCATCACCGTGCCGGCAGCCTTCAACACCAACTGGTTCTCGCTGGTCGACCGTGGCTTTGTCTTCGCCATCGCTCACGTTCGCGGCGGCAAGGACAAGGGCTATGGCTGGTACGATGACGGCAAGCGGGAGAACAAGATGAACACGTTCACCGATTTCATCGCCGTCGCGCGCCATCTGGTCACGGAGCGTTACACGGCGCATGACCGCATCGTCGCGCAGGGCGGTTCGGCCGGCGGCATGCTGATGGGTGCCGTCGCCAACATGGCGCCGGATTGTTTTGGCGGCATCGTCGCCGAGGTTCCCTTCGTCGATGTTCTCACCACCATGCTCGATGCGACCCTGCCGCTGACGCCGCCGGAATGGCCCGAATGGGGCAATCCGATCGCGTCCGCCGACGACTACCGGACCATTGCCGCCTATTCGCCCTATGACAATGTCGCTGATCACGACTATCCGCCGATCCTGGCGCTGGCCGGTCTCACCGATCCGCGCGTCACCTATTGGGAACCGGCCAAATGGGTGGCCCGGCTGCGCGACCGCAAGAGCGGGGACAATCCGGTTCTGTTCAAGATCAACATGGATTCCGGCCATGCCGGTGCTTCCGGCCGGTTTTCGCGGCTGGAAGAGATCGCCTACACCTATTCCTTCGCGCTGAAAGTGATGGGCAAGGCGCAGCTTACGGGAGCAACCAACAAATGATCGACCTCACCACCCTGATCGCTTACATCGCGGTCGTTTTCGGCTTCGTCTTCATTCCAGGCCCCGCCACCCTGCTGACGATCGCCCGGGCAACGAGTTCCGGAACCAAGGTCGGCATCGCGACGGGCGCCGGGATCGCTGCCGGCGATGTCTTTCACACCGTCATGGCGATGATCGGCATATCGGCGGTCATCGCCGCGTCGGCGACGCTGTTCATCGTCATAAAGTACATCGGCGCGGCCTACCTGATCTATCTCGGCATTCGCGCGATCATGGAGAAAACACCGGCCAATCCGGCTGCCGGCGCGCTTGCGATCTCTGCCGGCAAGGCGTTTCGACAGGCTGTCCTGACCGAAGTGCTCAACCCCAAAACCGCTCTGTTCTTCCTCGCCTTCCTGCCTCAGTTCGTGCGGCCTGAAAACGGAACGGTGATGCTTCAGATGGCCGCGTTGGGGGTCATCTTCGTCGTACTGGGCCTTTTCAGCACGGTCGTCTTTGCCGTGAGCGCTGGCCGGCTCGGCACGCTCCTGCGCCGAAATCCGTCAGTGTTACGATGGCAGGGCAAAGTTGTCGGCGGCATCTACTGCGCTTTGGGCGTCCGTCTGGCGCTGCAGCAACGCTGACTCCAGACGATGATCGACGCGCCCTTTCCGGAGGGCTGGGTGATCAGGGACTTTTTGAAGTTCCCGTTGCTCATTTTCACTCGCAATTGCGGTGACCGCGCGCTACCCAGTGCGCGGCTTTTCCCGGCCTGACAGCCTCCAATCGCGTAAAGGTCCATTATGCTGCTCGTCGACGTCTATCTCGACAAATCGCCTATCCAGGGAATCGGCGTCTTTGCCAAGAACCACATTCCTCGCGGCACTCTGATCTGGAAGCTGGACCCAAGGTTCGATCGGCTCATCGAGGTCGAGACTTATGAGCGCGTGGCCGGCCCGGTGAAGAGCTATCTCGATCGCTACTCCTATCCCGACCGCCGCGATCCGAACTACATCGTCTTCGAAGCCGACGACGCGCGCTATATGAACCATGCCGACGAGCCGAACTGCGACGTCTCCTCACCCGAGGAGAGCTTTGCGCTGCGCGACATCGCGCCTGGCGAAGAGCTGACCTGCAACTACAACCATTTCTTCGAAACGGGCTTCGATTTTCTCGGCGACCGCCACCTGTTATCCGCAGACCCGGTCTAGTTCGCCGTCTTCTTGCGGGCCGGATAGCCGTTTGGATGCGCCGGGATCGCCTTCAGATAGGCGGCGATGGCCGCACGGTCCTGCGGCGTCAGTTCGGCCATGTTCCGCTGGACGTCGACCATGGCGCCGCCGACCGAATCGAAATCGGGCGTGAAGCCGGTTTCGAGATAGTTGGCGATATCTGCCTCCGACCATTCGGCGAGACCGCCCTCGCCTGATGTGATGTTCGGCACGACGCCACTGCCTTCCGCGGCCACGGCGCCCGCCAGCCATTCGTTCTTCTTCGTGCCGCCCGCAAGATCGCGCGGCGTGTGGCATTCGCCGCAATGGCCTGGCCCTTCGACCAGGTAGCGGCCTGATATCACCGGATCAGGCGTGCCTTCGGGGAAGGCAACAACCGGCTGGTCGCTGAGGTAGAGCAATTTCCACAGGCCGATGCCGCGGCGGATATCGAAGGGGAAATCGAGCGAATTGCCCGCTGCCTTGCCGGCGACGGCCGGCAACGTCTTCAAGAAGGCATAGAGATCGCCAATGTCGGCCGGATTCATGCGCGCGTAGGATGCATAGGGAAACGCCGGATAAAAATGCTCACCAGAAGGCGACACGCCCTTCAGCATGGCATTGGCGAGGTCCTCGACAGACCATGCGCCGATACCGTCCTTGGGATCTTGCGACATGTTGGGCGGCACGAAGGTTCCGAAGGGCGTCTTGAGTTCGAGGCCACCCACGAGTTGAAGCCGGGCGTCGCCCTGTGAGCCCGGCTTTGCATGGCAGGATGTGCAACCGCCGGCATAAAAGATGCGCTTGCCCCTGGCTGCGTCGCCAGGACCGAGCTTGGCCAAGGTTTCCCTGTCGAGCCTCACCGGCGCCGACAGGACCCAGCCGGCAACTGCACCGACGCCGCCCAGAATGACGACGGCGCCGACAAGTTTCTTCAGCCATGCCATGGCTGGTGATCAGCCCTTCTTGATTCTGTAGCCTTGATGGCAGGTGCCGCAATCGGAGCCGATAGCGCCGACTTGCGCCTTCAGCGCGTCGGCATCGGCGGGAGCCGCAGCGACCGCAGCCTTGACGTCGGCGAGATATTTGTCCTCCGCTGCCTTGAAGCCAGCCATGTCTTCCCAGATCTTCGGCGAGGCCGTGGTGTCGCCGGTGTCGCTGCCGGCCGGGAACAGCGCATCGGCATCGAATTTGTCGGCATTCGCCTGCAGCGCCTGAAGTTGCGTCAACACAGCCGCCGCATCAAAGGGTTCCTCGCCCTTGACCACTTTCGACAGGCCGCCGACGATCTTTCCGCGTTCCTTCATCAGTGCCTGCCGATCGAGGATCGGGTCGGCAAAAGCCGCCGAGGCCGCGAGTGCGAGCATAGAGATGGCGATAACAAGCTTTCTCATTCAATTGGCTCCATGATGAAGGCATTTCGGGACAGGACGTTAACGGATGCATCAGGGGGAAAATTCCCTTCCCCCTGATGATTTTTGCCAGACCTTTGTTGTTACGGGAATCTCGACGCAGAAAAAGAAAAGCCCCGCTCGATGAACTGCCCCCCGAAAGTTGGGCATCAACCTTCGGGGGAGCAGTTCATCGCGCGGGGCTTCTCTACGATCGATCAGGACATCAAACGCGCTGTGTTCAAGCGGACTCGAACGACGCGGTTTGAGTCTTTGTTTTCGTGCATGTCGTTATCCCAAAACCGCTGCGCACTTTTGGGCAACATGCATCAGGCCTTTTCGTACAATTCGAGGACATGGTCCCAGTTGATCAGGCTATCGACGAACGCCTCGAGATATTTCGGCCGGGCGTTGCGATAGTCGATGTAATAGGAGTGCTCCCAGACATCGACGCCAAGGATCGGCGACGCGCCATGAACGAGCGGGTTCTCGCCGTTCGGCGTCTTCGAGATCGCCAGCTTGCCATCCTTGACCGAGACCCAGGCCCAGCCGGAACCGAACTGAGTCGTGCCGGCGGCAATGAAGTCGGCCTTGAACTTGTCATAGCCACCAAGATCGCTATCGACTGCCTTCTGCAAGGCGCCCGGCAGCTTGTTGCCGCCGCCGCCTTTCTTCATCCACTTCCAGAAATGGATATGGTTGTAGTGCTGGGCGGCATTGTTGAAGAGGCCGGCATTCTTGCCGAACGACTGCTTGACCACCTCTTCGACCGACAGATCACCCAAGCCGGCCTCGGCGGCGAGCTTGTTTCCGTTATCGACATACGCCTTGTGGTGCTTGTCGTGGTGATATTCCAGCGTCTCTTTCGACATGTAAGGCTGCAAGGCCTCATAGTCGTAAGGCAGAGCGGGCAATTCAAAGGCCATGGATAGTACTCCCTCGTGGAAAAATCCGGTGTCGATACCGGAGTAAGATAGGTCTGGAATGGATTGGGACAACTCCGGATGAAGCGTCGGTCGCCTTTTTATCCGCTCAAGCAGCGGAAGTCGAATGCGCCCAAGCCCAATAGAGTTCGCGCGCCTTTTTGGCCACCGGCCCGGGTTGCAGATTGCGATCCTCGATACGCGTGACCGGCACCACCTTGGAATGGTTCCCGGTCGAAAAAATTTCGTCCGCTTCGAGGAAATCTCGCACCGACAGCGTCTTTTCCGTGGTCCTGAAGCCATATTCGCCGAGCAGCGTTATCGTGCGCGAGCGGGTGATGCCGGACAGGAAGGTGCCGTTCGGCGCAGGCGTAAAGACGTGACCGTCCTTGACCAGGAAGATGTTCGAGGTTCCGGTCTCGGCGACGTTACCCAGCATGTCGAGCACCATTGCGTTGTCGAAGCCGCGCATCTTGGCTTCGAGAATGGCCCGACCGTTGTTGGGGTAAAGGCAGCCGGCCTTGGCGTTGGTCGGCATGGTTTCGATGGTCGGACGCCGGAACGGCGACACGGTCACCGAAAAGCCAGTCGCCGGAATCATCGGTGATTCATAGAGGCAAAGGCAGAAGCGGGTCGAGGCGGGATCGGCCGGCACGCCCATATAGCCGCCATGCTCGGCCCAGTACATCGGCCTGATATAGACCGCCGTCTTGCCGTCGAACTTCTTCAACCCATCCCATGTCAGCCCGACGATCTTGTCGGCGCTCATGTTCGGCTTCAGGCCGAGCGCGATCGCCGAGGAATTCACCCTGGCGGCATGGAGGTCGAGATCCGGCGCCACGCCTTCGAACCAGCGGCCACCGTCGAACACGCTGGTGCCGAGCCACATGGCGTGGCTGCGCGGCCCCAGAATGGCGACGTTGCCCTCGTGCCAATCACCATCGACGAAAGTCCATGTCGCGGATTGCGCCGCAGCCGCCAGTGTCATCGTGTCGTCCCGCCTCAATCGGTCTCGTGTGACGGCCATTGGAAGATGCTTTGGCGGGCGCCGTCAACCGGCATCATGGAGTTTTGTTGAGGCCAGTGCCGGGGCGCAATGCAATCAACGCTTGCACCTTGTCGCACCTGCCCTCAAAACTGTTGTCATGCAATACGCCGCCTATGTCTTCGACGCCTATGGCACGCTGTTTGACGTGCATGCCGCCGTGCGCCGTCATGCAGACCGGATCGGGCCGGACGGCCAATTGTTGTCGGAGATCTGGCGCGCCAAGCAGCTCGAATATTCCTGGGTGCGCACGCTGATGGGCGCCTATGCCGATTTCTGGCAACTGACCGAACAGGCGCTCGATTTCGCTTTGCGCAAGGTTCCCTCGGCCGACCCCGGCCTCAAGGCGATATTGCTGGATGCCTACTGGCGACTGGATTGCTATCCGGAAGTGCCGGCCGTGCTCAAGGCGCTCAAGGCTTCGGGAGCGAGGCTGGCGATTCTGTCAAACGGTTCGCCCGAAATGCTGCAGGCAGCGGTCAAATCCGCCGCGCTCGACCAGGTTCTGGATGACATCTATTCCGTCGACAGGGTGCGGCGCTTCAAGACCGATCCGGCTGTCTACGATATGGTCGCCACCGGCTGGCGCCTCTACCCCGGCGCGGTTTCCTTCCAGTCCTCCAACCGCTGGGACATTGCAGGCGCCACCAAATTCGGTTTTCGCACGGTGTGGATCAACCGCTCCAACCAGCCCGAAGAATATCCGGACTTCCCACCGGCCCTTATCCTGCCGTCGCTCGAAGCCCTTGTGCCCGGCAGCTAGGAGACCTGTGTCTCTGGCGCCACAGTAGCGGCTCGGTCACAGCTTCGCCTTTGTTTGCCCACGTTCGGGCCAGAATCGGAACCGCCTATCGCCCCAGGTGTTGTCAGGCACCCCGCGGAACTGTGCGAATTCACGCTTTGTTGCGATTTGAGACTTAAAGAAGGCAACCATGTCCATAACCGAAATCGAATCTTTTCGCCTGAGCCGTCGCGGCTTTCTCAACGCCGCAGCCCTGGGCGCCGCTTCGATCGCGGTTTCCGCATGCGCCACTACCGGGCCGGGCCCGGTCGAGCCGCCGCCGCCAGCCTATGTCGAACCGCCCCTGACCGATTATGTGACGATGTACGCGGCAGTCAGCGACGGCGGCTTCGATTTGCCGGCCATCCCCGTCGACAAGATCGATCCGCAGTTCCTGCGTCAGATCGTTCCCGACCCGACGGGACAGAAGCCGGGAACCATAGTCGTCGATACCACCGGCCACTTCCTTTATCTGGTTCGTCCAGGCGGTCAGGCGATACGCTACGGCGTCGGCCTTGGCCGCGCCGGTTTCGAGTGGTCCGGCGACGCCGTCGTTCAGTGGAAGCAGAAATGGCCAAAGTGGACGCCGCCGGACGAAATGATAGCCCGCCAGCCGGAATTGAAGCCCTACAGCGCCGACAATGGCGGCATGCCCGGCGGCCTGAAGAACCCGCTCGGCGCACGCGCGCTCTATCTGTTCCAGGGCAATGTCGACACGCTCTATCGTCTGCACGGCTCGCCTGAATGGCGGTCGATCGGCAAGTCGGTATCGTCAGGCTGCGTGCGTCTGATGAACCAGGACATTATCGACCTCTATGATCGCGTGCCCTCGAAGACGCCGGTCGTCGTGACCAGCGACGCCAGCCAACCCATGGTGGCGACGGCCAACCGACAGGCGATCCCGATCGACGCCGGCGTGCCGGACGGTTCGGTGCTACTTGGACCGGTCAAGGCGATTACCAATTCGATCTTCTGAGCAGGCGAAGGGGCGGCGGTTACGACGCTCCTTCACCGGATTGTCTCTCTGAAACGGAACCGATTCTGCATCGGCGGAGACCGGTCTGTCGCGTGGCGGCCCACTGCGATATTCTGTGGTGATGAAACTCAGCCAGAGCATACGGTTCTGCACGTCCGAGGACGGTACCCGCATCGCTGTCGCATCATGCGGGGAAGGCAAGGTGATCGTTCGGGCGGCGCACTGGCTGAGCCATGTCGATTATGATCTCGAAAGCCCGGTTTGGCGGCCATGGCTCCAGGCCCTTTCGGCCCACAACCAGTTTGTGCGCTACGATCCACGCGGTTGCGGTCTGTCGGATCGCCATGTCGCCGACCTCTCGATCGAAGCGTGGCACGCAGACCTGGACGCCGTGACGGCGACCATCGAGCAGCCAAGTTTCGTTCTGCTCGGTCTTTCGCAAGGCGGCGCTCTCAGCATCGCCTATGCGCTGCGGCATCCTGAGCGGGTGTCGCATCTGGTGCTGCTGAATGCCTACGGCCAGGGTGCGAGAGTTCGAGCGCAGACCGAGGCCGAGCGGTTGGAAGCCGAAACACTCGTCAATTTCGTGCGCATTGGCTGGGGACGCGAAAATCCTGCGTTCTGCCAGTTCTTCACCAACCTTTTCATTCCCAACGGGACACAAGAACAGCACCGCTGGTGGGGCGATCTTGAGCGCGTGACGGCAAGCGCCGACGTAGCCGCCCGCCTGCTCTGGCAGATGCAGGGGATCGACGTCCTCGACCTCGCGGTGAAACTCCGCGTCCCGACGTTGATCGCGCACAGCCGCGGGGACATGCGCGTGCCGTTCGATGAAGGCTGCAAGCTTGCCGCAGCGATCCCTGGAGCGCGCTTCCTGCCGCTTGAAAGCAAGAATCATGTTCTCCTGCCGACCGAGCCAGCCTAGAAGGTGTTCCAGGATGAACTCGATGCCTTCCTCGGACATGAGCGGCCCAGGCAGCCGCGCGCAATCCGAGAGGCCGGCCTGACACCTGCCGAGGCGGCGCTTCTGGATCTGGTCAAACAGGGGCTGGACAACCGCGCGATCGCGCAGCGCTTGAGCAAGAGCGTGAAGACCGTGCGCAATCAACTGTCGATGATTTTCAGCAAGCTCGGCGTCCACAGCCGATCGCAGGCAATCGTGATGACGCTGTCCGACAGAGAGCGAGCGCCCCAGCCCGATTGAGTTCCTCGCAGACCACAAATAAGGGACTTCTGTCCCTATTTGCATTCGCTTTCACTTCCCCCACGGGACTGCTGCATCATGCCCATCATCAGAGGGGGTCTCATCCTCGGAATCGGCGGAGCGACAAGCCGTCGTCCGAAGATCAGGAGGAACCCGACATGACGCAACTCAATGAAACCAGGCTCAATGAATTGGTAGGCCGCGTTCTGGGCGACCTTGGTGGCGCGGTCAGCGTGCCGTTGGTTCGGATCGGAGATGCGCTGGGTCTCTACAAAACGCTCAAGGAAATCGGCCCTGCGAAGGCCAACGAACTTGCCGATGCTGCAGGATGCGCGCGTCGCTACGTTCGCGAATGGCTGTCGGCGCAGGCGGCGTCCGGCTACGTGCACTATGAACATGGACGGTTTTCGCTGACGCCCGAGCAGTCATTCGTATTTGCCGAACCCGACAGCCCGGTCCATCTGATTGGCGGTTTCGACACCGCGGCTGCTATGGTCGAGAACCAGCCAAAAGTGGAATCGGCTTTCAGGACCGGGCGAGGCGTTGCCTGGGGCGATCAGGCAGGGTGTCTGTTTTGCGCCGTGTCACGTCTGTTTCGGCCGGGTTATGTCAATGCCCTGGTGAAGGACTGGCTGCCGGCGCTTGACGGTGTCGTCGCCACGTTGAAGGCAGGGGCATCGGTGGCCGACGTTGGGTGTGGGCACGGTCTGTCGACGATCCTGATGGCGCAGGCCTTCCCCGCCTCCCGCTTCATAGGTTACGACTTCCATCCGGCCTCGATTGCCGCCGCGACCGCGCATGCCCGGTCGTACGGACTGACGAACCTGAATTTCGAGGTCGGCCGGGCGCAAGATTTTGGCGGGCGTGGCTTCGATCTGATCACCTGCTTCGACTGCCTGCACGATATGGGCGACCCAAAGGCCGCGGCGGTGCATATTCGCAAATCGCTAAAAGAGGGCGGCACCTGGATGATCGTCGAACCCATGGCGGGAGATACTCTGGAGGAAAATATCAATCCGGTCGGACGGCTGTACTACTCGGCCTCGACGATGATCTGCGTTCCCACATCACTGGCACAGGAGACGGGCCTCGCGCTCGGAGCTCAAGCAGGAGAGAACCGGCTGACGGAAGTGATCCGGTCGGGTGGGTTCTCTCGTGTCCGGCGGGCTGCCCAGACCCCACTCAACATGGTGCTCGAAGCGACCTGACGCAGAAAAGGTCGGTTCGGGCCCTCCTCGAACCGGCCAACCAACGTCTGTCCGCCAAAACCGGCTCAATGCCGCCTATCCGATGCGGCTTCAAGCCACGGGCATTTCGCCAAAGCGGATGCCTCTGCCTCAGATCCGAAGCTCACCGCCCCCTGGAAAGACTGCCCAATATCCCGCGCACGATTGCCCTTCCGACCGACGAGCCGACCGAGCGCACCACCGACTTGATCGCCGCCTCGGCCACCGTCTGGCGGTTGGACGGGCGCGGTGCAGATGTGCGCCTGCCACCCGATTGCGGCGCGGGATCGTCATTGCCGAAGCCCGGAATGGTCCAGCGCGAGCCGCCGCTGCCGGCCTGCTGGGCCTGCTCTTCGGCATCCTGCGCGTCCTTGGCCTTTTTTTGCAGCATTTCGAAAGCCGATTCGCGGTCGACGGCCTGATCGTACTGGCCGGCGACCGGGCTTTCCTGGATCAGCTTTTGCCGCTCAGCGGCAGTTATGGGTCCAAGCCGCGAGGATGGCGGGCGGATAAGCGTCCGCTGCACCATGGACGGAACACCCTTGGCCTCCAGCGTCGAGACCAGCGCTTCGCCTGTGGCAAGCTGGGTAATGGCGGTCAAGCAGTCAAAATCGGGATTTGGCCGGAACGTCTCGGCTGCCGTCCGGACTGCCTGCTGCTCACGCGGCGTATAGGCGCGCAGCGCGTGCTGGACGCGATTGCCGAGCTGGGCCAGGACTTTTTCAGGGATATCCAAAGGGTTCTGCGTGACGAAATAGACGCCGACGCCTTTCGAGCGGATCAGTCGGACCACTTGTTCGACGCGATCGATCAGCACCTTGGGTGCTTCGTCGAACAGAAGATGCGCCTCGTCGAAAAAGAACACCAGCTTCGGCTTGTCGGGGTCGCCGACTTCCGGCAGCACCTCGAACAGTTCCGACATCAGCCATAGCAGGAAGGTCGCGTAGAGCCGCGGATTCATCATCAGCTTGTCGGCGGCAAGCACGCTGATGGCCCCGCGTCCGTCGCGGGTGGTGCGCATGATATCGGCGATACGCAGTGCCGGTTCGCCGAAGAAGTTCGCCGCGCCCTGCTGCTCCAGGACGAGCAGCGTGCGCTGGATCGCCCCGACCGATGGCTTCGTCACATTGCCGTAGCGTGAGCCGATCTCGTCGGCACGCTCGGCGATGTTGGCCAAGAGCGCCTGCAGGTCCTTCATGTCGAGCAGCAGCAGGCCTTCCTCGTCAGCCAGGCGGAAGGCGATGTTCATGATGCCTTCCTGCGCCTCGGTCAGGTTCATCAGGCGCGATAGCAACAACGGCCCCATTTCCGAGACCGTGGCGCGGATCGGATGACCCTGCTCGCCGAACAAGTCCCAGAAGATAACGGGGAATTCCTGGAAGTCATAAGGATCGAGCTTGACCTGTTCGGCCCGCTTGACGAGGAAATCCTGTGCCGTGCCCATCATCGCGATGCCCGACAGATCCCCCTTGATGTCAGCGCAGAACACCGGCACGCCGGCGTTGGAAAATCCTTCGGCCAGGATCTGCAAGGTGACTGTCTTGCCGGTACCGGTGGCGCCCGTCACCAGGCCATGACGATTCCCATATTGCAGCAACAGCTGCTCGGCACGCTGATAGCTGTCGTCGGGCTTGCGGCTGGCGCCGATGAAAATACTGCTGTCGTCAGCCATATGCACGGTCTCCGCAAACTGATGTGTCTAAAGCCAGTGGCCTTGCCGCAGGTATAGTGAGGCCATTGCACAGCGACAATGCCATTCGTCCAAATCGGGGCCATTCGTCCAAATCGGGGCCATTCGTCCAAATCCGGGCCATTCGTCCAAATCGGCCCCATTCGTTCAAATCGGGTTTTTGGAGCTTGCGGATTTTGCCGCTGTTTGGCAATCGTCGTCCTCGCGGACTGACCTATATCTGATGGATCGAATCCGGTCTCTGGAAGCGCATTGCATTGCGATATCGGACCGGGGACCGTAGACTGGACCGCTCCCGGCCGGTGCGGCCGCATGAAACGAGGAGGACGGATGGGCGCCGGAGCCTTGATCCAGGACGTGGAACCCGAAAACATCGAGCGCCAGCGATGGCTCGCCTTGGCGGAAAAGGCTTTGGCAGGCGCTTCTTTCGAGGAAAGGCTGGTCTCGCACAGCGACGACAACATCCGTATCGAACCGCTCTACGATCGCAGCACCGCGGCGGAACCGACCGTGCGCGCAAACCCGAAATCGCCATGGATCGTCAGCCAGCGAGTCGACGATCCCGACACCAACCGCGCCAGAAGCCAAGCGCTGGAGGATGTGGCACAGGGTGCCACGGGATTGTCGCTGGTCTTCGAGGGGGCGCCGAACGCGTTCGGATACGGCTTGCCGAGAACGGCGGAGGCGTTGGAGGCGGTGCTGGACGGCATACCGCTCAACCGCATCCAGGTTCGCATCGACGCCCATCCCTGGAGCCGCGCCGTGGCCGACTGGCTGGTCGCTTTCCTGAGCAAGCGGCGGTCGGACCCGGCAAAACTCAACCTCTCCTTCGGCATCGATCCAGCGGCGATCTTCGCGGGAACCGGTCGGCTGCGCATGTCGATCGAGGCGCTGCAGGCCTCCATGCCGCAGTCGCTGGCGCATTTCTTCGCGATGGGCGTTCCGGGCGTGCTGCTGGAAGCTGACGGGCGCGTGTTCCACAATGCCGGCGCCACGGAAGCGCAGGAGCTTGGCATCATGCTGGCTTCGGCTGTCTCCTACCTCAGAATGTTCGAGACGGCGCGGCAGCCGCTTGTCTATGCCGCACCTCATATCGGTTTTGCACTCAGCGTCGACCAGGACCAGTTGCTGTCGATAGCCAAGATGCGGGCGCTGCGCAGGCTCTGGGCGCGGGTGCAGGAGGCTTGTTCGATCCCGACATCCACGGCCAGTATCCATGCCGAGACCTCGTTTCGCATGATGACGGCGATGGACCCGGAGACCAACATCCTGCGCACCACCATTGCATGCTTTGCTGCGGCGTGCGGCGGCGCCGATTCGATCTCCATCCTGCCGCACACGATCGCGCATGGTCTGCCGGCGGGTTTTGCACGTCGTGTTGCCCGCAACACGCAGCTGATCATGGCCAATGAAAGCCATATCGATCATGTCGCCGATCCCGCCTATGGTTCCGGCGCTGTCGAGGCGCTGACCATGGAATTGTGCGAGCTGGCCTGGGCGGAATTGCAGACGATCGAAGCCGAGGGCGGTGTCCTGTCCAGCCTTCAGGACGGACACATCCAGAAGCGCGTCCACGCAGCGGCGGAGCAGCGCAATGCAGCCTACCGCACAGGTGAACGGGCCATCATCGGCACCACGCTCTATCCATCAAAAGACGAACGCCCGGTCGAGACGCTGGCGGCGGAACGGCGACCGGCCTTCACCGAAGGCGTTGCCGTCTGCGAGCCGCTGTTTCCAGTCCGCATCGACCAATCGATCGGAGCCGGCTCTTGATCCCGGACTTCGGCCAGATCGGCTGGATCCCGCCACGCCGCACGCCTGTCGAGGTCAAAGGCCAGCGGACCACGCCGGAAGGGCTCATTGCCAAGCATCTGTACAATCAAAGCGATCTCAAGGGGCTGCCGCATCTCGACACCTATCCCGGCCTGCCGCCCTTCGTGCGCGGCCCCTACCCGACCATGTATGTCCAGCAGCCCTGGACGATCCGGCAATATGCCGGTTTCTCGACGGCCGAAGATTCCAACGCTTTTTACCGACGCAACCTTGCCGCCGGCCAGAAAGGGCTGTCGGTCGCCTTCGATCTCGCCACGCATCGCGGCTATGACAGCGATCATCCGCGCGTTGCCGGCGATGTCGGCATGGCGGGCGTCGCCATCGATTCCATCCTCGACATGCGGCAGCTCTTCGACGGCATTCCGCTCGACGAGATGACGGTATCGATGACGATGAACGGCGCGGTGCTGCCGATCATGGCGCTTTACATCGTCGCTGCGGAAGAACAAGGCGTTGCGCAGAAGTATCTCGCCGGGACCATTCAGAACGACATTTTGAAGGAATTCATGGTCCGCAACACCTACATCTATCCGCCGAAACCTTCGATGCGGATCGTGTCGGACATCTTCTCATACACATCGAAGAACATGCCGAAGTTCAATTCGATATCGATCTCCGGCTATCACATGCAGGAGGCCGGCGCGACGGCCGACCTTGAGCTCGCCTACACGATCGCCGATGGCATCGAGTATGCCCGCGCCGGCGTCGCGGCGGGCCTCGACATCGACCGCTTTGCGCCTCGCCTGTCCTTCTTCTGGGCCATCGGCATGAATTTCTTCATGGAAGTCGCCAAGCTGCGGGCTGCGCGCCTGTTGTGGGCGACCCTGATGCAGAAGAATTTTTCGCCCAAGGACGAGCGCTCGCTGTCGCTGCGCACCCATTGCCAGACTTCTGGCTGGTCGCTGACGGCGCAGGATCCCTACAACAACATCATCCGCACCATGATCGAGGCGATGGCTGCAACGCAGGGCCATACCCAGTCGCTGCACACCAATTCCTTCGACGAGGCGATGGCGCTGCCGACCGACCATTCGGCGCGGATCGCCCGCAACACGCAGCTCATCCTGCAAAAGGAATCCGGCACCACGCGCATCATCGACCCGTGGGGCGGTTCGGCCTATCTCGAACGGCTGACGCATGATCTGGCGGCGCGCGCCCTTGCCCATATCGAGGAGGTCGAGGCGCTCGGCGGCATGGCCGCTGCGACCGAACAGGGCATACCCAAGCTGCGCATCGAGGAAGCCGCCGCACGCACGCAGGCGCGCATCGATTCCGGTGAGCAGATGCTGGTCGGCGTCAATGCCCATCGGCCCGAGTCCGACATCGAGGTCGACGTGCTGAAGATCGACAATGCCGAAGTCAGGGCGCGGCAATTGTCGAAGCTGCAACGGCTGAAGGGCACGCGCGACGTCGCCGCCGTCGAAAGCGCGCTCGATGCGCTGACCCGTGCCGCGCAAGGCAATGAAAACCTGCTGGAATTCGCCATCCGAGCCGCGCGCGCCAATGCCACGGTCGGCGAGATTTCATTCGCGTTGGAAAGGGCGTTTGGGCGCCACGTCGCCACGGTGCAGACCATTTCCGGGGTCTATCGCAAGGCGCTTGGCGATCATCCCGTGGTCGAGGGTCTGCAGGACAAGCTTGACGCCTTCGAGAAGAAGACCGGCGGCAAGCCGCGCATCCTGGTCGCCAAGATGGGTCAGGACGGCCACGACCGTGGCCAGAAGGTCATCGCCACGGCCTTCGCCGATCTCGGCTTCGACGTCACCGTCGGCGCGATGTTCCAGACACCGGATGAGATCGCCAGGCTGGCGGTCGCACAGGACGTCCACATCGTCGGCGCCTCGTCGCTGGCGGCGGGACATCTGACGCTGATCCCCGAACTACGTGACGCGCTGAAAAAGCTCGGCCGCGGCGACATGCTGATCGTCGCCGGCGGCGTCATCCCGCCGCAAGACTATGACGCGGTGCGGCAGGCGGGAGCTGCCGAGATCTTCCCGCCGGGCACGGTCATACCGGAAGCAGCGGATCGTTTGTTGGACCGGCTGCTGGCTTGACATTCAACGCTTGTCGTTATAATCACTGTTGCAACAGCATATAGAGTGTCTCCTCCTGCACGGCTAGTGGACTTGAGCGTTAACTCAAGTCCACTAGCCGTGCAGGAGGAGACTGAAGGAGGTCACAAATGAACATTACCGTACGCAAAATCGGCAATTCCGAAGGCGTGATTTTGCCCCGGGAAATGCTTGACCGGCTAAATGTTCGAGCAGGGGATACGCTTGTTGCCGCCGAGAACGCAGGCGAGCTTCGGCTTCGTCGGCTTGCGAGCGATCCTGAAGAATTTGAGAACAAAATGAAGGTAGCTCGCGAACGGATGAAAAAATATGAAGTTGCTTATCGCGCACTAGCGAAGTGAGTCAGCATCATTCGCGAGAATTTGTCGAGGCGCTTCACACTGAGCAATTGCGCCTTCACGGTGGCGCGCCGGGCATCCGCGATGAGGGTATGCTGGAATCGGCGCTCCACCGGCCGCAACAGAGAGAGAGCTATGGAGAGCCCGATCTCTGCGAATTAGCATCGGCGTATCTCTTCGGTATCGCCAAGAACCATCCCTTCGTTGACGGCAACAAACGCACTGCTTTTGCCGCAGCAGACTTGTTTCTCTACTTCAACGGGTTGAGCATTGAAGCCGATCCTGCGGATATCATCCAGTTGGTTATGATGGTTGCCGCCAGCGAGATCGATGAAGCCGGTGCAGCCGCTTTCTTCCGCGACCATGTCGTCAAGCTTGAAGACTAGCCATCGGAAAGCTTGACGATTTCCCATTCCTTGCCGTTGACGCTGGCCAAGTCGCCGACCTTCTTGCCGAACAGGGCGACAGCCATCGGTGACACATGGGAAATCGTGCCCTTGGCCGGATCGGCCTCGTCCTCGCCGACGATCTTCCAGTGCACCTTCCTGCCGTCATTGCTCTCGATCGTGACGCCCATGCCGAAGCGCACAAGGTTACTGCCCGGCTCCGGTACGGAGAGTTCGGCGCTTTCACGCCGGGCGGTCCAATAGCGCAGGTCGCGCGACACGACCGCGATGCGCTCGCGGTCGGCTTTGCGTTCGGCCTTCGCCAAGATATCGCGCAGATCGGCGAGATTGTCCTCAATCTGCGTCAGGCCGCGTTCTGTCACCAGATTGCGATGGTGGCTGACTGGCCGTTCACCGACGCCGGGGATGGCATTTTCGCTGTCTTCCTCGCGCGTGAAAGCTCTGCTCATTTCCTGAACTTAGGCCCGCAGAAGCTGCTCGACAAGCCATTGTCGCGCGCTCGGCAGGAGAGACAGAACGGCTGGCACGATTCCTGCGATAAGCAGGCTTGAACGCTGGGATTCTGTGCCGATGTTGAACAGACGAACGCTGCTGACCGGGACCGCCGGCTTTGCCGTCATGGGGCTTGCGCTTGGCAAGGCGGTGGCCGCAAACCTGACTGGCATCGAGAAAGCCTCGATCCGCGGCTCGATCAATGCCACCGACCTCGGCGTGCAGCCCGGCACATCAGACGATCAGAGCAAGGCCTTCGCCAAACTCCTGCGTGACGCAAACAGCCGCGACATGCCGATATTCCTGCCGCCCGGCACCTATGTCGTCTCCAATCTTTCGCTGCCCGGCCGCGTGCGTCTTTCCGGCGTGCCGGGCGCGACGCGCATCGTTTACGGCGGTGACGGCCACCTGTTCATGGCCGAACAGGCCGACCATATCGAACTCAGCGGTCTGGTCTTCGATGGTTCGAACCGCACGATGGGCGATTACACGCAAGGGCTGCTCGATCTGCGCCGTATCGCGCACCTCGCCATCGACAATTGCCAGATCACCGGCAGCGGCAAGAACGGACTGGCGCTGGAACATGCGGCGGGCGGGGTCGAGCGCAGCGAGATATCGGGTGCCGCCGATGCCGGCATTTACTCGGTCGAGGCTGGCGGGCTGTCTATCACGGGCAACACCGTCTCCGATTGCGCCAATGGCGGCATCCTCGTGCACCGCTGGCAGGCGGCGGAAGACGGCACCATGGTCACCGGCAACCGCGTCCAACGGATCCAGGCACGCGGCGGCGGAACCGGGCAGAACGGCAACGGCATCAATGCCTTTCGCGCCGGCAATGTCGTCATCTCGGGCAACATCGTCTCGGACTGCGCCTTCTCGGCGATCCGGGCCAACAGCGCCAGCAACCTGCAGATATCGGGCAACACCTGCTCGCGCTCGGGCGAAACGGCGGTCTATTCCGAATTCTCGTTCGAAGGCGCCATCATCAGCAACAACATCGTCGACGGTGCCGCCAACGGCATCTCGATCGTCAATTTCAACGAAGGCGGCCGCATGGGCGTCTGCTCGGGCAACATTGTGCGCAATCTGTCGACCAGCGGCCCCTACCCCGCCGACTCGCCAGGGTTTGGCGTTGGCATCGGCGTCGAAGCCGACACAACCGTTTCCAACAACGTCATCGAGAACACGCCGCTCTATGGCATGCAGATCGGCTGGGGCCCGTACCTGCGCAATGTCGTCGCCACCGGCAACATCATCCGCAAGGCCGGAACCGGCATCGTCGTATCCGTGGTCGAGGGCGCCGGTACGGCCGTCATTTCAGACAATGTCATCGACGGCGCGCTGAACGGAGCGGTTGTCGGGCAGCGCTGGGCCGACCCGGCGACAGGCGATCTCGCCTCGTCAAACGATAGCGGCTATGCGCATCTGACCGTCGAGCGCAATCACGTCAGTTGAGGGCTGCTGTCGGCCTCAGCGCCCCGACCTTGGCACCGTTGCGGTTTTCGATGGGCGTGTTTGCCAATTCGCTCAGCTTGAACGCCAAGGCCTCGTCGGCGCGCAACAGTTTGGCAAGGACGGCGGCAACCATGGCTTCGCCGGCGCGGCCGGCGCCATCGTCGCATTTGAGCGCGATGCCGAGGCCAAGTTCCGGAATTGCGGCACAGTGGACGCCTTCGGCGCCGCCTTTCGTGAAAATCCGCCCTGGCGCGGCCTGCATCAGCGCGACATCTTCGCGGCCGGTGCCGGCAACGAAGAAAGGCTCGGCCATGCAGGCGGCCAGCAGCCGCCTCGCGGCCTTGGCTCGCTCGGGACCAAAACCATTGGTCGTGGCCATGCGGGCAAAGCCGAGCGCGAAGCTCCTGAGCGGCACCGCATAGGTCGGGATTGAGCAGCCATCGGTGGCTCGCTCATCAACGCCGTGGACAGCACCCGTCACCGACTGCATGGCGTCGCGCACCATTACCTGCAAGCCGTGCCCCGGCTTGACATAGCCGCGATGCGCAATGCCGGCGTGGACGCATGTGCAGAGGAAGCCGGAATGCTTGCCGGAACAATTGTTGTGCAATGCGTTCGGCGAACCGCCGGCGCGGGCGAGCGCAATCTCGGCGTCATGATTGGACGGCCAATGCGTGCCGCATTCGAGCGCCGATCCGTCCAGCCCGGCCTTGGCCAGCATGGAGCGCGCAAGGTCGACATGGGCCGGCTCGCCCGAGTGGGACGCGCAGGCGAGCGCCAGTTCGCGGTTGCCGAAGCCATAGGCATCCGCCGCCCCGCTTTCGACCAATGGCAGTGCCTGGATCGCCTTGACGGCGGAGCGCGGAAACACCGGCTTGGCCGTGTCGCCGATCTCCCAGACGGGCTTGCCGTCGCCATCGAAGACCGCGACCGAGCCGCGATGCGCGCTCTCGACGATCGCGCCGCGCAAGACTTCGATCAGAACCGGATTTGTCATGAACCCTCCCGTAAATGCGGGCGGTTTATCTGATCCGGTCGAGAATGGAAACGTAGTTGGCCACCGCCGCACCGCCCATGTTGAAGATGCCGCCAAGTTTTGCGCCCGGCACCTGGATGCCGCCGGCCTCGCCGACAAGCTGCATGGCGGACAAGACATGCATCGACACGCCCGTGGCGCCAATCGGATGGCCCTTGGCCTTCAACCCGCCGGAGGGATTGACCGGCAGGCGACCATCCCTGGCCGTTGTGCCGTCCAACGCCAGCTTTGCCCCCTCTCCCGGCTTGGCCAGGCCCATCGCCTCATATTCGATCAATTCGGCAATGGTGAAGCAGTCATGCGTTTCGACGAAGGACAGATCGTCGAGCGTCACGCCGGCCGATTTCAACGCCCGGGTCCAGGCCTGCTCGCAGCCTTCGAAGGTCAGGATGTCGCGCTTCGACATCGGTAGGAAATCCTGCACATGCTCGTTGGCGCGGAAGGCAACGGCACGGCGCATCTTCAGCGCCGTGGCGGTGTCGGCAAGGATAAGGGCGGCGGCGCCGTCGGAGACCAGCGAGCAGTCGGTGCGCTTCAGAGGACCGGCAACGAAGGGGTTCTTCTCGCTCTCCTGGCGGCAGAACTCATAGCCGAAATCCTTGCGCATCTGCGCATAGGGATTATCGACGCCGTTCTTGTGGTTCTTGGCGGCAATCATGGCCAGCGCATCCGACTGGTCGCCGTAGCGCTGAAAATAGGCCTGCGCGATCTTGCCGAAGACGCCAGCGAAACCCGCCGGTGTCTCGCCGTCCTCGGGCAGATAGGACGCCTTGAGCAGGTTTTTGCCGATCTCCGGCCCCGGCGTTGTCGTCATCTGCTCCGCGCCGACCACCAGCACGATGCGAGCGGCATTCGCGTCGATGGCACGGATGCCCTGGCGGACCGCCGCCGATCCGGTGGCGCAAGCGTTCTCGACGCGCGTCGCCGGCTTGAAGCGCAGCCGGTCGTCGGCCTGCAGCACCAGGCTGGCGGTAAAATCCTGTGCCGAAAAGCCGGCATTGAAGTGGCCGAGCACGATCTCGTCGACCTCGTCGGGACCGATGCCGGCATGGTCGAGCGCGTCCGTAGCGACCTTGACGATGAGGTTCTCGAGCGTTTCGCCCTCGAGCTTGCCGAAGCGCGAATGCGCCCAGCCAACGATGCATGCGGTCATGGCGGTCTCCATCCTTGGCGCCAGCCTAGCATGTGGGCCACGGCGCATTTCGCCTCTATTGTTCAAATATAAACAATCCTGCTCGCCTCGTGAAGGGCTGGGAGCAGACAATCGCTTGGTACAGGCGACGCCAGTGCTGATTTTTTTGTTGATTGACCCGTCAATAAAAAATAATCCTACTCGAAAGGGATCATTGCAAGATGCCGAAAATCGGAATGGAACCGCTGCGCCGCAAGGCGCTTATCGACGCGACGATCTCGGCGATCGGCGAGCGCGGCTCGCTCGACGTGACCATGTCCGAAATCGCCGGGCGCGCAGGGGTTTCGTCGGCCCTTGCCCATCACTATTTCGGCGCCAAGGACGAGCTGCTGCTGGCAACGATGCGCCACATCCTGGCCGAACTGACCGCCGACACGTTGCGCGCCCTTGGTTCGGCCAACACCGCGCGCGAGCGCGTCTCGGCGGTGGTCGCCGTCAACTTCTCCGACATCCAGTTCCAGCCGGAAACCATCGCCGCCTGGCTCGCCTTCTATGTCGAGGCGCAGAAATCATCGGCGTTGCGCCGACTGCTCAGGGTCTATGCGCGGCGACTGCATTCGAACCTGATGAGCGGGCTTGTCGGCATCTTGCCCAGAGCCGAAGCCGACCGCGCCGCCGAAGCGACAGCGGCAATGATCGACGGGCTCTACATCAGGCGGGCGCTGAAGGACGGCGTGCCCGATGCCGCGACCGCGATCGCGCTGGTCGAGGACTATCTCGAAACCAAACTTGGCGGGCGGCGCAAACAGTGACAATCAAGCGACCCAATTTTCTGATCGTCATGGTCGACCAGCTCAACGGGACCCTGTTTCCGGACGGGCCGGCAGAGTTTCTGCACACACCGCATCTGAAAGCGTTGGCCGCGCGTTCGGCGCGCTTTGCCAACAACTATACCGCGTCGCCGCTCTGTGCGCCGGGCCGTGCCTCGTTCATGAGCGGGCAATTGCCGTCGCGCACCGGCGTCTATGACAATGCGGCCGAATTCGCCTCATCGATCCCGACCTTCGCTCATCATTTGCGCGCCGCCGGCTACTACACCTGCCTGTCGGGCAAGATGCATTTCGTCGGGCCGGACCAGTTGCACGGTTTCGAGGAGCGGCTGACGACCGACATTTATCCTGCCGATTTCGGCTGGACGCCGGATTACCGCAAGCCCGGCGAGCGTATCGACTGGTGGTATCACAATCTGGGCTCGGTGACCGGCGCAGGCGTCGCCGAGATCACCAACCAGATGGAGTATGACGACGAGGTCGTGTTCCTGGCCACGCAGAAGCTCTATCAGCTTTCGCGCGAACAGGATGATGCGAACCATCGGCCCTGGTGCCTCACCGTATCGCTGTCGCACCCGCACGATCCCTATGTCGCGCGCAAGCAGTATTGGGATCTTTACAAGCACTGCCAGGCGCTGGACCCGGAAACCGGGTTCATCGCGCATGACGAGCAGGATGCGCACTCCCGGCGGCTATACCACGCCAGCGACTATCCTTCTTTCGAGATCACGCCGGAACAGGTGCGTCGTTCGCGGCAGGGCTATTTCGCCAACATCTCCTATGTCGACGACAAGCTCGGCGAGATCCTGGATGTTCTCGAGCGCACCCGCATGGCCGACGACACAATCATCCTGTTCTGCTCGGACCACGGCGACATGCTCGGCGAGCGCGGCCTGTGGTTCAAGATGAGCTTCTTCGAGGGCTCGGCGCGGGTGCCGCTGATGATTGCCGGCAAGGGCGTTCACGCCGGGCTGATCGAGACGCCGGTCTCCAATCTCGACGTGGCACCGACGCTTTGCGACCTCGCCGGCATCGACATCGCCGCGATCGCGCCGTGGACCGACGGCCAGTCGCTGCTGCCGCTCACCGAGGGCATTGAGCGCACCGCGCCGGTGTTGATGGAGTATGCCGCCGAAGGGTCCAACGCGCCTTTGGTGGCGATCCGCGACGGCAGATACAAATTCGTCCATTGCGAACTCGATCCGCCGCAACTGTTCGATCTCGAAGCCGATCCGCTCGAACGGGACAATCTGGCCGACGACGCGGCCAATGCGGACCTAGTGGCGGTATTCATGGACAAGGTCCAGGCGCGCTGGGACATGGCCGGCTTCGACGCCGCTGTCCGCGAAAGCCAGGCGCGCCGCTGGGTCGTCTATCCGGCGCTGCGCAACGGCGCCTATTACCCCTGGGATTTCCAGCCGCTGCAAAAAGCGTCCGAGCGTTACATGCGCAATCACATGAACCTAGACAATCTCGAAGAGAGCAAAAGGTATCCGCGAGGCGAATGATGTCAGACCTTCTCGTCCCCTCCCTCGACCATCTCAAGCAGGCCTATGCCGTCACATCCAGGGCGACGCAGATCACGCCGCTGCTGGAATCGACGGCACTGGCCCGCGAGACGGGTGCGGCCCGCGTCTTCATCAAGCCGGAATCGCTGCAATGGGCCGGCTCGTTCAAGGTGCGCGGTGCCTATTGGCGGCTGAAGCAGCTTTCAGCTGACGAAGCGAAGAAGGGCGTCGTCGCCTACTCCTCCGGCAATTTCGCGCAAGGGCTGGCGGCCGCCGGCCAAGCGCTTGCCATTCCGGTCACCATCGTCATGCCGATCGACGCACCGGCCGCCAAGCGCGACGCCACGGCAGGCTATGGCGCTCGTGTCGTGCTGACCGACCACGGCGAGCGCGCACGTGAGGAAGTCGCGGCCGCCAAGGCACGCGAGATCGCCGAGACCGAGGGGCTGGCGCTGCTGCATCCATTCGACGATCCGGAGATCGTCGCCGGCCAGGCGGGCGCCGGCCTCGAAGCGCTCGACCAACTCGAAGCCAAAGGTGCCAGCGCTGATCTTTTGTTCTGCTCGGTCGGCGGCGGCGGACTGATCGGCGGCGTTTCGCTTGCCTTCCACTATCTGTCGCCCGCCACAGAGATCATCGGCGTCGAGCCGGAAGGTTTCAATGGCATGGGCTCGTCGCTGGCACATGGCAGCATCGAGACGATGCCGATCGGGCCGAAATCGATATGCGACGGTTTGATGTCGCGACGGCCGGGCGATGCTCCGTTTGCCGCGGTGAAGACGGCAGGTGTTCGCGGCATCACCGTCGACGACCAATCGGTGCGGCGTGCCATGCGGATCGCCTTCGAGCGCATGAAGCTGGTGCTCGAACCATCGGGCGCAGCGTCGCTGGCGGCACTGCTCGGCGGCAAGGTGAATGTGGCGGGCAAAACCGTCCTGGTTGTGGCTACCGGCGGCAATGTCTCGCTCGCCGACTTTATGGCACATACGAACCATGCTTGAAGCAGATTTCGTCATCATCGGCTCCGGCTCGTCCGGCTCGGCCATGGCCTATCGGCTGTCGGAGGACGGCAAGCATTCGGTCATCGTCATCGAATTCGGCGGGACCGATATCGGGCCGCTGATCCAGATGCCGTCGGCACTGTCGATCCCGCTCAACATGAGCCTCTACGACTGGGGCTTTGCCAGCGAGCCGGAGCCGCATCTCGGCGGCCGCGTGCTGGCGACGCCGCGCGGCAAGGTCATCGGCGGCTCGTCTTCGATCAACGGCATGGTCTATGTGCGCGGCCATGCCCGCGACTTCGACCATTGGGCCGAAGAGGGTGCGGCCGGCTGGAGCTTCGCCGACGTGCTCCCCTATTTCAAGCGCATGGAGGACTCGGATGGCGGCGAGGATGGCTGGCGCGGTCACGGCGGGCCGCTGCATGTGCAGCGCGGCTCGCGTAAAAATCCGCTCTACGGCGCCTTCGTCGAGGCTGGCCGCCAGGCCGGGTTCGAGCTGACCGACGACTATAACGGCTCCAAGCAGGAAGGTTTTGGGCCGATGGAGCAGACCATCAGTGGCGGTCGCCGCTGGTCGGCGGCATCGGCCTATCTGAAACCGGCGCTGAAGCGCAAAAATGTGAGTCTGGTCAAGGGCTTTGCGCGGCGGGTGATCATCGAGAATCAACGCGCCATCGGCGTCGAGATCGAAGCTCTCAAACAGATTCAGGTCGTTAAGGCGCGACGTGAGGTGATCGTTGCCGCATCATCGATCAACTCGCCCAAGATCCTGATGCTGTCCGGCATCGGCCCGGCCGAGCATTTGCGCGAAAACGGCATTGCCGTGGTGGCCGACAGACCCGGCGTCGGCCGCAACCTGCAGGACCATATGGAGCTCTACATCCAGCAGGAATCATTGCTGCCGATCACGCTCAATTCGGTGCTGAATCCGTTCTCGAAAGCGCTCATCGGCGCGCAGTGGCTGTTCCTCAAGACCGGGCTTGGCGCCACCAACCATTTCGAAGCGGCGGCCTTCGTGCGCTCGCGCGCCGGCGTCGACTACCCCGATATCCAGTACCATTTCATCCCTGCGGCTGTCCGTTATGACGGCAAGGCGGCGGCCAAGTCGCACGGCTTCCAGGCGCATGTCGGGCCGATGCGCTCGAAATCGCGCGGCTCGGTGACGCTGCGCTCGCCGGACCCGAAATCGAAGCCGGTGATCCACTTCAACTACATGTCGCATCCTGACGACTGGGCGGAGTTCCGCCACTGCATAAGGCTGACGCGCGAGATCTTCGGCCAGTCGGCATTCGACCCCTATCGGGGCAAGGAAATATCGCCGGGCAGCCACGTGCAGTCGGACGACGATCTCGACATCTTCATCCGGGATCACGCAGAGAGCGCCTATCATCCCTGCGGCACCTGCAAGATGGGCCGCGCCGACGACATGATGAGCGTCGTCGATCCGGAGTGCCGGGTCATCGGCGTCGACGGCTTGCGGGTCGCCGATTCCTCGATCTTCCCGCGCGTCACCAACGGCAATCTCAATGGGCCCTCGATCATGACCGGCGAGAAGGCATCCGATCACATCCTTGGCCGCACGCCGCTGGCGCCGTCCAACCAGGAACCATGGATCAATACGCGCTGGCAGGCGTCGGACAGATAGAGCATGATCGTGTGACTGCACGATCCGCATGCCGCGAAAGACAATCTGGAGACTTCCATGCGCGCTCAGCCCACGGCATCGCACTATGTCAACGGACGCTACATCGAGGACGAAGGTGGCGCCCCGCTGCCGGTCATCTATCCGGCAACCGGTGAGATCATCGCCATGCTGCGTTCGGCGACGCCGAACGTGCTGGAGCTCGCCGTCGAGGCAGCCCGCGCTGCGCAGCCCGCCTGGGCGCGGCTGAAGCCGGTCGAGCGCGGGCGCATCCTGCGCCGCGCAGCCGACATATTGCGCGCGCGCAACGCCGACCTCGCCCGCATCGAGACATTGGATACCGGCAAGGCTATCCAGGAAACGCTGGTGGCGGACGCCCCTTCGGCAGCGGACTGCCTTGAATATTTCGGCGGTGCGGTTGCTGCCTACAATGGCGAGTCGGTCGATCTCGGCGGACCCTTCGCCTACACAAGGCGCGAAGCGCTCGGCGTCTGTGTCGGCATCGGCGCCTGGAACTACCCGATCCAGATCGCCGGCTGGAAATCGGCACCGGCGCTCGCCATGGGCAATGCCATGGTGTTCAAGCCGTCGGAAAACACGCCGCTGTCGGCGCTGGCGCTGGCCGAGATATACAGCGAGGCCGGGCTGCCCGACGGGCTGTTCAATGTCGTGCAGGGCTATGGCGATGTCGGCGCCGGGCTTGTCGGCCACGATGTCGTCGCCAAGGTCTCGGTGACCGGCTCGGTGCCGACCGGCCGCAAGGTGCTGTCGCTGGCCGGCTCAAAAATGAAGCACGCGACGATGGAGCTCGGCGGCAAGTCGCCGCTGATCGTGTTCGACGATGCCGACATCGAGAACGCCATTGGCGGCGCCATGCTCGGCAATTTCTATTCGACCGGCCAGATCTGTTCCAACGGCACGCGCGTCTTCGTGCAGAGCGGCATCCACGGCCGCTTCGTCGAGCGCCTTGTCGAGCGAACCAAAAAAATCCGCATCGGCGATCCGCTCGATCCCGAAACCCAGATGGGGCCGCTGGTCTCCAAGGCGCAGCACGACAAGGTGGTCGGCTATATCGAAATCGGCAAGCTGGACGGCGCCGTTCTCGCCTGCGGCGGCAACGTGCCTTCACTGCAGGGTTTTCAGGGCGGGTTCTTCGTCGAGCCGACGGTGTTCACCGGCGTCACCGATGGCATGCGTGTCGCTCGTGAGGAAATTTTCGGGCCGGTGATGAGCGTGCTGAAATTCGACGGCGAGGACGAAGTGATCGACCGCGCCAACGACACCGAATTCGGCCTTGCTGCCGGCGTCTTCACCCGCGACCTGCCACGCGCCCACCGCGTCATCGCCGAACTGCAGGCCGGCACCTGCTGGATCAACGCCTACAATCTGACGCCGGTGGAAATCCCCTTCGGCGGCTTCAAGCAGTCAGGCATCGGACGCGAGAATTCGCTGGCAGCGCTGGCTCTCTATTCGCAGCTGAAGTCGATCTATGTCGAGACTGGAGACGTGGCGAGCCCGTATTGAATGGATTCAGATTTCGGCTTTTTTAGCAAGGGCGACGATCACCTTCTCAACGAGATCCTCGTCCTCCAAGTCTGACAGCAAGACGACTATATTTGACCTGAGCCCGCTCTTTATCGCGCCACCAACCCGAAACAGTCCACTCCTAACATACACCGGTTGCGCAAGTTTCAGATACAGGACCGTAGTATCCCTGACGGACTGAAACCTTATGCGCTCGACATCGCTCCATTGGATTGGCTTGTCTAACTGACGCTGATCCCACAACGTTTCTCTGGTAAGAATGAGCAATGGGAGAGAGTTCGCGGCGTCGACTATCATCCTTACCAACATTCCCGCAAAGAGAACGCTGACAAAAAGGCATCCGATCACTCCAGCTACCCACGCCATTCGGTCGAGTGAATTTCCGAGCTCCCAATTTTGGACTGCGACGAAATAGAACTTTATCGAAGAGGACAGTGCCAACAAGGCAGCGATTCCGAAGATTGGGTAATACCAACGAAAGCGGCCACCGACCTCCAATGGAAGATCAATTCTTTGTGGCGGAATGTCCTGAGTCTTCCAGAGAGTTGTGTCACCCGGAACGTCCACAAATTCCTTGGCAGTCGTCTGTCCCAACGCCTCATCCCTTCTCCGCCGTGCTGTCCAGATACTGGGTCAGCGCGCAGACCAGATGATAGAAGATGCTGGCCGGCACGTCCGATGCCAGCGAGCGGCCGCGCTCGTCGATGCGGTCGATCCACAGGCCGAGCGGCGCCGGGTCGATGTGCCAGCGAAACAGCCGGCCGACGCGCGCTTCGATTTCCGGCTTGAGATCGGGGCCGCCCGAGCCATCCAGCGCGATCGCCGCCTTCACCGCTTCGGCCTGCGGCCAACTGCGGGATATCAGGTCGAGCGGCAGGCCTTGCCTGGAGACGGCGCCATAGGCAAGCCCGGTGGCGCGGTTGAGGCCATTGGCGGTGGCCGAGGCGTAGAGTTTCCTGGCAAATCCGCTCAACTCGGCCTGGCCGCTGCGTCCAGCGAAATCGACCAGCAGCGAGGCCCACTCGAAATGGTGGCCGGGCTCGGTCCATGACCCTTTCTCGCCGGCGGAGGGTTTCCATTCGGCATCGAAATACTCGCCAAGCGTCCAGCTTTCCGGATCGAAGAAATGACTGCGGAAGAGGTCGATGATACGCGCCGCGCGCCGCAGATGGGCGCGCTCGCCGGTCGCCTGGTGCCAGGCGAGAAAGGCCTCGAGCAGGTGCATATGCGGGTTGGAGCGGCGCTCGCCTTTGCCGTCCGATGTCTCAAGGAAGCCGGTCATACGGCTGTCTTCGAGATGCGCATCGAGAAAGGCGAAGGTTTCCTCGCCGAGGCGCAAGGCGTCGGGATTGCCCGACATATGCGCATGCGCGAGCGCCAGGAGCACGCAGGAATGATCGTAGGCATCCTCGGTGGCGTCGGCGACCGAGCCGTCGACGTTCAGCGTGCGAACCCAGCCGCCTTTGTCGGTGCGGCCCTTGCCGGCCATGAAGGCGATGCCGTGGCTGATCAACCGATCGGCCGGACCATCCCAGCCCCGCGCCCGCGCGACGGCGAAGGCATAGACCTGCCTTGCCATGGTGCGCATGCGCTTGGGCTTCATCAACGGCGAGGCGTCCAGGCCGAGCGCTTCGTGAAAGCCGCCATGGCGTTCGTCGACCCCCGATGTCGACCACAGCGGCAAGGTCTCCTGAAACAGCCAGTGATGCACGCGCCGGCGCCAGGCGCCGCTTTCGATGACGCGGTCATGCGCCGGCGTGAACCTGGTTTCCAGGCGACCCGATTTTTCGAGCTGCTCGACGATCTTCTTGACGTGTTGACTGTGGCTGACCGGGGCAACGAAGGTGGCATCCGATGTCGAAACGATGGCGATGTCCTTCATGCCGATCGCCGACAGCAGGCGGCCGTCACTGCGAATGTAGGAATTCTCGCAATCGATAGCGACGACATCGCCGATGATGACATTGCCCCGGTCGTCGGCGGGGCCGACATCGAGCAGCGACTGCCACGAGCCGAGATCGTTCCAGCGGAAGCCGGCCGGCACCATGGCGATGTCTTTTGCCCGCTCCATGATGGCGTAGTCGATCGAATTCGACGGAATGGCGGCGTAGAGTTCCAGCGGCATGTAAAGGCCGGACAGATCCGATGTCGCTGCCTTGTAGGCTGCTTCGGTGGCCTGCCAGATATCCGGCTGCAACGCTATGAAGGCGTCACGCATGGTGCGGGCGCGAAACAGGAAGATGCCGGTGTTCCAGTAGAAATTTCCGGCCTTGAGATAGCTCTGCGCAGTCGCAATATCCGGCTTTTCGACGAAGCGCGACACGTCGAAGGTGCCGCCGCTTTCGGCCGCGACCTCGATATAGCCGTAGCCGGTCTCTGGTTGCGTCGGCTTGATGCCGAACACCACCAGCCTGCCCTCGCGTGCTGCCTCGGTGCCGGCTTCTACGCTCTGCCAGAATTGGCTTGCGGTGGATATTTCGTGATCCGATGGCACCACCAGCACCAGGCTATCGCCGAATTCAGACAGTGTGCGCAGCGTCGCCAGTGCGACGGCGGCGGCTGTGTTGCGCCCGGTCGGCTCGAACAGCGGACCGCCGCCGGCGAGGTCGAGACCAGCAAGATCGGCGTGAACGCGATCAGCATGGCGCTCCGCGGCGATCAGGAAGATCGGCGTTCCGCCTTCCAGCCGGGCGGTCAGCCGACGCAAGGTCTTGGCCAGCATCGAGCCGTCGCCGGACAGATCGTGGAACTGCTTGGGGTTGTCCTCGCGCGACAGCGGCCACAGCCGCGAGCCGACGCCACCGCTCATGACAAAACTGACGATCCGCTCGGTCATTCAACTACCATTCAAAAGGTCTGGTTGTAGGCGCCCACCTCGGAGCTGCGGCGCAGCACGGCGTCGACAGCCTCGAACATCTCCCGTCGACGCTGCGACGACACCGGGCTTTCGACCACCACGACCAGTTCCGGTTTGTTCGACGAGGCGCGCACCAGCCCCCAGGTGCCGTCGTCGGCGACGACGCGCACGCCGTTGACGGTGATGAGGTCTGCGATCTTCTGCCCAGCGAAAACCCTTCCATCCCGCTTCATGGCCTGAAAATCGGCAACCACCCGTTCGACCACACCATACTTCACCTCGTCCGCGCAGTGCGGCGACATGGTCGGCGTGCCAAAGGTCAGCGGCAGCGCGCGATAAAGATCGGCCATCGAACTGCCCGGGCTGCGATCCAGCATCTGGCAGATGGCGATGGCGGTGACCAGGCCGTCGTCATATCCGCGCCCGATCGGCGGATTGAAAAAGAAATGACCCGACTTTTCGAAACCGGCGACAGCACCGAGTTCGGCGACGCGGCGCTTGATGTAGGAATGGCCGGTTTTCCAATAGTCAGTGACGGCGCCATTGGCGCGCAGCATTGCGTCGGTATGGAACAGGCCGGTCGATTTGACGTCGACGACGAAGGTCGAGTTGGGATGCTGGCTGGAAATATCCCTTGCCAGCATCACACCGACCTTGTCGGCAAAAATTTCATTGCCTTCATTGTCCACGACACCGCAGCGGTCGCCATCGCCGTCGAAGCCAAGGCCGATGTCGGCGCCTGATGCCAGCACCTTGTCCCGGATGGCATGCAGCATCCGCATGTCCTCGGGATTGGGATTGTAGCGCGGAAATGAATGGTCGAGCTCGACGTCGAGCGCGATGACCTCGCAGCCGATGCGCTGCAACGCTTGCGGCGCGAAGGCGCCGGCGGTGCCATTGCCGCAGGCTGCGACCACTTTCAGTTTTCGGGCGATGCGCTTGTCGCGGGTCAGATCGTCGAGATAGGTCGCGCGAAAGTCACGGATGAAATCGTAGGAGCCGCCGCCGATAAGGTCAAAATCGCCGGACAGCACGATTGCTTTCAGCGCGCTCATCTCACCCGGGCCGAAGGTCAGCGGCCGCGCCGCACCCATCTTGACGCCGGTCCAGCCATTTTCGTTGTGCGAAGCGGTGACCATGGCGACCGAGGGCGTATCCAAAGCGAACTGAGCGAAATACGCCATCGGCGACAACGCCAGTCCGATGTCCCTCACCCGTGCGCCTGCAGCCATCAAACCGGACACCAGGGCCAGTTTGATCGACAGCGAATAGGAGCGGAAATCATGCCCGGTAATGATATCGGGACCGGCGCCGAGACGGCGGATTAGCGTACCAAGCCCCATGCCGAGCGCCTGGACGCCGATCAGATTGAGTTCCGGTCGTTGCGCGGAGCCGGGATGGCCGAACCACCAGCGCGCATCATATTCGCGAAAGCCGGATGGCTTGATCAGCGCTGTGGTTTCGAATTCGAAACTGTTGGGCCGGGCGTCGCCAACGATGCTGAAGGACAAGACTGGAAACTCCGAATGGCCGAAATTACGAATTGTCGAGGGCTGCGGCTTAGCACACAAGGCTTTAAGCCACGTTTATTCCGGAAGGGAATCCGGGCCTTTCGGGCAATGCTCGACGAAAGCCGACGAAATGCGACAGAAGTGCCGCCGTGCCGCTTGCAGGAACCAAGTCTGGCGGCTATAAGCCCGCGGTCTGGTCACGGAGTGTAGCGCAGCCTGGTAGCGCACCTCGTTCGGGACGAGGGGGTCGCAGGTTCAAATCCTGCCACTCCGACCAGAAAAAACAGACACTTAGGTGTCTGTTTCTCCCGATACCCCACAGATTTCCCCACAGAAAAGCGGAAAGAACCGGGCGCATGCACCTCAGCAGCGTTTAGTCACCGACAGTTGTCGGATGACTGCTATGGGGCCGCTTCCTGCCTGTCCGGTTTCAGGCGGTAGCACTCGCAAAGCTGACACACTCGTTGACTGGTGCGACTGCTAAAATGCCGTTTGCCGGACACGCCTGCGGTGACAACGACAAACATTGGTTGCGCTCGGATACCGCTACTTCCCCCCGGGAACTTGGGCCTGCGTACAACCGTGAAAATATCAAAAATCACCGCTGTTGATTTCCTCGACGATCTTGGAGGTAGGGCCAAGGTGGGGAACTCCCGTGGCCAGTTATGTGGCCGGGCCGATGCGCCGGAAGCCCGCCCCCTGGATCGAGGACAGATCCGAGACGAAGACACGGAAGGCCGGTATCCAACCCGCGGATGAGAGTCTGATCAACCGTCGTCTCTGAGTTCAACGCCCAGCCCTGTGCAGCTTCAGCCGATCCGACTGCATGGCAAACCTGCCAAGCAGGCGAGCCTTCTTGCCTTCAACCTTGACAGGGGACATGAGAGACTAGTCGTTCAGCTTTCCGCTGCGGTGGCCCATCGTCATCTTGGAAGCGTACATTGTTGGTGAGCGCTTCCCCGGCATGTTGGCGTCAAGAACGAGCTGTTCAATGAAGCCTTGGTTCATCTCCAACTCCACGCATTCGTCGAGCTTATCGACGAGCCAAACCGCGTAGCCTTCAGGTTCCTTGGCGTCAAAATTCGAATCGTCGGCCGGAATCTTGGGCTCCGGAAACGCCGGGATGATCATTATCTTGGGCTTTGGCAAATCGTAGGTATGTCCCTCATAGGCATAACCGACAATTATCCCGCACGATGTTTTCTGCTCTGGAGATGATCCGAGCATGAAGGTACTGCCTACTGTTGAAAGAACCGCAGTGCCAAAATTCTTCAGGTCTATCTTGAAATGAAAGGAGACTCTGATTGGTATCTTTGGGAATGGAAGATTTCCATTTATTATATCTTGGCGGCCTTTGTTGCTGTCATATTTCTCCAACACTTCAAGTGCGTTGACACGTTGCTCATCGGTGATGGGTTCCCCGGGCGCGGTTTCGACATACATGCCCGTGTCCCCAAAGGGTGCTGGCGCACCGGGCACGCTGAGTCCAATTTCCGCCCCCAAGCCATAGAGCCTGACCTGTGTTGCGTTGTAAGCGCCTGATGGAAACGTTAGTGTCGGTCGGTGATAGTCGTCGCTCATTTTCCTCGCTCCTTTTTGCTGCATCCTTCAGTTCACAAGATCTCCCGCCAGCTAAAGTTCTCATCGAATTTTTCCGCGAGCATCGGCGCAACGCGATCGCTGGCATCCACCACCAACCCCGCGGCCTTTTCGAACGACAGGTCATCCGCATCGAGGCGTGGCCATGCCTGAGCAAGTGCGAGAGCCACCTCGTCCCTTGCTCTGATCAGCATGCTCTTGAACATGAAGGGCCGAGCGCGAAAGGCGCGGGACGTGAAATCCGAGATGCGCTGCATGTCGGATTGGTCGACATCCTTGATATCTATCCCCAGCAGCCGCTCGTCGGCCAACCCCTCGTGCACCAGTGCCGCGTGGTAGACGTCGACGATCGTGTCGAACACAGCCCCCGTGAATGGCCGTGACCTGTCATGGATTTCCGCCGTGACCTCCGACATGCGGCGTGCGTTGCTGGCGAGGCGGATCTGCCGATCGCCGGTCAGTTCGGCAATCCGGTTCAATTCATTGAGAACAAGCAGGTTGCCATCGCAGTGCCGCAACAGCCGGTCCATGCCGCTGTCGAAATTCAGGAAGGACAAGAGCGAGACCAGATCCGAGCTGGCCTCGTGGAACGGTCCGAAATCGCCTTGAGTCAGGCCGCCGGCTGGTGTCCCGAACAGCGAAAACAAGATTGCGTGGCCGACCTCATGTGCGATCACATCGAAGTTGAGCGCATAGGGATAGTTGCCTCCGTCGATGCCGCGCTCTCGGCCGAGCTCCAGATAGCCATAGCCTGATTGCGCATTCTCCCAGTCGACGAAGGGGATGATTTCGAGCCGCTCGTAAGTCTCGGCAAAATACCAGACGATCGGTTTGCCGAGGTAGCTTTCCCAGATGTCCAGCACGCGGCTGACCGAGGCGAAAGCGTGCGCAGAAAGGAACTGCCGCGAGGTCAGGGAAAGCTGATCGAAATGGCCGTCAAACCCAGCCTCTGCAGGCGGAAAGATTTCGCCGACAAACGGTGGCAGATAAGGGTAGTCGTAAGGCTCCTTGTCGAGGAGCGGATCGCGAACGTAGATGCGGTGATCTTCTGGGCCGGAGCGGATCAGATCGGGTGGAGTAGAAATCCATACTGTTTCGGGCGTTCCGTAACCCGAAAGGTGAGGGACCTGCGGGTAGACCAGGAACCGCGTTCCCAGCAACAGATCTTGCGCAACGACACGATTGACCGCGTCCAATTGCTTGGCCCCCTTTGACGCTACCACGCTATCACGGCACTTACGTTACGTAAATCGTCGGCCGCCAAGAGACTCAGGGCCTATAGCGCCAGCCCCGCATCATCCATATCCTTGGAGAAGGCCGAGGTTAGCTGTAATTCCGGCATGGGGTGTGCTTTTTCAAATGCTTGCTCCCGCAAAAGTTCGAGTGCCCGCAGGGCATCTTGCTTTTTTTGCTGGACGAAAGCCGCGCCGAGCTCCCTGCACAATTTCTCGACGTCGCCCTTGCCGTCGTGCGCATCCCGAACCATCCGTGCCAGGGTGCGCTCGCGAAAGTTGACGGCCTTTGCCGCACCCTCGAGCCTCGCCTGCTGTTCGGGTGAAATCACGCCGCGCCGGCAAGCAGCGCGAAGGGTTCGGCGCAGGTCAATCAGCGCATGCGTCAATTGAGCGAAATTCACTTCGGCCGGTCCATGCAATACCGCTACTGCGTCGTCGGGTGCAAAGGCGAAGCGGCGATACCATCGGTAGATAAGCCCGACGCCTTGCATATGGGGGAACAGCTCGGCTGCTCGAAGGGCACCCATGCTGGCCGCGCCGACGACGTGAATGCGGCGGCTGAGGGCCCACAGGATTTCCTTGTGCCGAACCGCCGGCTCGGTCTGAAAACCGCCATCTATGAGAAGGATCGCACTCGGGTCGAAATGCTGCACGGCCGAAACGATCGAGCCTTGCACGGCCGGGGGAAGGCATACCGCATCGACGACGTTCAATGCGTCGGAATGGGACACGGTAGGGCCGGTGAAGACGAGTTTCGGGCGCATAATCCTACCCCTGCAAGAGCGGCTGCAAGGCAGGGATGACAATCCTGACAACCGACAGTGCGTCGAGCGGTTTCGTTCCCAGCCGGATTAGGTGAACCGCATCGAACCCTCTCTCTTCGAGAATTGCCAAGAGGACCGACAGCCCATCCGACGCCGTGTTGAACTTCTGCTCGGCGAGCGCGCGGAAATCCACGCTGCGCGGGCCATCGCGGAGGAGCCGGCGATGCGCTGCAATCATCTGCCGATCGGGGTATTTCGGATAGGACGCGCGCGTCAGGTCATCGCGCGCGCCCGAGATCGCCGCCAGACGGGCCTGGGCCGCTTCGTAGATGGCGTGCGCCGCCGCGCCGGCAGGACTGAAACCGGCGGCCGAGCCATCAGCCGGGTGATCCAAAAGAACCGTTTCCGTCGGTTCGTCTTCCAGCAGATGGCACCACACCACCGGTATGCCCAACGGCGACAAAGCTTGCCAGAGGCCGACCAGCACGTTCTTGGCCGCCAAAGTTTCCAGGATATCGCGGAGCGACGGATCATCGATCGTCTCGGGATCGATGCGTTGACGGTGGAAAAACCCGTGAGTCCGATATGCCGTGGCGATCGCGTCGCGTTCGATGCATTCAAGCATGCCATGAACGATAGCATCCGGCTCCTCGAAGCCTGCAGCCAAACCGCTCGTCGATGCCGCGAAAATGCCGTCATGGGGCAGCGACGGAATCACATAGGCGGTGTGCACGAGCTCGAACGGGACCAGGTCGCGGCTGCCGGTAAGAAGATTGTCTGCGGCTACCCACGCCGTCTCCCTGCCACGCCATCCGGGCGCCGTGCCCCCCTGGAGATGCCGTTCGAAACGATCTGGCGGGATGCCCAAGTGATCGGCGCAGCCGACGACTGGTTTGAAATTCGCTACCTGCTCTGCAAAGAAGCTCTCGGCCGATTCCAGCATGGCCGATATCGCGGCTTGCGCTAGGATGGCGCCCTTGCCTTGCGCGACCGCGTTGGAGAGCGAGAAAGGTCTTGTCACCTGCACGACCGGGATGCCGAGCTGGTCGAGCCCCGTAATGTCGGCGATCCGCGTGATGCCCAGGCCTTCGCGCATCTTCATCAGGCTCGCCAGCCCCTCGTCGGGCGGCGGACCAAGGCGTTTGTATCGCTCCAGCATCGCGGTTGCTCTTGCAGGGCGGCTAGTGGCGAACGGCCGATTCGGGATTGACGATCAGCGCGGCGCCCGGCTCGAGAGCGGATTTCGCACGTTCGACCCGATCGCGATAGCGCGACGACAGTTCAGGCGACAGGCCTGATGATTGAAGGGTCTCGTATGTACTGACGAGGAAAGGCACGGCGCTTTGCTCCGCGGCTATGGCGATGCTCTTTTCGAGGGCAGCGATTACGTCCGCCTCCGCATCGCCCTGGAGAAGAAGTAGCTCCGCCCTTCGCCTGTAGAGCTCTGCCAGCCAGAAGCGGCTGCCGCCGGCCTCGGCCTGCGCCACAGCCGAGCCCAGCAGTGCGAGCGCCTCATCGACCTCGGCAGTTCGTGTCAAAAGCTCTGCCAGCATGCCGCAATAGACCGGTTCGTCCTCAGGCGTCTGGAACTCGCCATGGAGGCCAAGGCCTTGCCGCATTTTTGCCCTGCCGCTCTCGACCTGGCCGGCGTTGCCGTCGCACCAGCCTTCGAAGATTTGCGCTGCGGCGGCGAGAGCGGGCATATAATGGCGCTCCGTCAAGTGGCGCAGATCCGCTATCACGCTTCGCAGCATCGAAAAATCGCGGCGATAGCAATGCAGCATCGCCTCGTTGAGATAGGCATGCGCGATGCTGCCGGCATGTCCGGTTTGCTGAGCCCATCTCCTAGCTTCCGACATCGAATGGATCGCGCTTGCCGGCTTTCCGACGAACCAAAGCGACAAGGCGCGGTGGGCGAGCCCGCAGACCCTCGCGTCATGCCCGCCGAACAACGCAGCATTGGCTTTGCCCTGGCCGTGCTCATAGAGCGACAGTCCGGCGTCGACGGCCGCGATGCAGCGGTCGTGGCGGCCAAGATTGAAGTCGATTGCCCACACGCAATGCCTGGCCTGGAGTTGCACTTCAGCATCTTCGACATCCCTGAGATCGCTGAGCACGACTTCCGCGCGCTCGCCGTCCACGACAGTATCCGTGAACCACCAGCCCCAGTAGATCGGGAACCACTTGGCCCGCTCGGCCACCGGCCGACGCCGGGCGATCACCACGCCGTCCTCGTACAATTTGCGGGCGGGCGCCGAGTTCGGACCTTCGACACCGGTCAGGATGGGACCGAGCACGATCATTGCCGATAGCCGCAGCGCGTCTCGCATGTCGGCTGCCGCAACGCGCTCGCAGAGCGCCAAAGCATGCTCGAGTATCTGCCTCGCTTCCGCCATTGCCGAGCGGGACGAGCTTTCCGTGCCTGCGATCACGAACTGAGCGATCGCGTCCTCCAGAAGGCCTGCGCGCTCGGCGTGCTCGGCAACCTCGGCGGTGCCCAGCCACCCGGCCAGGTTTCGGTTGCGGCTCACCGCGGCAAACAGGCGGCGATGCAAGGTCTGCCGTCTCTTGCGCAGCGTTGCGTTGTAGATCGTCTCCTGGATAAGCGCATGGCGCACGCCATAGACCGGAACGCCGGAAGGCCGCACGCGCATCAGGAACCCGGCCTCGCTCAGCGAATCCAGCGCGTTTGCGATGATTTCGTCATCGAGCTCCGGCAACAGGGCGCGCAGCAATTCCTGATTGAAACGATTGCCCGCGACGGCTGCGGCGCGCGCGACTTCGCGGGCCGGCCCCAGCGTTTCGAGCCTGGCCTCGATCACGCTTTCGAACACCGAGGCATGACTGCGCATTGCGGTCTGCGCCAGCCGATCCGTTGCCGACGCCGCGTTCTCCGTCATCCACTGGCAGATCTCTTCGATGAACAGCGGGACGCCGCCGGTCACGCGTTCCACCATGTCGAGCAATTCCGGGGAAGTTGAGGGCTTGCCTTGCGGCCACATGGCCGCGATCGCCAGCCGGGTTTGCTCGCTGTTGAGCGGCTTTAGCGAGATATGCCTTGGATTCGATGCTGCCAGCCAGCTCCCGGATTCAGGGCGCGTGGTCGCGATGACAAGCGCCGGGAAGTGACGGGCTGACTGTGCAAGCTCAGCCAACAATTGTCTCGACGTTAGGTCGATCCAATGGATGTCCTCGACCACCAGGACGATCGGTCCGCTGGCGCACAGGGCTTCGAGCGAGTGGCGAACCGCCCAATTGGCTTTCGCGCGCATTGCCTCAGCGTCGATTTCCCTGAGCATCGGATCGGCTCCCGGAGCGCCGAGCAGGAACGAGAAGATGTCGATGATTTCGGGATCGTGGACGTCATGATCGCGGAATACTTCCGCCACGGCGGCAGCGCTCAGCTGTCCTTCGTTGCCGGCGAGATGGCCGCGTACGTTCTGCAGCAGCGGATGCAGCGCCGAGCGCAACCCGCCGGGCGTGCACTGGAAGAGCAGCAGTTTCGTGCGCTGTTGGCGCGTGCGCCGGCGCACTTCGTGAAGAATGCGCGACTTGCCGATCCCCGCCTCGCCCTCGATCACCACCACGCCGCCCTTTCCTGCAACGGCACTAGCCCATGTTTCGGCGATGCTGGCGAGCTCGGCCTCGCGATCTACGAGCGGACTGCTCAGCTGCCCGAATGCGAAGAAGCGGTCGACCTCGCGCTTGTGACTGAGCGCGCGCCAGACCAGCTCCGGCTCGGCAAATCCCTTGATCGCATGGGGGCCCCTGAAGCTGAACACATGCGACCGTCGCGCCAGGTTGCGCGTCGCGTCCGAGACCAACACCGTATCTGGTTGCGCGATGGCCTGGAGCCGTGCGGCCATCGCGAAGGCAGGGCCGGTGACATTATCCTGACCGGTGTCGGCGTCACCCTTGTGGATCAGCGTCATCGATGTCGCGATTCCGACCCGGACATGCAAATCGGCGCGGCCTTTGTCCGAACCGACGCGCCTGCAGGCGTCGATGATTTCGAGCCCGGCCCGGATCGCCAGCGATGCTGCGTCCTTGGCGTCTATTTCGGCACGAAACAAAGCAACGCCGCCATCGCCGACCTCGACCTGGACGGCTCCCGAACACGACGCGACCGCCTGTCTCGCGGCCCGCTGGAAGGCTGATATCAGTTCCTCGAACTCTTCGATGTCCAGGATGGCAAGAAGGTCGGTCGATCCGACCAGGTCGTAGCAGAGCGCGGTCAGGATCCGGCGCTCGTACCGGGCTTCGGACGCATTGTTGCCGTTGCCACCCAGAAAACCTGTTGCCATCGAGGCCGCCGGCAACGCGACCGGACCCTTTTCCGACATGCTGCGATTTCCTCGCCGAGCGCAGTGACGGCAATATTAGCACGATGCTGTTCACAAAACACTTGATCGGTGGTCAGGCAGGAAAAAGCCGATGCTGAGATCATTATGGAGATATGCTCATGGGGCCGCTTTTGGTGGGCGGCTGGGATGACGCGATGACCAAGATAGGTGCAAAGCTGTCCGGCAATTTTGGGCGGGAAGCGGAATGGCAGCGCTCAGGCCCGCAAGAAATAGGCGGGCTTCCCTTCTGTGCCTCAGCAAGGAGGGCTGTATTTCCTGGCGAAGGCCGTGATCGAGGCCCGGACGGGGACATGCCCCGTTAAATTCGCCGTGACCTGATGCCCTTCGGGGGACAATCAGATCGAGTTCCAGTTTGGCCGTCCAAGCAGACACGACCGATGGAGCATGCCATGAGATTTCCACACAGCACGACGGCCGCGGCCGCCGCTTTCATAGCCTTGGCCTCCCCGGCTCTCGCCCAGACGAGCGGAACACCAGCACCCTCGACACCTGCACCCGCTCCGGCGACCGAACCGCCGGGCGCCGGGCAGTTGCCGGATGTGACCGGACAAGCGGATGGAAAAATACGCGAAATGATCCGCCAGATGGTTGAGCAAGCGGTTCGGGATAGGATGCAGCAGGATCGCGATTCTGAAGAACGTTTCCGAGAGGAAGATAGCCGAGCCTACCAAGGCGATCGCAACGAGGATGCTGGCCGCCACGACGAAGTTAGCCGTCATGGCGACCGCAGGCGGAATCATGGTGACTGGGGCCGAGGACATAGAATGGCTGGACACCGGGACCATCAAATGATGCGCGGCGCCGGCATGCGGCTGACGTTCGGGCTGTTGGACACGGATGGCGACGGATCGCTGTCCGAGGACGAGGTTCATCGCGCGGTTGGCAGGATATTCAGCAGCGTCGACGAGAATGGTGATGGCAAGATCGATCTGGACGAAATCCAGTCCTTCATCCATGGCTCCAGCATAAATGGCACTAATAGCGAAGACACGCCGTAGGTCGCGCGAAGGGGACGTCTCTTGGCTGTTAGGCGCCCGGCGGCCCTAACCAGCACCCCTTTCCAGTCTTGCTGCCAACGCGCTATTCCCGCAACCCCACCAGACGCCAGCCATCAACTAACGGCTGCGCATCACTCGGGCTCTTGAAGGGTGAGTTCGCCACCAAATCACCGACCTTCCAATTTGGATTGCCCGCCAGAAATAGGCGGGCTTCCTGCTGTGCCTCAGGAACGCGACCGGCAAGGGCAAGCGCGGGAACCAGGTGCTCCCTCGAACCCGTCCCGTACGTTTCCTCTCGGCTCAAGGACGCAACTGCTTCTTCGTAGTGACCGGCGGAAATCTGCGCCATGCCCATGATCCAGAAATACCAACCGGGTGGACGAGGATTTATACGGAGCGCTGCGCCACAAGCTATCAGCGCCGCTTGCGGATCGCCTAAGTAGATTTGCAGCTCACCCATCCACGCAACCGCATCTGCATTGTTGGGATTAAGCTGAACGGCAGCATCGAATTGGGATTTTGCTTCATCCCAGTTGCGCTCATAAAGCTGAACGCAGCCTAGGATTCTGCGAGCGTGGGAATCGTCGGGATCGATTTTCACGGCCCGTTTCGCGTGCATCAGAGCCTTTGCGCGGCTGGGTTCCTGTGGCTCACCCCAGATAATCCAGCCAAATAGCAGTGAGATGGCAAGATTGCTGTGCCCCTCGCAGTAGTTTGGATCGATCTGAACGGCACGCTCCAGGTCAGCACACGCCTCACGATTGTCTGAACTGGAATTGTTGCACTTGCCTCGCGACCTAACACAAAGATCATAGGCTTCGAGATTTGACGGTCGGGAACGGGCAACAAGTTTCTTTTCACCAAGCTTGCCAGAAATCGCTTCAACAACGCGTCGCGTGACTTCGTCCTGAACGTCGAATATGTCGGCGATTTCGCGGTCGAAGCGCTCGGCCCACACGTGATCGCCGCCTTCTGCCGCATTGATAAGCTGAACATTGACGCGCAACCGGTGGTTGGATCGGCGGGCGCTGCCCTCGAGAACATATTTGACGCCCAGATCGCGAGCGATCTGACGGACGTCGGTGGGCTTGCCTTTATAGGCAAAGGTGGAGTTGCGGGCGATCACGAAGAAGCCGGACACATTCGACAGATCGGTGATGATGTCCTCCGTCAGCCCGTCGGTGAAAAATTCCTGTTCGGAATCGCCACTCATGTTGATGAAGGGCAGCACAGCAATTGAAGGCTTGTCGGGCGGTGCGAGCGGCTGCGAAAGCTTCTCTAGAACAAGAGGCGCAGTTGGTGCCGCAGGCTTTGCCTTAGTTGGGACGCCGACCTGCAGCGAATAAACCCGGATCGGATAGGCAATGTTCTTGAGTTGCACCTCACCGCGATCGTTGATCGCGATATCGAGCCTTGACTTAACCTGCCAATAGGCTTGTTCGGAAAGACAGATATTGCCAGGTTCGCAGATTCCTTCCAGGCGCGCGGCGATATTGACCCCATCGCCCATAAGGTCGCCATCGCGTTCTTGCACGACGTCGCCCAGGTGAATGCCGATCCGGAACTCGATGCGGCGGTCATCCGGCACCCCGGCATTGCGCTCAACCATGGCATTCTGCACTTCGATCGCGCAGCGCACTGCTTCTACAACGCTGCTGAACTCGATGAGGCTCCCGTCGCCAGTGCGCTTGACGACGCGACCACGATGAATGGAGATGGTGGGGTCGATGAGGTCGCTACGCAGCGCGCGCAGCCGTGCCAAGATGCGGTCTTCATCCGCGCCGGCTAGCCGACTGTAGCCGACTACATCCGAGACCAGGATCGCTGCTATTTTGCGGGTCTCACTCATGTCGTGCTCCCTCCGTCCACTCTGGCACTACTGCCGAGCCAAAGGAAGATAGCTCCGAGCCATTGTTCGGATGGTCCGCGTAGGACCGACCCCAGTCGTTCGAGATGGATGTCGGGCGCACAACTTGCCTGTGGCCTGCAAATGTGTGATGTCCGCTTTGGTGGATGGACGGCGTCGTGGGAATGACACATTGAGGCGCATTGCTGACCGGCAGCCTTGGGGCCGAAAGCGAACAGACGGCTTCTGGCTGCAATCTTTAGGAGCGAACATTACGGTCGGCGTGAGCATTGTCGCCGGATACCTCATCTGAGAAAGCCCACCTACCTACCTACCGCAACGGGCCGATCAGGCAGCGAAACGATCCAGACTAAGAATGACCCGCCGATCCGTATGGTTTTCCAAAGAAAAGGCTCCCAGCCTTTGGATCCTATTCACTTCGTGATGAACCGAGCGTCGCCGAGTCATCAGAGTCGGTCGAATAAGCCTCCCGAACCGGCTGCGCTGCCAACCATATCTCCATACTGGCCGAGGAGTGCATCCAATGCGTTGCCATCAAGCGGCGGCGCTAGGGTATTTTCATTATATTCTAGGACCCGCAGAACGCGGGTGTCCTTCAATTTGCCCATTTCTGAACGGAAAGCCCACTGCACCTTTATGGTATCGAAGATGTGCGGATTCAGCTTTTGATTTGTGACAAGGTGCCAGAACTGCTCGTCTTCGATCCTGAAAAGCCGCTCATGGCCTGAACTGTCTCTGCCCTTCCATTGTCGCTGCTTGTCGCCGCGCTCCCAATTGGGCGACGTCACTTTGACGGTATCAATTGCAACATGCCATGGCCGGTCATCGAGATCCTTTTCCTTCGGCGGAAGCGCCACATGCAACCGCCCGAAGTCACCGCGCCTGATTGGAAATTCATCGGCATCAGTGAACCCAACTCCCTGTATTTTAGTATCTGCAGCACATGCTTCATAGAATTTGTTGCGAGCCTCATACCCTTCTCGGAATTGCGTCGGACGAATACCGATCTTGTTGAGTTCTGAAACGTCTTTTTGCAAGAATGATTTTGTACTCTCGCTTAGGATTAGTGCGCCCGTACGGCATTCTATTCGGGCGTCAGTGGCGGAAGGCGGTACTTTCATCTCGTCGGCGAGCAACTCGCCTACATAACCACCAGCGAGTTCCGACCAATAGACTGGTTCATGCCCGGTGAGCCCCTTGATGAATGCCGCTCCAATGTCGCTTTCGACAGCACCCCATGATATTGTCGCAGCGGTTGCAGCAGCTATTGCCAATCTGGTTTTGAATGTTCCGATTTCTGGCGGTAGTACTAGAACTTGATATTCAAGCCTTCCTTCAAACAGGTACTCATTGAGACCTGCTATAATCAGCTCTGTCTGTGCGGCAGTCTCAATGAAGGTTTTCAGTTCAAGGTGGTGTTCGGGTACGTCGAAGTGGATCGGGATGATTTCTATGGCACCCGCCCCGGTAAGCTCTGCCACGATATTCGCCCCTTTGCTGCACCCATGTCTAATATTTCCCCATTCACATGAGTACAGCGCAAACTAGTAATTGTGAAGCTAGCTCAACCAGCATGGCCACCCGCGGTGTCGGGTTCCGGGTACAAGGGGCGTGCATTTTCCCAAGGCATACCCACTTGGAAGAAGTGAGAAGGCTGTTAAGACAACGCGGTAGGAGAACTGCGCCGTGGACCCCACAAAGTCAGAGCCCCAAACTTTCACGACGGTTTGAACCGTCTCGCCAGCCTGCTTCGGGACGAAGATGAGCGTGGGCTTGTTCTGACCACGGCAGCATTTGCCTTATCCGCGCCTATCTGGTCGACGTAAAAGCCTCCGGCGAGATGCTCGAGGGCAGCGCTGGCGATCAGGGTCACAACGGCCATGAACCAGAAGCCGGAGACGATGTAGACAGTGGCTGTTGCGCCAATGCATTCGCTTTCAGCAATGAGGCAGCTCTGCTGAACGCCCTCATGAAGAATACCCGGCCACCACGAAAACAACGGCATCAAATGGAATGGCGAGCCAAAGGGGAAACCGAACCGCAAGCCAATAGCGGAGGCAACGATCACGACTATTGGTGCAACGAAGGTGAGAAGTAGTGGGTCTACCATCCTCCATCCCTATAGAAGCGGATGTCCTCTTTCCACACCCATCTCAGTCATACCGCATTTATGAGTTCACGGCCTAGTACGGCGAATTTCGCAGACCTTCAAACTTCCGCACACACCCTTGAGGAAGAAACGGCTCAATTCCCTGCGAAGAGGAGCGCTGCGATGCTTGATTGAGAGTGGTCCATCGGGTGTTCCCAATCACCCCTCGCCCTTTAAGCCCCGGCGATCCGATCGCACTACAACCCTGTCGCGCTGACCCTCTTGAGCTAGCTCCTGAATGACTGGAGGGCTCGTCTCCGCGTGGCTTCGACTCCGGAAACGAAAGAGCAGCAGTGTCTGACCGGCGACGAGGATTGTGCCGCCGGCCAGCCCCTGGACCATACGGCAGACGCTGATCCAGGTGAGATCCACCGACAATGTCATTGCGGCAGTTGCCAGCAGAAGGGTGACGATCCCAGCGCGCAGGCATGCTGTCGGCTTGACCGCCGCAACGAAAAAGCGGAGCGATAATAAAGGCCGTCAGCTTCGCCGCGGTGAAGACGATGCCGACGCGCGGCTGATTGGCGCCGCCCAGCGTCCTGTGAATCGAGCCGCCCTGTCCGACCGAACGGTTCGGGCGGCGTGGAAAACGATCCCGTCCTGGTCAAATTACAGCGCCGCAGACCGCAACATTCCGCCCCCTGCTATGGCTTTCATGGCCACCCGCGCCCATGCTCGGGAGGTCGTGGTCGTCCCGGACGCTTCGCACCTAGTAATGGTCTCCCACCCCCATGAGGTGGCCGCGCTGATCCAGGATGCGGCGAGCGCCATAGGGATATGTGATTTTCCGCGGGATGAGGACCTGCTCTTCATCCAGGGCGTCTTAAAGTAGGACGTCCCCTTTGAATGTTGGTCGCATTTGAATAGCCTCGACCGACCGGGTACTTATGCTGCATGTTGCCACGCTCGGCATGACGAACCGGATTCGCGAGCGAATTTGTGCGCCGGCGTCAAGCGATCACGAGGACTTTGTGTCGACTGCAAAGATGATGCCGCGGCTTTCAAGCCTTCACGGGGCATTGCAGGAGGGCTTGAGCTTCGCATCGCACGTCAATTGATGGTACGACGATAGCCCGATCGGATGCCTGCCGCTCCATGGCTCTGCATGAGGGAGAGTATTTCAGCCACAATCTGGTATCGAGAACGAGAATGTCGCCCCGGGACCGTCATTGGCTTGCGCCCAAAGCCGACCGTTGTGCCTCTCGACGATCGATCGGCTGACGGACAGTCCGATTCCCATGCCTTCGCTCTTCGTAGTATAGAACGCCTCAAAAAGCCGTTCCGTGCCCTCCGTCCCGAACCCAATGCCAGCATCGCGTACAGAAAAGCGAACTTGGCCATCTGCATCGCGGCTTGTGCAGACGGATAGCAGCCGCGGACGATCGTCGATGACGCTCATAGCGTCCGAGGCGTTGCGCAGAAGGTTCATGATCACCTGCTGCAGTTGCACGCGATCGCCGGCGACCGGCGGTAAGTCGTCAGCCAGTTCGGCACGGAGCATCACGCGGTTGCGCTGCAAATCGCTCGACGACAGTGCAATGACTTCTCGCGCGGCCTCGTTGAGATCGACGGGCTCATTGGTCACCTCGCGCTTGCTAAAGAGCGCACGTAATCGCGCGATCACATCCGTGGCACGATTACTGTCACGTATCGCACGTCGCGCTGTCTCTCGGGCGACTTCGATATTGGGTGGATCGCTTGCGAGCATGCGAAGGCAGGTGCTGGCATTGGTGAGTATTCCCGCGAGCGGCTGGTTGACCTCGTGAGCTATCGAGGCTGTCAATGCGCCAAGGCTCATTACGCGAGTGACCTGGGCAAGCTCCGATCGCAGCTTCTCCACCGCTTCCTCAGAGCGCCGGCGTTGCGTAATGTCGAGCACTGCCCCGATATACTCGACCTGATCTTCATCATCGCGAGCACGGTGGGCTATCAAACGTAGGTACTTGATGGAGCCGTCAGGCAGCACGATTCGAGGCTGGTATTCGAAATCGCTCTCACCGCGCTTGGCCCGCGCCACCATATCCTGCAACTGCGGCTCATCTTCAGGATGGATCCGGCTGGCAATCCGATCGAGCGTTACCCTAGTCCCCTGCTCGAACTCGAAGATCCGGTAGAGTTGTTCGGACCAGACGATGTCGCCACTCGCCACACGCCAGGAAAGGTTCCCCATTCGAGCCAGATCCTGTCCTTCTGCCAGAAATGCCTCGCTGCGCCGCAACCTTTCTTCCATCTGCTTTCGCTCGGTTATGTCGCGTGTGATTCCCAGTTGCGCGACTGATCGGTCTCCGTTGCGCAAGGGAGCCGCGTGGGTCTCCACGTGACGGCGAACGCCAAGCGCATTAATCAGGTCGAACTCGATGAAGGCTTTTTGCCCGGCGCAGATACTGTCGTGGAATGCCCTATACTTTTCGCGGTGCTCGGTAGCGACAAAGTCAAAGAAGTTCTGGCCGACCAGCACGTCGGCCGACGAAACGCCAGCCATGACCGCGCCGGCGGAATTTACACGCAGCACGGTGCCCTCGCGTGCAATCACCTTCACGGATTCGGGCGTCGTTTCGACGATTGCGCGGAAGCTTTCCTCACTGTGCTTCCGGTCTTCAATGTCAGTATTGACACCATACCATTTGACAATGTTCCCACTGTCGTCGTGCAACGGACTTACGCGGAAGATGAACCATCGATACTCGCCATCAAAGCGACGAAGCCGCGCTTCGGCCTCGCCCGGCAATCCCGAGGCGAGCAAAGACTTCCAGATTGCGGTAAGCCCAGCCAGGTCGTCAGGGTGGACAGCTGACGACCAACCCCAGCCTTGGGCTTTTTCTGCCGACACTCCAATGTAGTCGAGATAATGCTTACTCAAAAACTCGGCCGCACCGTCCGGTCGCGCCGACCATGCCAGGGCCGGAATAGTATCGATGGTCAGCCGCAGATTGCGCTCGCTTGCGGCCAGCGCGTCTTCGGCCCGCTTCCTTTGATCGATGTCCATGAGCAAATCGAGCCAACGTAGGATGTTACCTGGCTGGTCCGGCAAAGGCATGCCGAGGACGTTGTTCCAGCGGTACACCCCGTCGGCTCGGCGAAGCCGGCTCTCCATGTTGTATGCGCTCCTTGACCGGTGCGCCTCCAATTGGACAGCAATCGATTGTTCGAGATCATCTGGATGGACGACTTCGGAGGCTTTCCGTTCCTTCAGGTCGTTCAATGTCTTGCCAAAAAATTCCAGAGCAGGTCGATTGACGCCCTCGACTTCGCCTGTGGCCGTCGTCACCTCCGTGGGTACAGAGATGCTGTCGATACTCAACTGCAGGTCGAGCTCGCCTCGCCGCAGCTTTTGCTCTGCGCGCCGAACATCCTCGACGTCGGTCGCTACCCCCAACCATTTGACGACTCGTCCGGCCTTGTCCTGCAACGGGTTGAACTGCATAAGAAACCTGCGATACCTCCCGTCCAAGCGCCGCAAGCGCGCTTCCATCTCACCTGGCTTCCCGGATTTCAGGATCACTTGCCACTCTTCACGCAGTTGTGGCAGATCACTCGGCTCGGCCGCAGCCTGCCATTCCCAGCCACCGCTTTGGCCCATTCGAAAGCCCGTGTACTCCCACCAGAGTCGATTGATGAAATCTACAGATCCGTCCAGCAATGTTGTCCACGCCATGACCGGAAGCGCATTCAATATCTCGCTCTGATCAATCTCCATTGCTGCAGTCCTCTTGAAACTGCCACGAGACTCCGCAAGCCGTTCTTGCGTTTGCCTTCTATCGCGCCAGCGCCCCACCGCGCCTGTCGCCAAGTGCTCGGCAGGCTCGATCGGATGCCTCTTTGGCTTTGTTCGTGCGACCCTCTCTGTTCGGTTGATCTCGCCGCCAGGGGTGGTGCGTGAGGGCATTCGCATCGTCGAACCGTCTTGTAGCCTAGACGTCAGTTTCGCCGGTGATCGCACCTAGTCCGATCACCATTTCCAGGCACCACGGTGCAACGGCTTTGGTTGGCTGGATTCCGAAAGTAGTTTCTTTGTGAACAGCCCAAGAAAGCATGATCAACCCCTCGGCACGATGCCAGCCGATCCGGCGATCCAGAGCCGGCTCCTTTGCCCGCAGTCTGGTGCTAGGCTGCGGTTCGAGATCATAGTGGTTCCAGGTTGTCATCTTGGTCCAGGGCGAGCGATCGTGGTTCTGGTCTATCCTGACTAAGCCGTAGTCGTTTTCGCGAGCTCTGAAGGGCTCTCATTTGGTGACTAAAATGACGATTAATCGGCCGTGCGCTATTGGCCGCTGGGACTCGATAGTTCTCTTGTAGTCGACTGGGATAAGCTATCGTTTAGGAGGAGGGCATGCGTCTCTTCCGACGCGTTCTGAATTCACCGTGCCAAAGCACCGATCACATGGGGCAAGTGTCCATGTAAAGCTGGCGTCGATGACGCCAATTGCCCGATTACTGATGCCTAGGCTCGTCCGAAACCAAGTTCAGCGCACCCGCCATTCGGCTGAGTTCGGGAAGCGACTGCGCCCTCATTTTCCGCATCAGATTTGTCCGATGTACCTTGACGGTGGATTCGGAGATCCCGAGATCGCTGGCAATCTGCTTGTTCAGGCGGCCGGCAACGACTTCGACGAAGATCTCACGCTCCCGGGAACTAAGCGAGCCGAAACGCTCGCGAAGCGCACGCAGCATCTTGTCGCGATCCTTGTGGGCCCGATCGCGAGCAAGGCCGGTCTCAACGGCATCAAGTAGATCCTGATCGCGGAAAGGCTTGGTGAGAAATTCCAGCGCACCGCCCTTCATCGCTTGCACGCTCATCGTTACGTCAGCATGCGCCGTCATAAAGATGATGGGCAGTTGTCGATTGGCTGCAATTAGCTCGCGCTGAAACTCGAGACCACTCTGCCCCGGCAGCCTCACATCCAGAACCAGGCAGGTGGGGCCGTCCGTGGGATTAGCCTTGAGAAATTCGGAAACGGACGAAAATTGCCGTGTCTCTAAGCCGACCGTCCGCAACAGGCGCGCAACCGAGTCACGAAACTCAGGATCGTCATCAATGATCAGGACACTGGGATTTGCGTCACCCATCCGGTACTTGCCTTTAAGCGGAGTGCATCTTCCGACGATATCAGCTTCATCCTACAGGCAGTCGCCGAAGTCGAACAGCACCTCTCATCTAAGCGAACGGCTGAGCGATCTAAGCCATCGCTTAGGGATCGCGGCATTGCATCACAAGGAACTGCGGTTGACACTAGCGGTGTACGCAGGCGCGAGATCGAGGAGCGCCGTCGAAGCGAGGCTAAGATGCCTGATCCCGCCATATCAAAGCCAGCGCTGATATCGATTGTTGACGACGATCAGCTATTTCGCGACTCGATGCGGAGACTGATCACACTATTGGGCTACAATGTAGAGGCCTTTCCATCAGCTGCCGATTTTTTGGCCTCTCGTGTCTTGGCTGAGACCGCTTGCCTGGTCGCCGACATTCACATGCCCGGCATGACTGGCATTGAGCTCTATCGACATCTAGTCAAGGTGAGGTGCGCCCTCCCAACCATCTTGGTGACGGCATACCCCGATGAAGCAGCGAAAAAACAGGCGATGAAAGACGGCGTGGTTTGTTACCTTGGGAAGCCGATGGACGATGGCGAGCTTGAGCACTGCCTTAGCTTGGCCTTAAGCGCCAAGCCATTCGGAGAATATTCATGAGTCGTCCCGCGGAGGTGGCAGCGTAAACTGAAATAGGGCGCCGAAAGGCTTGTTCGGCTCCGCCCATAGCTGGCCACCATGGCTTTTGATAATGGATTGGCAGATCGACAGTCCCATCCCTACTCCGCTGTCCTTGGTGGTGTAGAAGGGTTCGAACATACGCTCAAGATTTTGCGGACTAATGCCTGGCCCTGTGTCCGCGACTTTGACGAGCACCACTCCGTCGGCTTCCCCTCGTTCGATTCTGACCGTTAGCTCATTTGCTCGTTCGTTACCCGAACCCATCGCGTCCACAGCGTTGAGAACCAAGTTTACAATTACTTGTTGCAGCTGAACGCGATCCCCTTGAACAGGAATCTGTTCTTCCGGCAATCGAGCAGTGATCGCGATTTTATTTTTCGCGAATGCGCTGTGTACCATGGCAAGAGCCTCGCGGACCGCCTCGTTGAGATCGAAGGGTTCCTTACGCGGAGGCGCTTTTTTGATGTGATCGCGTACACGGCCGACGATGTCCCGAGCCCGATCGGCGTCTCTGACGACACAGCCGATTGCCTCCCTGGCTTCATCCAGATTTGGCGGATCCATCTCCAGAAAACGCATTCCCGCGCGCGCGTTGTTACGCGCCGTGGCAATGGGATGCAGGATTTCGTGAGATAGCGAAGCAGCCAGCTCTCCCATTGTGCTCACGCGATTGATGTGAGCGAAATCCGACTGCATCTGCTGCAATCGGACCAACGCTTGCGTGCGATCCTCGACATCGGTCAGCAGAACGTACCAGCGGGTAATGCGCTCCGATGCGTCGCGGACTGGAATGCCGCGGATGTCGAACCACCTGAATTCGCCATCGAACCGTCGCAAGCGCGCCTCGATCGAATAGGGAACGCCCGAGGCGATAGACTTGGTGAAAATCTCTAGAAGGCGCGACAGGTCGTCACGATGTACAATTCCGCCTAGGCCCGAGCTCCTCAGTTCATCCAAATGCCGGCCACAATAGTTGACGATTTGGCGATTTACGGCTTCGACTTCACCGTTGGGAGCCAAGATCGCAACGAGGCCGGGTATCCCATCAATTGCAGACCGTAAGTTTCGTTCACTTTCAAGGAGTGCCTCTTCGGCGCGCTTGCGTTCCGTCAGATCGAGTACGAAGGCGACGCCTCCGTTACGGCCTTCTTCAAATCGAGTGCCGCCAAGCAACACAGGCGTTCGACCACCATCCTTACGAAAAAACTCTTTCTCGAATGCTTGAAAGGTACCGTTTGCTCGGAGCTCTGCCATGGCACGTTCATCCCGTTCGCGCCACTCTGCTGGGGTCAGGTCCTTCCAACGCAACCGGCCGGACACGACATCCTTACGCTCGTAATGAAGGATACGCAGGAAAGCTTCGTTGGCTTCAACGATGGTGTCTTCGTCACTCCAAATGCAGATGCCCAGGATGTTGGCGTCAACGAGGCGCCGGATCTTTCCCTCTCGATCCGCCAGATCGCGATAAAGTCGCGTATTCTCGAGCAAAATTGCAGCTTGCGACGCAAGCATCTTCAGGACGGTGACACGGTCCGGCGTGAACACATCTCGGATCAAATTGTTTTCAAGATAGAGAACGGCGATCAGCTTACCCTGGTTGACCAACGGGAGACAGAGGATGGAATGAACATGGCCTTGAACGATGTGAACATCGCCAGAAAATGCGTTTCGGGCCGCTGCATCACCGAGGATCACGGTCTCTCCGGTTCGTATTGCGTAGCGAATTAGCGTCTCTGGCATCTGGGCCGTGCTGGGCGCCCGCTGTTCTGGTACTCGCACGACGACGACCTCGCCACGCGCGGTCGCTTCTGCGTCTATCCGCAATTCTCCACTCTCGGGAGAAATCAGAAGCCCCCGCTCGGCGCCTGCGTGCTCGATAGCCGATCGCATGAGCCTGTCGATTAGCGTTTCCAGTACCATCTCGCCCGATAGCGCTTGCGAGACTCGGATGATCGTCGCGAGATCGAGATGCTCGACCGGCGTCGTGATCGTGGAGGTCGGACCGGCGATCGGGTGCTCAGGCCTGAGCCCAGGAAGCAGCCGATCGAGTTGCCTCACCTTTCCATCGGCTCCCCAGCGGAGATAGCAGTCACGGGCGTTTCGAAAATACGCGTTCGCAATCGTCTCGAAGCCGCGGGCAGCCCAGAATCGCGCGGCCAACTCGTTAGCCAGCCCTTCATTATGTAAGAAGCCTTGCTCGCGAGCCAGGCGAATTGCCCGTTCGTAAAGCTGCATTGCATCATTTTCTCGTCCTTCAAGCCTGGCCAGTTCAGCGCCGAGGAGTGCTGCGCGATTGGCGAAATTCTCGGGCCCGCTCTCGGCCCAATGAGCGATCCGGTCGTGATGAGAGCGCAATTCCTGCAGAGCATGATGCCGGCCCTCGGGAATAGCGGCTTCGCAATGTCCAGCCCAGGCGAGCGCTGTATAGAAATGGTATTCAGGCAGCTCTTGCTGGGACGGTAGCGTCCAAAGAAGCGACTCCGATTTCGATGCGGCCTCCACCGCTCCAACATAGTCGTCGGCGTGGACCTTGGCCTGCAGTTTTCGAATCCAATATCGCGAGGCGGCGATAGCCAGGCGAGCATCGCCTTCAAGACGCTGCTCGAAAGATCTTTCGCGGAATTCATCGTCCTCGAACGAATTCAGATCATTTGTTTGTCCTCGGAGCGCCCGGATCAACCTGATTTGCGCTACGATGACGTCGCCGATCTGCCCGAAGCCCACGCTTTGCACAAAAGCGAGAGCGCTGTTGGCCTCGTCCTCGACCTCCTCAAGTGGGTGTCCCGTTGCCAAAAGATTTGTAACCAGGTCGACCCGAGCGAAGGACGCAATGGTCAGATCGCCGACAGCCCGAGCGGACTCGAAGGCGCGTTGGAACAGTTCCTGACAGGTAGCCAGGGGCTGTATCCAGTGCGCGATGAAAAGTGTAAATCCATAGTGGGCGATACCCCTGCTGCGATGGAATCCGCGCTTCTCGACCAATTCCAAGGCAATTTTACCCACCCGGTATCCGGCCTGAGCTTGGTCCGGATACGGACTTGGCACGCTGCCTAAGACTGCGTACGCAAGACACGAGCCTTCGGTGTTTCCGTATTCAAGGCTGAGAGCAGCCATATGGATGATGATGAGGTGAAAAAGATTCACGTCGGTGAACTGCGCTGCTCCAATCACCGCCGTTAGTACGTTCATCGTCGCCTGCTGGTTCGGATCGCTCATCGCTGGCAGATCAAGCAGCGACTCGATCGATAACGTCTCGATCTGCCGCCACAATCGACCGCATTCCTTCCTGACATCTTCTGCTGTCGGGTTCAGCCGCCATCGAGGTTGATGCCGACGCAGATAGGCGTGACCCAAGGCGACGGCATCGTCGCTTCGATCCATTACCATGTAGAGGTTGACGCGCAGAGAGACGACAGCGCCGGCATCGACGGGGTTTTGAGCGCGCTTCGACAGCGCTGAGAGGCGCCGTTCCGCTTCCGCTAGTCGCCCAAGCAGATACTGGCACTCGCCCAATTGGAGCTCGATTTCGAAGATGAGCCTACGGTTCCGTGCCCATGCTGCTTTCCCAAGCAGGGAACGGCCGGCCGAGAGATATCTCAGCGCCGCCATTGAGGCGCCTGCCGCTTTTGCCCTTTTCCCGGCAATCAGGTTTAGTTCAGCGACTTGTTCGCGTTCCGGCTCGGTGGTGATCAGTCTCGCGGCTCGATCAAACTGGTTGACTATGTTGAAGATCGCCTCGCCTCTCTCTTCCGGTGGGATACCGGATGCGAGCAGTCGACCGATTGTCAAATGTGCGCTGGCTCGCGACCTTCTCGGGATCATCGCATAAGCGGCTTCCTGCACGCGGTCATGAGCGAACCTGTAACTGCGATCAAGGCGGTAGATCAGCTGATCGCGCAGCGCCTCCCAGAGGACGCCATGCATCTGTTCCTCGGGCATCTCCAGAATCATCGAGAGCGTCGCCACTTCGGCAAAGTTACCGAGGCAGGCGAGCTGCCGTAACGCGTTCTGCGTGTCGGGCGGTAATCGCGCCAGCTTCGGGGCGAGAAACTCCACGACATTTTCCGTATATTGCTTTGCGCTGATACTAGTAAGGTCCCAGGTCCACTGCCTCTGCTCGTGATCGAAGGTTAGGAGGCCTTCGTCGGCTAATACGTGCAGGAACTGGATCGCAAAGAAAGGATTGCCGTTCGTCTTCGCATGAACCAGTTGGGCCAGGGAGGACGCCCGCTCGACTTCGCAATGGAACGAGGCAGCAACAAGTTCCCCCAGATCCGGTACCGTCAGCGGGTTGAGCTTAATTTCCTCAATCCTGCCGAGGGGACGCATCATGTCCAACTTGCGCATGAGGGGGTGAGCCGCCGTGACTTCATTGTCGCGGTACGCACCGATGAGAAGAAGATTGTGCAGGTCGGACCGGCTCAACAGATCCTCAAGGAAGTCGAGAGTTGCGGCGTCGAGCCACTGCAAATCATCGAAGAAGAGGGCCAGGGGATGCTCAGGCCGCGCAAATACGCCAATGAACTGCCGAAGCAGCAGATGGAAACGCCGTTGCATGTCCTGAGGCGGCAGCTCAACCGCCGGAGGCTGCACTCCGATAATGAGCTTTATTTCGGGAACGAGGTCGACAATCAGTGCTGCGTTTTGGCCCAATGCTTCCCGCAACGCATCGCGCCACGGAGCAAGTTCGACTTCGCTTTTGCCGAGTAGCGGCCGGATCAGGCTTTCGAAGGCTTGTGCAAGCGTTGAGTAGGGAACGTCGAGTTTGTACTGGTCGAACTTGCCGGAGGCAAAAAGCCCCCGCGGAGGAACGAGTACCGGCTGAAGCTCGTTGATAAGCGAGGATTTGCCGATGCCGGAATAGCCGGAAACCAGCACCAATTCGGGCTCGCCACCTTTGACAGCCCGGTCGAACGCGGCAAGCAAAGTCCCGATGTCTCTCTGCCGACCGTACAGTTTTTCCGGAATCAAAAGGCGATCCGGCGTGTCGTGTTTGCCAAGCGAAAAGTCGTCAATCCGGCGCTGCGCCCTCCATTCGTGCGCGCAGCGGCGAAGGTCGCTCTCAAGGCCGGACGCGGTTTGGTAGCGGTCTTCAGCCGTCTTCGCGAGCAACTTCATTACCAAGGCCGAAACGATGTCGGGGATATCGCCCAACCGTTCAGCAGGCGCGACGGGCCACCTAGCGAGGTGGCAGTGTACCCATTCCATTGGGTCTTCGGCCGTGAACGGCAAAGTTCCGGCGAGCATTTGATAGAAGGTAATGCCGAGAGCGTAGAGGTCACTGCGGGAGTCGATCGACCGGTTCATTCGCCCGGTCTGTTCTGGCGCCATATAGGCGAACGTACCGGCGATCGTGTCAGCAGGGTGGACTGGCTGGCGCTCCCGCGGTAACGGCGATGCGATACCGAAACCCGTCAGCCGCACTTGATCAGTCGCAGCGTTAACCAGGATATTCGCGGGTTTGATGTCTTTGTGGATCAACCCGCTGCGGTGCAGCCTCTCAACAGCCTCTGCAATTCCGATGGCCAAGCGCAGAAAGTCAGCTATTTCCATAGGCCCCGTTAACAACTGGTCGAGTGGCTCGCCCCCCTCATCGTCGAGTATCAGTGTGGTTCGACCACCTTCGCGTACGAAATCCAGAGGTCGCGCCGCCCATACCTCGTCGAGCTTATCCCGAAGCTCGTATTCATGCATAAGGCGATCGACGCTTGCGCGTGATGGGCGCCTCGCGGCAAGCTCCACCATGAGGACAGCACGGTGTTCACCATTGTCGGTCGATCGCAAGCCGCGACGGAATATTCGCTCCCCGTCCTCCCACAAAATCTGAGAGTTGTTGCGTGAATAGTGTTGGCCGATCGGTGGCGGCTCCATTCGTCAGACTCCGGGCCACACCGGATCGGCCGCGGGCACCTTCCATTGAGTTGCCCGAGGCACGCCGATGCGGCATCTAATAAGCAACAATCTGACGCGTTTAGGGACGTTTTGCTAGCCGGGCAGCGCAGATGGTGGCTGATGCCGACATGGCCTTTGCCAACTATCTGCAGGATGGAGCGCGTTGTTGCGTTCGAGCGTGAGAAATCGGGCTGCCCGAAAACAAGGCAGGACGGCACGGCGCGGCTTGGGACGGCGCAGAAGCCCGCTTGAATCACCGTCGGCCCTGCTCTGCCAGACCGACACTATGGTCCTGACGATACGTTGGTCCAATCGCGTGCCGGAAGCCGGTGCCTCATGTTGAACAGATCCAGGATGCAAACACCGAAGGAGGGTCAAGTGGACGCCAAGACAATGACCTCGCAGATTCGCCTGACACGCCGGACGCCCGCCTATTGGCGAGTTACGTTTGACAATGCTCCGCTCAATGTCATGGGTCCGCAGATGGTGCAAGAATTCACACATCTGATTGACACCATTGAGGCTGACGAAGACGTTCGAGTTGTGGTGTTCGACAGTAGCATCGACGGATACTTCCTCAACCATTCAGACTTCAAGGCACGGATCGAGGATATGCTCGCGCTGCCGCCGGGGTCTACAGGGCTGCCGCCCTGGCCGGATTTTCTTGTGCGACTGACGCGCGCGCCTGTGGCCTCGATCGCTCTAATCCGAGGTCGCGCGACGGGTAACGGGAGCGAAATCACCCTTGCCTGCGATATGGCTTTCGCTAGCAAGGAAAAGGCCATCATCTCCCAGTGGGAGGTTGGCGTGGGTATGGTCGCCGGCGGCGGGCCGATGGCCCGTCTGCCTCACCTGATCGGTCGCAATCGGGCTATGGAGGTCCTTTTGGCCTCCGAGGACATCCTCGGAGATCAGGCCGAGGCGTATGGGTACGTGAATAAGGCGCTGCCTGACGCAGATCTTGACGCGTACGTTGATGCGCTCGCCACGCGCATTTCCAGGTTCGATAAATGGGCGATCGCGCAGACCAAGCGCTTGGTCAACGCCAGCCTTCCACCAGATGTCGAGCTGGGCGCGGGCTGGGAAGCCTGCATCGCCTCGCTGAGCCGACCCGCCGCTCAGGAAGGGATCAGAACGCTTACCGCTAAGGGCTTCCAGGCGCCCGGAGATGTCGAGAATCGGCTGGCTTTTCACCTAGGCGAGTTGCCGCCGCGATAACCGCTGTCGATGGCAACGGCGTCCTCTCAAACAGAGGCTAATCCCATGGATCTGCCCAAGAAAGCGAAGTTGGTTGCCGAACGTGTGGAAGCGGAAGCGACAAAGGCCGACGTCCAGTCGCAGTATGCATCATCGACGTTCACGGCAATCTGGTACTCCAACACCGGATGAACGGCGCGCCTATCTTCGCGCTCGAGATTTCCGAGCGAAAGGTATACTTCTGCCCTCGTACGCCTGCGCACGGCGGACATCCTGCCGCTCGTCCAGCCAGGCCAATCGCTTCTAGGTGGCGGCTCACGCGGAAAATGGCCCTCGGTGGTATGATGCTGTCGTCCTTTGGGCCTTGGCCGCTCGTGGGCCATGCGGCATGCATCTACCGAGATCCTGCATAGCCGCTGCTATCGAAGAGGACGCCCACGCAGTCAGCCGCAGACGAACAACCAAAAAAGCAATGTAGGGCCGCTCCAGCACGGCCAGCACGCGACGCGGTTTCTGGCCAGAAGGTCCAGCAGTCGCATGATCGTGATCGCGCGCCACATCGCGGCAACTTCGAACACTGGTTCTGTTCCAGCACTGTCTATTTGTCTTTCATACATGCTCTCAATCGCTCAAGCGGGCGAACTCTCGTGCCTATTAGACGGCAGTTTGTCCCAAGCTGACTTCTATCGAGGGGGGGTGAGTCCACTTTGTGGGCCGCGGCACAAAGCAGCACTAAAATCAAAATGTTATAAGTGAATTTTGGTGGGCCTGGAGGACGAACAAGAAGTGCGATGCAAAATACGGCTTTGCCGGCACCTTGAGAGCGTCTTGCCGATGTCAGGATGGCATACCATCGAGGGTCCATGAAAGTCGACGGCTTGGGGATCCACCGCAGCCGGCGCGAGGAACGCAGTTGGGGTGTGGAAAAAGCGATATGACGTAACGAACGTTCGAGGCACTCTCAGGAATGTCGAGTGCTTCACCCACGCTTGGCCGACTTAGCCGGAAGGGCGGCGCGGTTAACGCCGTGACGTCGAGGTTGATAGTCTTCTCCAAAAAGCCAGCGCGAGGCCTACGAGCAGTTCCCAGGGCGTTGGCGTCCCGCACGACGATCCGTGGACCAACCTGGCGGAACCGGCAGCGGACGAAACCGCTAGAAAGAACTCAATCATGGCGCCCCTCGTATTCTTCCCAACCATTCGGAAAGTGCAGGACAAATTGACGACCTGATGCGCAAATCCATTGCACCAACGTGTTGCCGATACCTTCGGAACTCGCCGCACCAGAGATAGCAAAGCATCGATTGGGTAGCCTGCACACCAACCAACGCGCCGTAGTCGCCGAACCCAAAAATCGACAGCTTTGATCCCTCCACTTGCTAATCCCGCTTTTGCTCGGCTCGATCAAAGGGGCACGGGGATGGGCGACAGCTTCGTAATCAGCCAAAAGTGAAGCAGAATGCCTCGACGCCAGGGCCAAAAAATTCGATATCGAATTGGCGGTCTACGATGGGCCCTAGTTGCCGGATAAGCTGGTACAGGCGTTGTTCGCTTACCGTTCCGTTGCCGTGTTCATCGACGTCAAGTCCGTGAGATCCGCCTGGTGGATGACCATCGATAAGGACGCGGAATTTCACGGACGTTCCCGGCGATGCCGGCCCCATCACCAGATGCAGATCGCGGGCGTGAAATCGGTACGTTATGCGGCCGTTGGTCCTTTTCACCGACACGCCGTCGCTTGCCATGATCCAGTCGCCCGAAAGCGCCCATTCGTTCAGGCGCAACTGTGCCGGCGCTTCAAAGAGATGCGACTTGTTGCGAATTACTCCGCCCAGGGAAACAAAGCCTTGGGTGCGTTCATAGCCGACATAATTTTCCCGAGACTTCAGGTTGGCTTTGTCCGCAGCGGCTTCGAGGCCGCGCGCATCGACCGACACCAGATCACTGCCTACGACCTCGTTGCCACTTTCTGCCAGCAATCGCTGAACGATCTTCTCGGACTCGTCGTATGAACCTTCACCGAAATGCTGATCACGCACTCGCCCTTGAGCATCGATGAAATAGAATGCCGGCCAGAAATTGTTGTTGAAAGCGCTCCAGATCGCTCCCTTACTGTCGATGGCGACGGGATAGTCGACCCCCAGCGCTTTCACCTCGCGGCGGACGTTCTCGACGTTCTTCTCAAACCGGAACTCCGGGGAGTGGACGCCAATTACGACCAGCCCCTGGCTTTGGTATTTTTTCGACCAAGCGCGGAGATAGGGTTGTGCGCGCATCCAGTTGATGCAGGTGTAAGTCCAGAAACTCACAAGGACGACTTTTCCACGGAGTGCCGTCGGCGTCAGTGGTGGCGAATTGAGCCACTCGTCGGCTTGCGTGATTGACGCCAACTCCGATTGGCCGGCAAACCAGCCGAAAATCGAGCCCTGGACGGATAAGCCGTGTGATCCTTTGGAACTCATCGATAGACCCATAGCGTCGGCCCCAAAACTGCCATTCGGCAGCCCAATCGAAGTGATGAGTAGGAACGAGGCCAACAAGAGGTTCGTCTTCATGCGCGAACTCCCTCCATGGTTTGATTGTGGTCTTCGACGCGGAAAATTGATGGCGGGCTTGCCCGCCACCATTTTAGGCGCCGTTCGCGGGGGCAATGACGGGGGACTATTTCATCCCGCCGAGGGCATTCACGTTGGCGCAGAACTCGGCATAGGGCTTGCTCATCGCTGCGTCGTTGCATTCGCGCATGATCATTTCGCGCATGGGCTTCGGCTTGGCCATGAAGACCGCCTTGAACTCAGGCATAGGCTTCAGGGTCTTCATCGAGGCGTCGGTGTAGAATGGCCCGATGTTGTCGACGACATCGAGTGCGCCGGCGAGGGCTGTGCTGCCGACACAAAAAAGTGCAAATGCACCGAGACCAATCGCTTTGATGTTCATGGTGTAGACCTCTCTTGGGTTTCGCCATCGTCCCAATGACGATGGGCGTCCAAAGGTACATCTGACGAGGGTCAGAAGTGATATGCAGATGACCTAAGCGATCTATTGGATGCTATTGCACGTTGGTATCGGCGATACTTTTGTACCGACACCCACATCGGCCGCCCGATTGCCGTCCCGAATGGAACGCCGCGCAATTTCCAGCGCTCCATCCACGTTTTGTGGATCGGCCGCCAGTGCCCGGAGGCAGGCGCCGGCATTGGTGATAATGCCTGAAAGCGGCTGGTCTACCTCGTGCGCAATCGATGCTGTCAGAGCAGCACAGGCTCATGATAGTGCGTACAAGTTCGGATTGGACTTTCTCAAGCGCTCCTGTCCAAATACCTACAGTAGTGCCGGTGAAGGCAAGGCAGTCAGTCCGAATGCTGGTCCGTGGGGGCTGGCAGTCCGTGAGAATATCCAGGTTACGCTTCGGATGTCGCTGCGGACCCGAGATGGGACGGAACAAGCTGGCTGGCACTCGCCCTTCCCACTGCCTTCTACCAGTCCCTTACGGTTCGTCGGCAAGAGTTTGGGAAAAGGACCTACCGTACGGATAGAATTGTTCCTTGCGGCCTTGTTTCCAAGCGGTTCGAAGCTCTGGTTGCGTAATGTCCCAGTCCGGGAAACACTTCCGCCCAACGGCCCGGAGGTCTTGCCGCAGCTCCTCGATTGTGGGGCGGCCGAAGTACCAGTAGCCGTTATACACACTGTAAACGATCAGTCCGGGCTCGAGAACAACGACGTGTGGTATCATTGGGTTGTGCGCCGGATCCGTGTACTCCGCGATATCTAAATCCTTTTGGATGGTACGTCGCGGGTCTGACAGGAAAGGCCAATGCGCCCCTACGCCGCTCCGAAACTCGTGGGTTTCCGCGACGGTGTCAGTGCTGATGGTGACCATCTTACAGTATCCTACCTCCATCTCACGATGAAGCTGAAGCAGGCGTTCCGCTTGGCATCTGTCCTTGGGGCAGAAGCTGCCACGACTAAGGACAATCACCATCGGATTCCAATCTTGGAGTTCAGACAGCCTACGTCGCTTTCCCGTGTGATCGCTCAATTCATAGTCTGGAAATGGCGCGCCCGGCACGATGTCCGATCTCATATTGTTTCCCTACGGGTTGGCATTCGCGAGCCAGCCCTGCGAGGGCAGGTAGCCCGTATCCGCCGTCGCAGTCCACCCGGACCGTCTCAGTGAAAATAGCGAACAAAGCCATTGGCAATCTATAATACGATCGTATCGCCGACCGGAGTAGGTGGCTATATCTTGCCGGTGTGACGGTGCCCTCGTGAGAATCCCTGGCGGGAAGCGTCACACGCTCTGCGCATTCGAAAGCTGGCGTCACTCATCCATGTCGCCTGCCAACTCCTAAAAGACGTCGGCGTCGCCTAGGTGGACTTCACTGCTCGGCATTGATGATGCCGAGGCCCAGTCCGAACCGCACGTCCTGCGCACTCGCCGATGCTCCTCGCTGGAGCCTGCCCTCAGCTTCCTTGATCGGATCCGCTCCGAGAAGGTGACGCAGCCGAATACTTTGTCTCGGCGATACCAAGGTTCAGTAGCGATATGGCTGCTGCCGCCGCAAACTCCCAGTCATTCCAACCTGACACAACTCAACAGGGGAACAGTGACATGGACATGCTTGCTCTGGCGAAGGACATCGCCGGTCATGTGAAGACGGAATCTCTGCGTGCCCAAGTTCCGATGGGCGTCAGCGTGATCGATGTTCACGGGAACACTGTGCTCCAGCATAGGATGAACGGCGCCCTCGCCTTTTCGATGCTGATTTCAGAGCGCAAGGCTTACACCTCCGCGCTCACGCAACTACGAACATCAGCATTATTCGATCTCGTGCAGCCCGGTAAAGACTCTTTCATTTGATGTCACAAGAACGCTTTTGCGCGATGGGTGGTGGCGCACCTCTCGTGCAAAACGGCGTAGTCGTCGGCGGCGTCGGTATAAGCGGCGGCACTGTTGCCCAGGATGTTGGGATACTGGAGGCAGCGCTTAAGCTTCTCAGGAACGCTGACCCGGAGACTCTCGCCCCAGCCGTGGTGACCTAGTTTCCTTGCGACGCCGCTGGCTCTCTTTCGTCTCCATTCATCGCAGGACTTCGGCTTTGAGCGGTTGGTACTGCCGAGAGATTTGTGAGTCTCTCGAGGAGCCACGCACAAAAAAACCTGCACCACTACTGGAACGGTGACTTGCGGCATAGGTGACTCGCGGCATAGAGGAAGTCCGCCGACGTCCTCCGTGCAAATATATCGCCGGCTAAGGTCCTTGCCAGAATCGCCTCCTGGAGCGCGCCAATTTTTTCCACCACTAAGTCGCAAGGCCGCGCGACACTGGTCCCGCGACCTCTCTCTTTTCGCCTCACGGTTAGGGCTATGCGGCGGTAGCACTGGCCGCCGCGCTGTTCAGAAGCTTTACGAGCGCCTGCGCTCCTGCGGTGGAAGATGCCGGGTTCTGTCCGGTAATCAACCTGCCGTCGGTAATTGCGAAAATTTCCCAGTTCCCCTTTTTTTCATAGAGACCGCCGAGCCGCTTGAGTTCGTCTTCGACGAGGAACGGCACGACCTTCGTCAGTTGCACTTCTTCTTCTTCACCGTTGGTGAAGCCCGTCACCCGCTTCCCCTTGACGATCGGAGCACCTTGATAGGTCACGCGATGCAGGACAGCGGGCGCGTGGCAGACGGCAGCCACTGGCTTGCGGGCATTGTAGAAGGACTCGATGAGCTTGATGGAGTCGGGATTGTCCACGAGGTCCCACATTGGACCATGGCCGCCTGGATAGAAGATGGCGTCGAAATCATCGGAACGGACTTCGCTCAATTTCTTCGTGGTGGCGAACACTTTTTGCGCGGCCTCGTCCTGCTTGAACCTCGTCATGGCAGGCGTCTGGTTCTCTGGCAGATCGCTCTTCGGATCGACCGGGGGTTGCCCACCCTTGGGTGACGCGAGCGTCAGATCGAATCCCGCATCGCGGAAGACATAGTAGGGTGCAGCGCCCTCCTCGAGCCAGAAGCCCGTCTTTCGCCCGGTGTTTCCAAGTATGTCATGCGAGGTGAATACCATGAGAATCTTCATGTGTAAGTTCCTTCCATTTCTGTTTCACAGCGGGTGGCCGTACGAATGGAATGTTGTCTGGGATCATCCTGCTTTGCATCTGCACATTGGTATCGCCAGCACCTTGGTATCGGTTGAGCAACAGCGTGGTCCGAAGCAGATGGTCTTGAGCCGCAACAATGTCGCTCAGACTTTCATGGGCTTCAAATTTCGAGAACGGGACCCCAATCCACACGGCCAGTCAGCAATCATTCCCGATCTCGCTGCCAGGAACTGGTCTCCGCCTTTGCCGAAACGCTCCATCTGCAGCAGGATCCTACAGACAGAAGCGAACGCTACTGCACGATGGTATGCCCGATGCCCGGAGCGTTCTGTTGAAGAACTACTCGAACGCAAGAGCTTCGCATCCTTTGGCGCTCCGCGCGGCGGAACCAAATGCCGCCGGGCCGCCGGCGGCGTCATGTTAGCTTCACGAGATCAACTCGATGTCAGGCTTTCCCTTCGGCCTTAGTCTTCCGATACTGGACGGTTGGAAGACCTCCCCAGCCCCAGTTGTCGAGCTCGACCTCTTCGATGACCACGTAGGTTGATTCGAGCGGCTTATTGAGGACGTCGAGCATGACTTGGCTGACGCCCGCGATGATGGCGGCCTTTTCTTCGGCCGTGACCGAGTTGCGATCAGGAGCCGAGCCCTCACGCGTTACCTGTACAGTGACTATGGGCATTTCGTAATATCCTCGTTCAAGATTTCGAATCTTTTTTCTAGGTTTCTAGGCGGCCATTGCCGCAAGATGCTTCTCCAGTTCATCGACATGCGCATAGCCAGCGCCGACCCTTCGCAGAGTTCCACCCTTCTTGAGGAACAGCGTGGGAAAGCTAGAAACGCCTATGGCACGAGCCGTCGCGAAGTCTGTCGCGACCTCTTCGATGGTACTCCGCTTCCTGTAGGCCTCGAGGAATTCATCGGGGTTGACGGGTGACTAAGTCCTTGAAAGCGCGGGATCCCACCTCCGCCAGTACGAAGCCGTTCGTGGTGTTAAGCGCATCGACGTAAAACGCGTGCTGGAATGCACGGAAAACCTTGAGAAGATCCGCCTGCGGGCGAAGGATCCGGGCGGTAACGACCGCGCGGCATACAGGCTCGGTGTCGTAGACGAACCCAGTCCTTGCAAGCAGGCCTTCACGGTTGAACGGCACCTCGCTGGCCTCCTCCACCTTCGCCAATGGTGCAGTCTGAACTGCTTGCCCGCGTCTCGGTCGCTCCGGCGCGCAGTCCACCGAGGATGATCGTCAATGAGACGTCCCGACGCCGATGCATCAGAAGTTCCATTTGCTTGGCAAATCCATAACACCAAGAGCACATCGGATCGGCGGCCAGCACGAGTTCCATTTTTTTCCTTTAGTTTGTCGGCAGGGCCCGCGGCGTAACCACGCCACGTGACCCGCTTCCTGGTGAACCTACTAGCGGCCAGCGTTCTGGCCACCGTCGACGTGTAGGATCTCTCCCGTGACGAAATTTGCGTTCTCGAGGTAAATCACGGCGTCGACGATGTCGCTGATCTCGCCCATGTGGCCGACCGGGTGGAGAGCGGATAGGAACTCGTGAGTTTCAGGCGCGTGCATCGGAGTCTTGATGATGCCGGGAGATACGGCGTTCACCCGGACCCCAGTCTTGGCGAATTCGATCGCCAGTTCCTTCGTCACAGCGTTCAATCCGCCCTTTGTGAGCGAAGCGAGAGCCGTGGGAACGCTCGACACCGGCTGGTTCACAAGGCTCGTCGTGATGCTGACGATGTGGCCGGAACCCTGCTTGAGCATCTCCCTCGCAGCCCGCTGCGTGATATGGAAGAAGCCCGAAACGTTCACGCCGAAGTTCAGGTCGTAGTCTTCCTGCGTAAAGTCGACGAAAGGCTTTGCAGTGAAGACGCCTGCGTTGTTGACCAACGTGTCGATCCGACCGAAGCGTTGGATCGCCTCGCGGACGACGCGCTCGGCGGTCTCTGGATTGGAAATGTCGCCCGCTACGGCATGCACGCCGTCATCGGAACCCGGCTTGATCGAACGCGAGGTGGCGACCACGCGGTAGTTCCGCTGGCGATAGGCGCGGACAAGACCTTCGCCGATGCCCTGTGATGCACCAGTGATTATAGCGACCTTCTGCTGATTGCTCATAGTATATATCCTTTTCAATTGCTGCGGCCCTTGCTCGAGCCGCCCGGCGCCCTCGGCGTTGGTGCGATTGATTTAAGGGCTCACAATCATCGGGAGAATTGCTGAGCAGCGGCATTCACTTCACCGCTTTTCGGCAGAATGTCTATTGCGCGTAGTTTATCGGCGCTTCGCGATTCAGGCGTAACGAGTGGGCCGCAGCCAATACCAAAGTGTCGGGCACACCTTCGGACAATACCGGTCAGAATCCACCTTGTTTACCTGACGTCACCGCGAAAAGACCCTGCGGCGGGCTAACAATAGGAGCCGACATGACCGACCCGACGCTGCAAGCGAAACCACCGGCTAAGACATTAGACACCAGTCCGCCCAGCATGAATCTTGAACTCGTTGTAATCCCGGTATCCGACGTGGATCGTGCTTTAACGTTCTACAAAAACCTGGGCTGGCGGCTGGACATCGACCACGGCAAGGGCGACGATTACCGCATTGTCCAGTTAACCCCAGTCGGCTCAGGAGGCTCCGTGATGTTCGGCCAGAACATCACCACGGCGGCGCCCGGCTCTGCCCAGGGCATGCATCTAGTCGTGCCCGACATCCTTGCCGCGCGCGACGACCTCGTACGACGCGGCGTAAAAGTCAGCGACCTTTCCACGACGTCGGCGGAATCTTCCATCACTCTAACGGCAAGGGAATTGCCAAGGGGCCGAATCCCGATAGGAAGAGCTATGCCTCTTATTTGACGTTCGAGGATCCCGACGGCAACGGATGGACCTTGCAGGAGGTGACGGCGCGTCTACCTGGAGCTCCTACCGACACCAGCTTCACGACGCAGCTTCACGAAGCCGTCTGGGGATCTGAGCGGTAAGCGAATTTGTTGATTCAGGTTCGGCTCGCGCAGGGCTCGACTACGTCACCACGTCCCACGCCTATTGCAATCAAATCTCGTGCGATCTGACTGAATGCATTGCGTGGTTTTCATTGCGCTTCAAGGAAACGCAGGACGTGGTGACGGTTTGCTCGACTTAACACTGGCGCTAAACGGTGTCGATAAATCACGAAGGCCGGCGCATCCCCGCCTGAGGGCGTCCGCTCGACTCACCTTGGAGTGACCCTGGCTCGAAACGCTTTGAAGCAGAACGGCGATCTTGCAAGTCGCATCGTCGAAGACAAGGCCGGGAATTTTGGGCGCATTGAGCCCTGACCGGCGGATGCAGGTTCCGTTCGCTTTACAAACACGGTCGTTCCCTGCACCGCCGCTAAATGCGAACGCACGTCGCAGAGGCAGACCGCGACGGCCGCTACAAGATCCATTTGTTCATCAAACATGGTGCAGCGTCCAGCGGCGGGCCCTCCGACAGCAAGGCAAAATCACGACGGGCGATACCAAAGTGCACTTATGCAGGGGCGGCGTCAGGGATAGCGTCTAGACATCGCCTCCGTCTTCGACAAGGCGATCCGCTGCAAGCAGCGAAACGCTCCTGCGTCCTCCCCTCCGCCGGAGCGCGCGGATTTAGCCAAGATCCGCCTTGGGGCCGTCTCCTTCCGCCGGGAGACGGCCTCTTTCAAACGCCCCGCCCAGTGACATGCAATGGCAGCGGACGCCGCTTTAGGTCGAATAAACCGTTCAAGGAAAATAAAATGAAGAAGACCCGCCCCCCGGGTATTTTGCGCTACGACCATCCGGCAGGTGGCTGGGATGCGTTGAAGGCGGTTGCCAAGACGCTGGCCCGCCAGCAGATTGCCGTGCAGGGCAGCAGAACCTTGCTGAGGGCGAACCAGCCGGAAGGATTCGACTGTCCCGGATGCGCGTGGCCAGACCCCAAGCACACCTCGTCGTTCGAGTTCTGCGAGAACGGCGCCAAGGCGATCACATGGGAGTCCACCGCGAAGAGGACCGATGCGAGCTTCTTCGCGGAACACACCGTGTCAAAACTCTGGACCTTGAAGGATCACCAGTTGGAAGATGCCGGGCGTATCACGCTCCCACTACGCTACGACACCTCCAGCGACCGCTTTGAACCAATCGATTGGGAAGCGGCATTCAAGTTGATCGGCAGCGAACTGAATACTCTCGTCTCGCCAGATCAGGCGGAATTCTACACGTCTGGACGGGCTTCCAACGAAGCTGCGTTTCTATATCAGCTTTTCGTTCGCGCCTACGGCACCAACAATCTCCCGGACTGCTCCAACATGTGTCATGAAGCCACCAGCGTTGGCCTTCCAAAATCCATCGGCGTCGGCAAGGGGACAGTGACGCTCGAAGACTTCAATCACGCCGACGCGATCTTCAGCTTCGGACACAATCCGGGTACCAACCACCCGCGAATGATGACGACTCTTCATCAGGCGGCGCGCCGCGGCGTTCCAATCATAGTCTTCAATCCCCTTAAGGAGCGCGCGCTCGAACGGTTCGCGGCGCCCCAAGACCCCGTCGAGATGGTCACGATGTCCTCGACGCCGATCGCCTCGGCCTATCACCAGGTCCGCGTGGGCGGCGATATGGCCGCTCTAAAGGGACTCATGAAGGCGGTTTTCGAGCTCGACGCAGCAAGTCTTGCCGCAGGCCGCGGCGGAGTCCTCGACAGGCAGTTTATCGGCGAGCATACCTCCGGTATTGATGCACTTCGCGCCGACGTCGAAGCCACCCGTTGGGACGAGATCTTCGAGGCCAGCGGCTTGACGAAGCAGGCCATCGAGAGCACTGCGGGCGTCTACGCGAAGGCAGAAAGGGTCATCGTCTGCTACGGCATGGGGATCACGCAGCATGCGCGGGGCACCTACAACGTCCAGCAGATTGCAAACTTTTTGATGCTGCGAGGAAACATCGGCCGCGAGGGCGCAGGCATCGCGCCTATCCGGGGTCACTCGAACGTTCAGGGCGACCGGACAGTCGGCATAACCGAGATTCCGAGCAAGACACTTCTCGACGGCATGGAACGTGCGTTTGGATTTCGACCGCCAAGCGGGAAAGGCCACAACGCGGTCGACGCCGTGGAAGCCGCTATCGATGGCCGCGCCAAGGCGCTGATCTGCCTCGGCGGCAATCTCGCTGTCGCAATGTCTGATCCAGAGGCCACGTTTCAAGGCATGCGCAAACTCGACCTTTCGGTGCATATCGCAACGAAGCTCAACCGCTCCCATCTGCTAACCGCGAAGACTACCCTCGTGCTGCCGTGCCTCGGTCGCACCGACCTCGATATGCAGTCATCGGGACCACAGTTGGTTACCGTCGAAGATTCGATGTCCATGGTTCACGCGTCGCGAGGCTTCCTGTACCCACCGAGCGATCTCGTCCGATCCGAGCCGGCAATCATCGCAGGGATCGCCAAAGCCACGCTTGGCGATCGGCATGGCATCAACTGGGACGGCATGATCGCAGACTATGACGTTATCCGCGACAAGATCGAGGAGGTCTTTCCCGACTTCTGTGAGTTTAACAAGCGCGTGCGCAAGCCAGGCGGGTTCAGGCTGGACATCGCGGCGTCGTTTCGCCGGTGGGACACCCCTGGGGGCAAGGCAAATTTTCTGACATCTCCAGGCCTTTGGGAAGATCCTCTACCCGACGGTCATGACTCACTAATGCTGACCACGATCCGTAGCCACGACCAGTACAACACGACCATCTATGGATTGGACGATCGTTATCGCGGTGTGTTCGGGCGGCGCGACGTGGTCTTCATGAATGGCGAGGATCTCGCCGGCCGAGGACTGAAAGACGGAGATCGTGTCGACGTCCAGGGGATGACCGAAGGGGCAGACGACAAGCATCTCGTGCGCGGATTCACGGTTGTCGCCTATGACATTCCCAGAGGTTCGATGGCGGGCTACTATCCGGAGATGAACGTGGTCATGTCGCTCAATCACTACGATCGATTGTCAGGCACGCCATCCTACAAAGGCGTTCCGGTTCGAGTATCACTAGCTTCATCCTGATCGCAAAAGAAATCGTCTCCGTCGTGTCGTGCGCCTCCAAACAATCAGTTCGCAAGAGAAGGCGACGAGGCCGTCACCGTCAGTCACTCCCGACACCTTCGTCTACTAGCGGTTTTGACCCGTCAGTCTCAAACTTCGCTGGTCAACCGCCGCGCTGCGATAGAATTTTGAGCGGCAGCCATTCATCGTCCATCATCAGAGAGGCAATCATGCGCAATCTTGAATTTGAGAACCTCACACGTCGGTCTTTCGGCGGGGTCGCACTAGGACTGACGGCGGCGGGTATCCTCCCCGGACGCGCCGCGGGTGCGGACCAGGGAAAGAAGGCCGTTCGTAAGAATAGCCATGAACTGGTTGCCGACAAGCGTATAGACGCCGGAGACCTCAATATCGGATACGCCGAACTGGGCCCTGCCGACGGCTCGCCCGTGATCCTTTTTCACGGTTGGCCGTATGACATCAACGCCTTTGCCGAGGTGGCCCCGGTGCTCGCAGAGAGGGGGCATCGTGTGATCGTGCCACATCTGCGCGGATACGGCAGCACGAGGTTTCGTTCCGACGACAGGATGCGCAATGGCCAGCCGTCGGCCCTTGCCGTAGACGCCATAGAGCTGATGAACGCACTTAAGATCGGCAAGGCGACGTTGGGCGGGTTCGACTGGGGTGCGCGGACAGCCGACATCGTAGCCGCGCTCTGGCCGGAACGATGCAAAGGCCTGGTTTCCGTCAGCGGTTACCTGATCGGGAACCAGACCGCCGGAAAGTCCCCCCTCCCACCCGCTGCCGAACTCCAGTGGTGGTACCAGTTCTATTTTGCGACGGATCGTGGCCGAGACGGGTATGAAAAATACACGAGCGAGTTCGCTAAACTGATCTGGCAACTCGCCTCCCCGCATTGGAAGTTCGACGACCCGACGTTCGAGCGAAGCGCCAAGGCGTTTGCTAATCCGGACCACGTCGCGATCGTTGTTCATAACTATCGCTGGCGGCTTGGTCTGACGAAAGGCGAGAAGCGGTTCGAGGAGTTCGAAACCAAGCTCGCTTCCGCTCCCGAAATCCACATTCCCACGATCACGATGGAGGGCGACGCTAACGGAGCCCCCCATCCGGATCCTAAATCCTACGCCGGGAAATTCAAAGGGAAGTACGAACACCGTCTGATAACTGGCGGGGTTGGCCACAACCTCCCGCAGGAGGCCCCCGAGGCCTTCGCCAAGGCGGTCCGGGATGTCGATTCCTGGGCGTGACCGATCACGAAGGGTTCAACCTGCGCCCTGTCCCACGGATTGGTTATCCAGTGATACCCATTATAAAAACAGGCTGGCGCGAGGCTCGCCAGCCGTGTGCTAGCTTGCGTGTTCATCCGCGTCGCTCAACTACTTAAGCGCCTCGTCGTCCCCAAAGGATTTATGAATTGGAAATCGGAATCGACAGTTTCGCAATGCTGCTGACCGACCCCGCTACAGGTCAGTTGCAGTCAGCCATCGAACGGATGGCGAGCGTGCTCGCAGAAGTCGAGCTCGCAGATCAAGTCGGACTCGATGTCTTCGGAATGGGCGAACATCACCGGGAGAACGCGCTCGATTCAGCACCTGCGGTGATCCTTGCCGCGGCTGCCGCACGCACGACGTCGATCAGGCTTACAAGCGCCGTCGCCGTTTTGAGCGCCGCCGACCCCGTGCGGCTTTTCCAGGAGTTCGCCACACTGGATCTCATATCCCGCGGACGAGCGGAAATGGTGGTCGGTCGCGGCTCCTCCGTGGAGGCTTACCCTTTGTTCGGACTCGACCTGCGTAACTATGATGCGCTCTTTGCGGAGAAACTGGACCTGTTGCTGAAGATTAGGGAGCAGCCCAACATTACGTGGACGGGCCGTTTTCGCCCTGCGATCAATGGCGAAGGTGTTTTTCCTCGCCCGCACCAGCCAGCCTTGCCCATTTGGCTGGGCGTCGGCGGGACGCCCGAATCGTTCGTCCGTGCCGGAACGCTCGGTCTGCCTCTGATGGTCGCTATCATCGGCGGAAGTTTCGAGCGTTTCCTGCCCCTCGTCGAACTCTATCGTCGCGCATGGCTGGCCGCCGGCCGTCCTCCAAAGAACCAGAAGATCGGCATCCACGCTCTGGGCTTCGTCGGGGAGACTGATGTCGCTGCCAGGGAAGCGTTCTTCCCCGGGTGGTTCCAGATGTTCACGGAGGCGGGAAGGGAGCGCGGCTGGCCGCCGCCAACACAAGCTCAGTTCCAGCATATGTGCGGGCCAGGTGGCGCGTTTCTGGTCGGCAGCCCGCAAACTGTTGCTGCGAAGATATTGCATGTTAACGGGACGTTGGGAGGGATCGCTCGAATCACCTTCCAGATGAGCACTGCCGCCCTCGAGGCGAAAGCGATGCGTCGTTCGATCGAACTGCTGGGAACCCACGTTGCGCCTTTGGTGAGAGGACAACTTGGCGACTAGCAAGAGCGCTTCTACGGCGGGCGCCGACATCGGGAGGCGCCCCCTCTTTCTCCGATCTTTTATCCGAAAATCAATCTCTGGTAATTGGCCAGCATTTTCGGATCCTCGACCGACCCGTGATGGTGTAGCTGCCGCCAGGCCCCGTCCCTGCGTACGAACCACCGGGTCGTCCGGAAGGCGACGTCGAGCTTTTCCTTCGCCGTGCTGCATGCTCCACGCTCGCGACCGACGAACAGATGCCAGTCGTCGGCGCCCTGGCTGGTGAAGTCATGGAAGGTCACGTGAACCTTCGCCTGACCTCTGAAGACCTTCGAATACCCGTCTGCGATCTCCTGCCATCCACGGCGGATACCACCGATAGGGTTGTCCATGCTGGGCTCCGAACCGCCGAGCCACACGGCTTCGAGCCCGGTGAGATCGCCATCATTGAAGGCTCGGTAGAATTCGATCAGCGCATCCAAGGGACTGCCTTCGCCCGGCTTCGTCTCGCCGCCGTCGACTTCTGTAAGATTCGGGTTCATCGGCATCGTCCTCGCATCTAAGTCCACGGCGGTATCCTCATTCGTTCGCATGGGCATGCAGCCATATTTCGGTCAGACAGACGGGCGGGCCGAACCTCGTATCGCGCCCTTCGTCCGCTCTGGAAGCAATGCTCGATGGACATCGCCGATTCCATTGTACGATGGTGTCGTCGGTTTTCTGAGGGACGAACGTGCGCTTAGGGCGCAAGCAAAGCTCTCATCGCATCGGTGCGGCCTTACCTTCGGCTGAAGTTGACGTTGACCGCAGCCGCTGTCGCCGTCCTAATTTCGGTCAAGGCCTGCCGAAGTCCCTCAACGTTTACCTGTGGGCTTGGAAGGGAACCGAGAGCGCCGGCCTTGTCAGCGGCGACGACCATGTCGACCGTCGTTGCGCCAGCCATCGGCGCCTGGATGATGGAAAGCTCGACTTCCGAACAGGTCGAGAATTAGGCGATCCGGCCAGCGGGTCATGGGGACTCCCTACCGAGCGTGACGTTCCACGCTGATAGCTCCGGACCCCCTGCACGTCCACTAGACCTTGGTGTGCTGACGAAACTTCCGATCCCAAGGTATCGGAGACACCTTGGTACAATACCGGGTCTGGATTTAATGCGCGATGGTTTTTGACAGAGGGGAAGACGGCACGACCGTCGGAACACTCCCGGCTCGTGGCCGTCCAACGAACACTCAACACCAGAGCGACCGACCGCCACCTGGCGGCCGAGGGTACCCGCGTCGCCAGAACGGAGGTAGGCATGAGCGTGCATAAGACTGTGATCGGCACCGGCACGTCACAAGGGATCGGAGCAGGCCTGGTGAAGACAGGCGACGTCGATGGCGTGGTCTATCTGACAAAATCGTCAAGCATTTCCGGGGAGGTGCTGCACGTCGACAACTGCGCACATCACGTCAAATGGTAGTCGCGAGCGCGGAAGCGCGTTTGAAGGAACTCGATCTGCTCGTACCGGCGGCACCCACCCCGTTCGGCGCTTACGTCCAGTCAGCGCGGGCCGGCTCCCTGCTGTTCTTGAGTGGCATGCTTCCGGTGGTCGACCACGTCCCCCGTTACACTGGTCTTGTCGGCAAGGACTTATCGGTCGCCGAGGGCTATGACGCCGCGCGAACCGCGTGCCTCAGCGGTCTTGCTGCTGCGCGGTCTCATATAGGATCGCTGGATAGGATTCGTTCAGTTGCCAAACTGGGCGTTTACATCGCCTGCCCGGCGGAATTTCACGAGCATCCAAAGGTAGCCGACGGCGCCTCAGAGCTGTTGCTCGAGGTTTTTGGTGCCGCCCGGCTTCCGCCCCGCATCGTGCTTGGCGTTTCTAGCATACCGCTTGGAATGCCCGTGGAGATCGAACTCGTCTTCGAGATCGAATCTTAGCGAGGCAACTTGCTCTAACCCGAAACGGAGGCAGTCATGAAGACCAGACCCCCTACTACGACAAGCTCCATCGCCATGTCGTCAAAATTGCTCACTGCTACTGCCGTGCTGCTGATTCCGGCGCTTGCCCTCGCGGGGGAGATGAAGGCGCCCGAGAAGATCTATCGATCTCTGGACGTCAGAGCCGTGGCCGGTCAGGAGAAGGCGCTGATCAAGCTTGAGAAGCGGACGGCTGCCTATTGGCGCGTCACCTTCGACAATCCGCCGTTCAACATTTTCGGGCCGGAAACAATCCCGCAGATGGAGAAGGTCGTTTCTCAGATAGAGAAGGATCCCGATCTCCGCGTCATCGTGTTCGATAGCGCGGTGCCCGGCTTCTTTCTGACCCATTATAACTTTACGCCACCCCTTGCTGAATCCACCGGCCTCCCCTCTGGACCGACCGGACTGCACCCACTCCCCGACATGCTGGTCCGCATCAGCAAGGCGCCCGTGGTTTCCATCGCCCTGATCCGCGGCCGCGCGACGGGGGTCGGGAGCGAGCTTGCGCTGGCTAGCGACATGCGGTTCGCCAGCCGCCAGAAGGCGATTCTGTCGCAATGGGAAGTCGGCGCGGGCCTCGTCCCTGGTGGCGGCCCGATGGCACGGCTTCCCAGACTGATGGGGCGTGGCCGCGCCCTCGAAGTCCTCCTTGGATCCGACGACATCAACGGCGATCTCGCCGAGGAGTACGGCTACGTCAATCGGTCGTTCGATGACGACAAGCTCGATCCGTTCGTCGACGGGCTGGCAACCCGGATCTCCGGGTTCGACCGCCAAGCGATCGCTGACACCAAACGCCTCGTCGATTTCGCGAGCCTTCCGAGCGATCCCGAGATCGCGGCAGGATGGGACGCCTTCATAACATCGATCCAGCGCCCGGTCGCGCAGAAGAACATCGGCCGTCTCATCGATATGGGCCTGCAGAAAGACCCGGACGTCGAAGCAAGACTGGGACATTACACGCAGTCTCTTGCCGACAAATAGCTATGGCGGAGCCCGCCAGTGACGGCAGGTCGCGCGGGCACCAATTTGAACTGCCAAACCCAGTCGCGAAGTCGCACTTCGCCTTGCGATAACGCGATAATCGCAACCCGTAAAAACCCCGTTAAACCATGGAGAGACACATGCACAGCATCGAAAACCAGATCGTCGATTCAAGCTTCTCGGCGATTATCAACGCTCCGATCGAGAAGATCGACATTCCGAAGTGGTGCTTCAATCTTCCGGAAAAAGAATACCAGGGATGCTCCCCCGCGCACATCGCAGCAGGTTTCACGACTGCGGCGGACGGCACCCGGATGTCGATCAACGTCGAAACTATCGGCGGGAGCCTGATGGTCCAGCATTATCACGAGACCTTGGGTGAAAAGAATCGTCTGATCCTCGACTCCGATTCCGACGTCTTCACGTCGAACGGCCGAGTGACCATCCACGTCACCTGGGAACTGAGCGTGAAGAAGGTCGATGCCGTCCGCTGCGAGTTTACGAATCGCGTTAGATCCTACGCGACCGACGAAATGATTGCCTACCTCGGGAGCCAGGGGATTCCGTTCGATATCTTCCGCTCTCAGCGGCAGCCGATGTCGATCGCGCACAATAAGGGGGAGACACCTCTGTTTGCGGCAAGCATCGAGCGGGCTGCACTTCAGAACACGTCCACGAAGGCAGCCTGAGCGCCGAAGGAGGTATCCCATGACAGAACTGTCGTTCGACCGGAGCAACACTGGCTTGCTGGTGGTGGACCCATACAACGATTTCATCTCCGAGGGCGGCAAGATCTGGCCTCGGATCCAGGAGGTCGCGGAGGCGAATAACTGCATTCCGCACATGCTTGAGGTGTTGACGGCCGCACGCAAGGCCAAGTTCCGGGTCTTCTTCGCGATGCATCATCGCTATCGTGCCGGCGACTATGAGAACTGGAAGTTTGTGGCGCCCATCCAGCGGGCGGCCTGGCACCGCAAGAGTTTCGAATTCGGAACGTGGGGCGGTGAATTCCGCGCCGAATTCGTGCCGATGGCCGGCGAGGTCGTCGCCTCCGAGCACTGGTGCTCGAGTGGCTTTGCCAACACCGACCTCGATCTGGAACTGAAGCGGCATGGAATCCAGAGGGTCATCGTGATCGGGCTCGTCGCTCACACCTGCATAGAGGCCACGGTACGATACGCCGCGGAGCTCGGCTACGACGTTACGGTCGTAAAGGACGCGGTTGCCGACTACTCGCCAGAGATGATGCATGCGGCACTGGAGGTCAATCTCCCAAGCTATGCCAGCGCGATTGTCGACACTAAGGAAACCATCGCGGCGATCGCCCTCACGCAGGCGGCGTAGTCTCGCGGTAGCGCCGTCTCCACAATCCGGCAGGCGTCTACGCGCACGCCGGATTTTTTTTGCCCGGAACAAGTATTATGCGGGTCGAGTGTTGGGATGCCTTTTCGATGCTTACTTGGGTTCGGAAGCCATGCGTCGAGGCCTGCGCGGCGTGGCTGCGATTTACCGCAATCGCGCCGGCGAAGTGCGGTTCCGTCGAAGGTCGGCTTATTGCACTGGGCGATGTTCTCGTTCTGTAAGCGCTGCACGTGGACGCATCAAAGTGAGCGCGCTAGTCCGTGGGACGGCTTCGCCTCTTCGCGAAAGGGGTCCGCGACGGCAGTTTGCAGGAAATCGCGGTGTTCGAGCGTCGAAGTTTCCACTGGCGTCTTCGGTCGTCGGCGATAAAACCGCGTCTGCCCTCGCCGCCGGCTGTCCGATCATCTTCAAGACTTGCACCGCCCTTCACGAAACCTCCGCGCTGGTCGGCAAAGCCGCCGCCCGCGCCGGTCGCGGGGTTGCGGCTCCAATCGGGGACTTTTGCGCTTTTGTCGGTGCCGGATTCGAGGTTGGCCAGACCCTCGTCGCCGAACTGCCTTTCTGGCTGCACAGATACAATTGGCATCGCCCACACGGCAGCCTAAATTCCAAACTACCCATCAGTCGCCTCGATCTAACCCTGGACAACCTGTTGAGGTTCCACAGCTAGGCGGGCCGTCCCCGCGCCAAGAAAGACGATATCAATGGCGGGGGCGGCTCATGCCCCCGCGACATCCGAATCCCACGTCAGGCGCCTGCAGTCTTGGCGGCCATCGTTGCCCCCGCCCACCAGACAAGTTCGTCGAGCGCAGTCTTCGCCGACGGCAGGAGGTTGGCTTCGATCTCCTCGATCGGCTTGTTGGCGCCCATTGAGGAGACTGTGAAGAAATCGCTGCCGCCGATATGAACAGCCGCATGGGTAGAGACCATCTGCAGCTCGACCCCGATCCCACGCAGATGTTCGAGCGCGCGTGAACCGCCTGCAGTGCCGTATGCGATCGCGGTAAACGGCTTGCGAGCCCATTCCGTGTAGGACTGGTCGAGGGCATTTTTCAGTACGCCGGTGATGGAGCGGTTGTATTCCGCGACGACGAATATGTAGCCGTCGTAGCGACCCACAGTCTGCTGCCATCGGACCGCTTCCGCGTTCTGGCTGGGAGCATAGGCATTGGATGCCACCTCGTCGAAAAACGGCAAGGGATGGTCGCGCAGATCAACCACTTCAACGTCGATGTCGTTGCGGCCCCGCGCCTGCTCCAGGATCCACTGCGCCGGCTTGTCGGCGAAACGAGTAGGCCGCGTGGAGCCGATGATGATGGCGATTTTTGGTTTCATAGCCATAGTATTCCTAATTTTTTGAGTTGAAAATGATTACCTCTTGAAGAGGATCAGTTGCTGTTCAGGGCGTCTGCGTAAGCAAAAAGCCCGGGGGAACCTCCCGTCATGATGAACAGGACGTTCGATCCAGGGGCGATGACTTCGGTTTCAATATCGGAGAGCAGACCCGCAAAGGCCTTGCCTCCGTAAACGGGATCAAGGAGCAAGCCTTCCGAGCGGCCGACGAGCTTGACCGCTCCAACCATTTCGGAGGTCGGTATGCCGTAGCCACCACCGAGCTGCGTGCCGTTTATGTTCAGATCTTCCGCTTGAATACGGGCTTTGCTCCCGAGAAGCTCAAAGACAGCGTTGACTTTGCCGGCCGTCGCGGCGACGCATGCGTCCGCTGGCGACAGGACGGTATGTGCCCTTATTTGGAAAGGATCTCTTCCCGAGATAGCTGCTCCCGCCACAAGGCCTGCGTGCATGCCGCCGCTGCCGTTCGGGATGACGACCTGGTCGAACGGAGTGCCGATTTCAGTCGACTGCGATTCGATTTCGAATGCGCAGCCGACGTAGCCCAGAGCCCCGACCGGAGTCGAACCGCCGAGCGTGCCCACGAAAGCCTTCCCCCCAGACGCCGCTATCTCCGCCGCCCGGCGCAAAGCGAACCCGCCCGCATCGTCTCCCAGTTCCAGAATATGGACGTGCGCACCGAACAGTCGGTCCAATACGACGTTGCCGTTGGCCTGATAGATCTCGGTCTCGCGGGGCACCATTTGAGCCAGAACGACTTCGCATGCCAGACCGGTTCTGGCGCAGGCGGCGGCGGCTAATCGGGCGAAGTTGGACTGAATTCCGCCGGTCACGACCACGGTATCGCAGCCTTCCGCCATCGCCTCCCCGAGGAGAAACTCGAGCTTGCGGAGCTTATTACCGCCCCCGCCGAGTTCCATCAGATCGTCACGCTTCACCCAGATCGAGACGCCTTTGCGTCTTTCGCCAAGAACCTTCTCCAGATGACTGAGCTGCTGGATCGGCGTTGGTCCATTCATGAGACGTACGCGCGGAAACCGGTTCACTAGATCGCTATCGGGCATTGCTCGCCTCGCAGTTCGTAATCAAGGTTCGTGAGAGCAGCGTTCGACGCTTCAACGCAGGGTTTTGAACGCCGCACGTAGTTCATATGTGAAGAGTTCAGGCTGTTCCCACGCGGCGAAATGGCCGCCCTTATCGACTTTGTTGTAGTAGATGAGGTCGTGGTAGGCCTTGTCGGCCCAACTCTTGGGCGCTTGGTAGATCTCGCCGGGAAACACGGTGATTGCCGCGGGGATATTGATGTCGACGGCGTTGAAGTTGTTGGCGTTGTTTTCCCAGTACAGACGCGCGCCCGAGGTTGCCGTCCCGGTGAACCAATAGAGCGAGATGTCGTCCAGCATCTCGTCTTTAGTCAGCGACTTCTCCGGATCACCTCCGCTGTACGTCCAGTCTGCGAACTTGTCGTAGTACCAGGCGGCAAGACCGACCGGTGAATCCGTCAACGCATAGCCCAAGGTTTGCGGCCGGGTGACCATCATCAGGGCGTAACCCGCTCCCTTCGTGTAAAGAGCGCTCATCTGCTCGTATGCGACTTTTTCGTCTGCGGAGAGACCGTCGGGAGCGGGCTCGCCGTCGGCAAGAGCCTTCGCGATCTCCGGAGGGACAGTGGCCGGCATGTTAGTGTGGATGCCGAGCAGGCCTTCCGGCGCTTGGGCTGCCATCTTGTCGGAAACGACCGCGCCCCAGTCGCCGCCCTGCGAGACATAGCGGTCATAGCCCAACCGCTTCATGAGCGCGTGCCAGGCACGTGCGATGCGGTCCGGTCCCCACCCAGTCTCGGTCGGAACCTCGGAGAAGCCGTATCCTGGCATAGAAGGTATGACCACATCGAAGGCGTCCTCGGCGGCACCGCCGTACGCGGTCGGATCCGTAAGCGGTCCGATCGTCTTGACAAGTTCAAGGACAGATCCCGGCCAGCCATGCGTCATGATCAGCGGCAGCGCATTCTCATGCTTGGACTTGACGTGAATGAAGTGGATGTCCAGGCCGTCGATCCTGGTCATGAACTGCGCATGCGTGTTCAGCTTCTTTTCGCACTGGCGCCAGTCGTAATGTGTCCCCCAGTATTCGATGAGCGGCTTCAACCTTTGAAGCTGAGCGCCTTGCGTGCGATCGGAGACCGTCTCCTTGCCGGGCCAGCGGGTGGCGCGAACGCGGCGACGGAGCTCGTCGACGTCCTGCTGCGGAATCTCGCACTTGAACTGACGCACTGCGTCGCCTCCCGCCGCCGCGCGGGCAGGTCTCGGGAGAGCGCTGAGGGCGGCGGTTGCGGCTGTGGCGGCGAGTACTTCGCGCCTCGTCGGCGACAGTACGGTCTTGGTCTCGACTTCTGCTGACATGACGTCCTCCGTCTGGATCGAAGTGGTTGTGATGTGGTCCAAGGATCGTCTGGCAGCAGCGCTGCCGATGATATTGTGCCTAGGTATCGCCGATACCTAAGCACCGGTTGTCGGGGTGAGCGGCGGGTCGACACCTTCGAACAATGGACGCTGACCTTGGCAATCGCAGATCGTTCTCGGATCTGGTGTAACTGCCCCGTGCGACGGAATGGTCCAAGAACCAAGCTCACCGACGTCCGTGCACGCCGACCACATCGACATGAAGTTCAACGCCGTCATTCGCATTGTCCGACGTCGATCGCGCCAACGGGCTTGCGCTGACGGCCTCGATGCCGACGTCTCCGGAAAGGACGGTTTCGGCGTCTCCGAAGGGCTGTGCCGCAGCGCCCTCCCCGCCTGTGCGGCGCGTGAAAGGGTCGATCCGATCGGACCGGCGTGTTCCCCGCTGGCTACCTGCGACAGCGTTTGTGTCCGCCATTCACGTCAGGCGCTAAGCCGTAGCTCGCCATGTTGGTTAGGGAGTTAGACGCGTCCGCTGTTCTTCAGAATAGTCACTTGCCTAAAGACGCCCGCCGCAACTCAAATCACCCAAGGCTACCCGATTCCGCCGCGATGCGTCCAATTTCTGATCGAAGACGCGGAACAGCGAAGTCAATGAACGTTCGGACTTTCGGAACGGCTGCACGGCCTTGAGGGGTCAATATATGAACGGGCAGAGCCGGCGGCTCGGCGTGCGGAAGAATGATCTTGAGGCGGCCGTCGCGGACGTACTCAGCGACGTGATAGGAATAAAGCCGTGTCACACCCATTCCCTCCGCAGCCGACGCGGCGGCCGCCCGAACGCTGTTGACGAGATACCGAGGAGCGAAGTGCACGGTTCTCGGGATGGACGAATCCTGGGGCGGTGCGAAGCTCCAGGATTCGAGACCGAAATTTGAGAAGGCGATGAGGTCGTGTTTGGCCAGATCGGGAAGCTCGTTGATGTCGGGGTGGCTTTCGAGGTATTTCGGGGCGGCTACAACCACGCGCCGGACGTCGCCTCCGATGCGCGTGGCGATATGTGTTGAGTCCGTGAGGTTGCCGATCCGAAGCGCCGCGTCCACGCCTTCGTCGACCAAATTTACGAGCCGATCAAGCATCAGAAGCCGAACCGAGACGCTCGGATTCTCGCGCAGATAGCTGTCAAGAATGGGTCGCAGCACTTCCTCCCCCAATATGGGAGGTGCGGAGATGGTCAACGTTCCCCGAGGAGAGGATCGTTCCGAACCCGCGACCAGGTCGGCTTCCTCAAGGTCGACCAGCACCCTCCGGCATGCTTCGACGTAGCGCTGACCAGCCTCGCTTAGTTTCAGGCTGCGCGTCGTACGATGAAGAAGTTCGACGCCGACATGTCGCTCCAGCATTCCCAGTGCGCGACTGATTGCAGTTGGGGATCGCTTCAGTCTGCGGGCCGCTGCCGCGAGGCTTCCTTCCTCGACGGCCGTGACGAAGACCTTCATTGCGTCGATACGATCCATCAGGGCAGTCCCTCTGCTTGTGCAAACGTACGGCAGCCCAAGCCGTTCGTCTCGACGAAATACGCCCAATTCTCTTCAAAGGCATAGCGGACACTTTGGTGCATTGCTCGCAAAAGCCGTGGATGCGAGGTCCCGAAAGTCTGAGCCCCCGCCAAAGGTCCATCCACACGCCGCCTGACGAGGTCTTCGCGGGCGGGAACGGTGCTCTCGTCGCCGCGACCTACACCCGCCCCCATTCGTCACGGCCTCCCGAAGTCATGGCGCGGCTTGGCCGAGGTAACGCATTGCAGCGTCGAGCTACTATTTCCGGATCGTTCCAAGCTTCGCGACATCTAACTCCAGGCTGAACTGGCATCCGCGACGTTGCTTTCGGAAATGCCCCGTGGCCTGCGGAACGGCGGCCCTATGTCGTGCACGAGGCAGTGTTCGGCCGGGCAGCGAATCGATCAGGTCCCGCCGCGTTGCGCGAAGTGAGATGCATAGTTGCCTAAGCTCAAACCTGCGCTTATGGCCCAGACGTCTCTCATTCCCATCCCACGCCCCAGTGAGCGGCAGAAGGCCATCTACCGGCATTGGAGTCATTTGTTTAGAATGCCATTGATCAGAGCGGCGCGCTCGATGCTTGCCGCGAGTGAAGGTGTTCGTGCAGTATTATGAGCCGTGCACCAAAGTTGCTGTTGTGACCGAATCTGATCGAACGAAATACCTTCGCGCGCGAGATATGCGAGGAAGTCGTCTGTTGCCCGGGAACGGAGGCGGTTTGTAAACTCGCATCGGCGGTTGTCGACTACAGTGACGCTGAGGTCCCACTCGGTGTCGATCGTAGTACGGCCCGAAGGCGTGAACATTTCGGAGACGGACTTCAATATGAGACGATCGCTGCGGTGAACTGTCTCAACATAGTGGTGGACAAGAAGGGTTTTCCCGGCAGCTGCGACATGAATTGACATTCGCCGGCCATCTAAAGCTGTCGTGAAGCCGGCGGCGATGTGGTCGGGCGAGCATGCGCGATACTCGTCTTCGGGAAGGGAAAAGCACCAGTTAGGAATATCAATTGCCTGGATAGGCGCGTTGACCATCGCCGTGAAACTTTGATCGGTTAGCTCCCGATGGTCCAGCCTCGTCCCCGGTGAGCGGGAGGCAGTAGATGTGTGAACAGGTCCGATAGCCGGAAACGAAGACATGCTCTCTCTCTCCACATGAAGCTATACCTAGGAGGAGAGCGGGTTACAGGCGTTGTCGCTATGCACTTTGCGAAACTCAAGAGGTTTCGTTTTCTGCATAGCCGACTCCCAGGCAGTCGGCGTGCATCCGCGTGCAGGCGCGGAGTGGATGATCTCACGATCATCTCACGTTGATGAAATCACATATTTATCATAGCATGCAGGCATAGGCTTGGCCTGCGGTTGCTCTGGAGCTTGCTCATGGAATTGTTGTCCTCCCATCATGTGTTCTCAAGCGGTGATCTCGAAGAGGGCGCGAGCTTTGCTGGCCAGGTTTGGGAGCGCAATCGAAGTATCAAGACCGATCGTCGCCGATATGGCATCCGGTGGAACCAGTTTGATATGGAAAAAATCGGGTTCTCTTACATCGAGCATGATTGCGCCGTGGATCTTACGGCTCAGGGACCGTTATCCGACCATTTTCGCCTATTCTTCCACGAGTATGGATCGATCAATCACACCGTTGACGGCAAGGCATTTGAATCCCATTCACGCAACCCCGTGATGCATGCGCCAGACACTGACTTGCGTCTCGGCATCAACCCGTTCGGACTCCTCCTTATGACAGTTGACGGGGCCGGCATCAGGAAGGCGATGCGCCAACGGTTCCGAAAGCTGGCGCCTTTCCGAGAATGGGTAGGCTTATTGCCGGAAAGCCCACGACTAGCGACGCTGCAATCTACGGCAAGATGGATGGCCTCCGAGGCGGATCGCGTGGGTTCACCGGTGGCTACGCCAGGCAAACCCCGCCTGTTTGCGCAACGTCTTCTCTTGAGCTTGATCGTCGAGTGCCTATCTGAGGCTTCCCCGTCTGAATCGGAGCTAGTGCAGGACCTCAGTCTCGCACAGGTCCGACGTGCCGAAGATTGGATCAACGCGAATTTGAGCGAAGTAATCGGAGTGGACGAAGTCTCATCGGCTACAGGCGTGGGGGTTCGTTCCCTGCAGTTGAGCTTCAATCGTATCCATGGCTGTTCGCCGCAGGAATTCATTATCAATCGACGCCTTGATGAAGCTCGGCAACAGCTGCTCGTTGCCACGCCCGAGGCAACCGTCACGTCGATTGCGACAGGTCTGGGTTTTTTCGAACTCGGGCGATTTGCTCAGCGCTACCGCCGACGCTTCGCCGAGAGCCCCTCGGCGACGCGTGGGAGAAGTCTCGGGCCGCGGATGACCTCGGAAACTTGAACATCCTTTTGTCAGCCTCGGCCTTATTTCGATATCCATCCTTTGGACGACGTAGGCACAAAATCTTCTGTCACGGTCGACCTTTTCTTGTGCATGGCGTCGTTGGAGCCTGGGCGCGTTCGACCAGGCCTTCGCAATCTTTTGACTAGTTGATCACAAGGGGCGCGGGGCTCGGTTCATTGTTCCGTGCGAGGGTCGTCTTTGAGATCCACATAATCCAGCCCCAATGGGCCGATCGCAATTACCTGTGTCACATAGTCTCCCGATTTCGCCCAATGGAAATGTGGTTGGCCACCCGGAAGGAAGATCAAGGTTCCCGGCGCAAAAGCCTCCAGTTTATCCTCATCGAAGACTTCGCCGCGGCCTATATAGAAGACGCCGGAAATCACGGTGTAGAGACGGTCTTCAGGATGGCGGTGCGGCGCCATCCGAGTCCCCGCAGACAACCTGACTCGGACGGCGTAGGGTCCTGGCCGGGTAGGATCTCCCACCAGGGTCGCTACGCGGGCTGCGTTCGGGTATCCGACGAATGGTTCCCAAACGATTTCCTCTGGTCGGATGGCCAAGAAGTGCTCTTGGCCGGGCTGATGGGGACGAGGCGACCCTGACGGGATATCAGATGCTATGGACATGGAAAACCTCACTCGATGTGGTCGGATGGGAATGCTGCAGTCGCATGGACCGGCCCCTCAGGGTCGCGGACTTCCCTAACCCATTACTGCTGCGATGCCGCGATCAGGGTAGCAAACAGGTGAACTCTTGACCTATTGTCCCAAGGTGTCATCGATACAATCGAATCGGTCCGGGCATGCATGGTCAATGGTTGATACCAAGTGAAGCGGCCATGGTGACGAGATCCGGCAGCGACTTGGCGTGCATCTTACGCGTCATCTGCCCCCGATGAGCCTTGACTGTAATCTCGCTGATGCCGAGTTCAAAAGCGATCTGTTTGTTCATCAGACCGGACACAACAAACGACAGAACCTGCTGTTCACGCCGACTGAGTGAAGCGTATCGTTGCCTGAGCACCTCCAGATCAGATTGCGATGAGAGCGCGGCCCTACTGCGCTTGAGTGCGTGCTCTATGGCCGACAGCATAACATCCTCGCGGAACGGTTTTGTCAGGAATTCGGCGGCACCAGCCTTTATTGCCTTGACGCTGGTGGGTATGTCGCCGTAGCCGGTTACAAAGATTATTGGGGTCTCGGTACGCTCGGCAGCGATGAGTTGCTGCAGATCAAGCCCATTCAACTCGGGCAGATTGACGTCAAGGATAAGACAATTTGGCACTGCCATCCGAGGTTGAGCAAGAAACTCCATGGCAGATCCGAATATCCCCGGCTGCCAGCCGGCGGATCCAATGAGCAGCTCGAGGGATTCGCGGACTGAAATGTCGTCGTCGACCACGAACACGACAGGCGTCTCATTCGTCATGGGTGTTGATCCGATATGGTTCGGTGAGTAACCTAAATCCCTAAGCATTGCGCAGCTCCAGTCAACAAATCTCGTATTCGGTCGTGTTGTTCAAACGAATGGAATTGCCTTCGCCAGAGCCATTTGCAAGGCGGCGTCGCTGAATGGCTTGTAAAGGCAATCCACGGCCCCGTCGGCCATTAGTCGCCGCCTGACGAATTCATCCCGATGTGCGGTGATGAAAATGATCGGCACCTGTTGCCCTCTGTTGCGTAAGTTGCGCAACAACTCGGTTCCAGTCATGCCCGGCATCGCAATATCTAGTATCAAGCAACTGGTCCCGACCTCGACGCCTGACGCTAGAAAGCGTTCGGCCGATGAGAACGCCTCTACACGATAGCCCAACTCCCTTAGGAGGTCAGGCAAGGACTCACGTACAGATTCGTCATCGTCGACGATCGACACGAGTGGACTTTTTGTGTTCATCAAAACCTCACCGTAATGCACTGCTTTTTGGCCGTTCGGAATCGAACGGTGTCGTAAGATCGCAGGCCATTGTCGGGACGGAAAGTGTGAAGGTCGCGCCCGGTCCTTCGTTTGCTTCAGCCCACAGCTTCCCGCCGTGACTCTCGATAATCGTTCGGCTGACGGACAATCCGATGCCCATACCATCGCGCTTAGTTGAGTAGAACGCATCGAATACGCGAGCAGGATCGACGGTGCGAAATCCGATACCCGAGTCGGATATAGAAAGGCGAACCGCATCCCCTTCGCCAAGTGTGGTCGTCAGGACGACGTGTCGTGGTGCGTTGTCGATATCTGCTACGGCGTCAGCAGAATTGCGCAGCAGGTTCATGACCACTTGCTGTAGTTGGACTCGGTCGCCTGAAACGAGCGGAAGCCCTTCGGCCAATTCGGTCCTTAGACTGGCCCGGGCTCGTTGCAGATCGCTCCAGCAAAGCGCGACGACCTCTCGCACGGCTTCGTTGAGGTCGACCTGCTCAACTTGGAAAACACGCTTGCCGAATAACGCACGCAAACGCGTTATCACATCTGCCGCACGGTTTCCGTCGCGGATGGTGCGACGCGCGGTTTCCCGGGCCCCCTCAATGTTAGGGGGATTAGCAGCCAGCATCCTTAGCGACGTGCTGGCGTTCGTGACGATGCCTGAAAGCGGCTGATTGACCTCATGCGCGATGGAGGCGGCCATTGCGCCGAGGCTTGTCACCCTGGTGACATGGGCAAGTTCCGACCGCAGCTCGTCGCGGGCATGTTCGGCCAGCCGCTTCTGTGTAACGTCTTGTACTGCTCCGATACATTCCGATCGGCCGTTGTCGCTTCTTATCAAGCGACCTATCACCCTGAGATATTTGATCGCACCGTCAGGCATGCGCAGCCTGATTGCATACTCCGGATTGTCGCCGCCTGAGCGCACCTCCGCCATTTTTCCAGCAAGTAGCGGGAGATCTTCCGGGTGAACCCGGCCTTGAATGGCCTCGAATGTGATCAGAACGCCCTCGTCGAAACCGAAGATGCGCTTAAGTTCTTCGGAGAATGTCAATTCGTCTGACTCGACCAGCCATGAAAAGGTGCCTGAGAGGCTCATTCGCTGACCTTCGGCCAATAGCATCTGGCTGTGCTTTAACTTCTCTTCCGCATGTTTGCGATCCTCGATGTCGGTTAGGAGCCCGTACCAGCGAATGATATCTCCCTGAGAGTTGAGGAGAGGCAGCCCGCGTATCTGAAACCAGCGAAAGACGCCGTCAAAACGGCGAAAACGGGTCTCGAAATCGTAAGGTTCACCCGAAACGACGGATGCCATGAAACTGTCGATACAATGTTGCAGGTCGTCGGGATGGGTGATCCCGTTCGTTGCCCAGTTCATTACTTCTTCGAGGGGCAGGTTGAAGTAGTCCAGAAGCTGCCTGTTGCCGCCGTTCAGCGCGCCCTCTGGTGTAAAGAGGCAGATCATACCGTCGATGCTGTCCATGGCGAGGCGTGCTTCGATCTCGCTTGCGGCAAGGGCCTGCTCAGCACGCTTCCGATCCTCGATATCGGTGATAAAACCGTAAAATTTGACCACGCTTCCATTCTTGTCGCGAACAGAACTGGATCGAAACAGGAACCATCGATACGTTCCGTCATGGCGGCGTAGGCGGCCCTCTGCTTCCAGGGGAAGGCCTGTATCAATGCCTTCGCGCCAAAGCTTGGCCATTCCTTCGATGTCGTCCGGATGAACAGCGGCTACCCAGCGCCAGCCGAGAAGCTCCTCTATGGGCAGGCCGGTGAAATCGACATAATGTTGATTCATAAAGTCCACCCATCCGTCTGGCTGGGCTGACCATGCAAGGGCAGGAATTGAGTCCACTATGTTCCTAATATCGACTTCATTCGCTCGCGATGCGGCCTCCGCGCGTTTCTGTGCCTCAATGTCGGTGTTGACTCCGTACCACTTAACAATGTTTCCGGCCTTGTCGAACAATGGCTCCACGCGGAACAGAAACCATCTGTACGATCCGTCGAAGCGTTGAAGCCGCGCTTCACATTCACCGCGCCGCGCGGTCGCCATAGTTTCGCCCCAGACGGATTTCAAAGTCTCGACGTCAGCCGGATGGACGGAAGCTATCCATCCCCAATCTCCTATATTTTCAAGGCCGAGACCGACGTACTCCAGGTAATGCCGGTTAAAAAAGTCGGCCGTACCGTCGGCCCTCGCAGACCATACAAGGGCGGGTATCGTGTCGATGATCATTTGTAGATTGTTTTCGCTGTTTCTCAGCGATTCCTCGATCCGCTTCCTGTCATCGATGTCAATGAGCAGATGGAACCAGCGCAGGATGTCCCCGCTGGGATTTCGCAACGGCAGTCCTAGGACGTTGTACCACCGATAGACACCGTCGGCGCGTAGGTGACGGCTCTCAACATCGTAGCTGGTCCCCTGAAGGTGAGCGTAGGCCTGCGCGGCGATCGTTCTCTCCAGGTCGTCTGGATGCACCACGTCGGACGCTTTCCAGCCCTTCAAATCTTCCAAAGTCTTCCCGAAATAATTGAGAATTGGCTGGTTAAGCCATTCGACAGCGCCTGTCGGCGACGTCACGGCGACCGGGATCGGAATGCTATCCACAATGTGTTGGAAACTAGTCGTCTGCTCCAAGAGGCCTTCTACTAGAGGCTGCAGTGTCTCTAGCTCCGTTCCTACGCCGCACCATCTTTCGACTTGCCCCTGATCATCGAATAGCGGACTGCACCTGACGAGGAACCTGCGGTGGACTCCGTCGAAGCGACGCAGGCGAACCTCCAGTTCGGCCAGGTCTGCCGCCTCAGACATCGATCGCCATCGTTCAAGCAGCGCGGGCAGATCGTCAGGGTGAACGATCGACTTCCATTCACTGCCGTGAGCCTCATCGAGGCCGAGACCGGTGTATTCGGCCCATTGTCGGTTGACGAAATCGATACGGCCGTCTCGCAATGCAGTCCAGACCAGTCCGGGCAGTGCATACAGAACGCGGCCTAGGTCCATCTTCATTGGTCCATCTTCATTGCCGTCCCTTTGTGGAAATCGCGCGGCTCTGATCCTGCGCCAAGCGGGCTGTGACGTCCACTATGCCTTGGTGTTGGTTTTGTCACAGATTTGCGCGTCCAGCCGCGGGCAATACAAAGGTATCGCCAATACGTTCGTGCAATCGCGTTCCGGCTCACGTCGAGCGAAATGTTCACCCATCGACTTGACCGGGAAACAGAGGACACCGCAATGCGAGCAAACTCGACGATGCCCAACCGACGCGAAGTCATTGCCACCACAGTTGCCTTGGGAGCGTTATCCGTCGTTCCGAGTGCTTTGAAGGCGGCCGCGGCAGAAACTTCTATCCGCAAATTTTCCGCTCGTTTCACGCAACACCAGCTTGACGATCTGCGCAAAAGGGTCAGTGCGACTCGTTGGCCTGACAAGGAAACCGTCGCTGGCGACACGCAGGGCGTTCAATTGGCCACAATCCAGAAACTGGCCGCTTACTGGGCGTCAGACTACGACTGGAGCCCAATGCAGGCGCGGCTGGATGCGCTGCCACACTTCATAACGGGCATAGACGGGCTGGACATCCACTTCATCCATGTCCGATCCAAGCACAAAGACGCCCTGCCGCTGATTGTCACGCATGGCTGGCCGGGTTCAATCATCGAGCAGTTGAAGATCATCGGGCCACTGACGGACCCAACAGCTCATGGAGGCAGCGCTTCCGACGCCTTCCACGTGGTCATCCCATCGCTGCCGGGCTACGGCTTCTCTGGCAAGCCAACGGCGCCGGGCTGGACTCCGACCCGCATCGCGAAGGCCTGGGCGGAGCTTATGCAGCGTCTTGGCTACACCAAGTACGTGGCTCAGGGCGGTGATTGGGGCAATGCGGTCACCGAAACGATGGCCCTGCAGCAGCCTTCCGGACTGCTGGGTATCCACACCAACATGGCAGCCACGGTTCCAGCCGAAATTGCGAAGGCGCTTGCCGCTGGGACGCCGCCGCCGGCAACTCTGACTCCGGACGAAAGGCGTGCCTGGAATCAGCTCGACGATTTTTACAAGAACGGACTCGGCTACGCGATTGAGATGAACAATCGTCCGCAGACGCTCTACGGCATTTCTGATTCGCCGGTCGGCCTCGCGGCTTGGATGCTTGATCACGACATTCGCAGCTATGAACTGATAGCGCGTGTCTTCGACGGACAAACCGAGGGTCTGACACGTGATGACATCCTGGACAACGTCACACTTTATTGGCTGACCAACACCGCGATTTCCTCGGCGCGTCTCTACTGGGATAACGCACACTTCCCTGCAGGAGGATTTTTCGATCCTCGGGGCATCCAGATTCCGGTGGCAGTCAGCGCGTTTCCCGACGAGATTTACCAAGCTCCGCAGAGCTGGGCCGAGAAGGCTTATCCGAAGCTCATCCACTATAACCGGCTTCCTAAAGGCGGTCATTTCGCCGCCTGGGAACAGCCGGCGACCTTTAGCGCCGAGCTTCGGGCTTCGTTCAAAACGCTACGCGAATCTATCTAGTGCGAGCACAGGCGCCTCCCACGCCTCCTCGCAAGGGCGCGGCTGGGTTCCCCGGCCCGGCCGCGCCAATGTCAAGCTGCACCTTCAAGTGGAGAACACCATGAAAACGTCGGTAAAAGGAACTGCATTGGTAACGGGCGCGTCCTCGGGCATCGGGGCCATCTATGCCGACCGGCTCGCACGCCGCGGCTACGATCTCATTCTCGTGGCGCGCAACCAGGAAAAGCTTGACGGCGTGGCGCGCCACATATCGGGCGTAACAGGCCGCGCCGTCAAAACGGTTGCGGCCGACCTTAACGACAAGGCTGACCGCGGCAGGATTGAGGCGCTCCTTCGAGGTGGAAGCGGGATCTCGATGCTTGTCAACAATGCAGGTCTCGGAGCCGTCAGCTCCATACTCGAGACCGATGTCGACGCCATGGATGACATGATAGAATTGAATGTCACAGCGGTGACCCGCCTGACCTATGCGGCGGCGCCGGCTTTTGTGGCACGGGGAGGCGGGGCTATCATCAACATCAGTTCGGCTATGGGCCTCTGGCCGGAGCTGCTCAACGGTGTCTACGGCGCAACAAAGGCTTATGTCACGGCCTTCACCCTCTCACTACACAAGGAGCTTGCGGACAAGAATATCGCCGTCCAGGCGGTGCTCCCAGGCGCGGTGCAGACCAACTTCTGGGATGTGGCCGGTGGTGATCTTTCCAACTACCCGGACGAACGGGTGATGCAGGCAGAAGACCTGGTCGACGCCGCACTGGCCGGCTTTGACCAGGGAGAGCTTGTCACGATTCCGTCGCTCCCGGACCGTTCGGATTGGGATAGCTACGAGGCGGCGCGCCAAAAGCTGATCCCGAACCTGTCCCGAAAAGTGCCGGCGTCCCGTTATAGGCTTGCTGTCGACGCATAGCAGCGCAACTGGGATCCTTCTGCGCCTTCGAATCGACGAAAGGAGAATGCTATGACCCTTGCCGAAGTTGTTAGCGGCAATGCCGCACCGACCGTGACGAGCGATATGAAGCTCGAAGTTGTTGTGATCCCGGTGTCGGATGTAGATCGCGCCAAGGCCTTTTACGGCCGAATCGGGTGGCGGCTCGACGCCGATTTCCCGGTAGACGAGTCGTTCCGCGTTGTGCAATTCACGCCGCCGGGTTCCCCGGCGTCGGTGCACTTCGGGATAGGGCTCACATCTGCCAAACCCGACGCAGCAAGTACAACTTATCTCGTGGTATCTGACATCGAAATCGCACGCGCCGAGCTTTTGGCAAAGGGGGTTGAGGTCAGTGAGGTGTTCCACCGGGCCGGGCCAGGCCAACCGCCTATCCAGGGGCGCGATCCCGAAGGACGTAGCTACGTCTCGTTCGCGACATTCACCGATCCTGACCGCAACATATGGCTGATGCAAGAGATCACCAATCGCTTTCCCGGTAGGGTCGATGCCGATTCGACAAGCTTTGTCTCCTTGGCGGATCTCGCAGGCGCACTGCGCCGCGCGGCTGCTGCACATGGAAAACACGAAAAGCGCGACGGTGGCCGGCATGATGAGAACTGGCCGGATTGGTACGCCGAATACATCGTTGCCGAATATACGGGCAAAAAGCTGCCTCTTTAGCCTTACAAGCGGATGACAAGCTGCCGCGTGCTTCTGGAACCGAGGCTATTGATCTGGGACACAGTTGACGGTGAACCCGTCGCGTAAGGAGTATTAATGGCTACCGCGCCCCTTTTCGGCAGGTGCAAACCCCACCTGCTTGGCCAGAATGTTGTTGTCATTGGAGGCAGCGCCGGGATCGGGCTAGAGACAGCCCGGCGTGCCCGCTCGGAGGGCGCCAGCCTCATCTTGGCAAGCCCGCGACAAGAATTGTCTCGAACTGGCAGCGCAAGAGACCGGCGCGAAACACATTGCCACTTTCGACGCCAACGATGCCGACGCGCTGGAGGCGTTTTTCTGGAATCTTCCAATGTTAGTGGATCACGTCATGGTCACAGCCGGCGCGCCCCACTATCGCCCACCGCTTGAAGTGTCGCCTGAGGAGGGCGCAAAGATGTCACGGAGCATCTGCTGCTCGCGATTAATGTGGCCCGATAAGCCGTGGGCAAGTTAATGCCAGGTGGATCGCTAACATTCATTGGCGGCACTGGCGCACGTCGTCCCCGTCAGGGCCTTGCAATCGCTTCGACGGTCACGGTTGCGTTGCCTGCGCTCATCGCCAATCTGGGCCCTCGAACTGGCCCCCGCCCGCGTGAACCTGATCGCGGCCGGCTTCGTCAATACGCAACTCTCGGCGTCGTTGTTGGGCGACAATCTTGAAAAGCGGCGTGAAGAGCTGAGGCGAATTTTGCCTATCCGGCGTGTCGTCGAGCCGGCCGACGTCGCAGCGCTCGCCGTTCATATCATGAGTAACAAGGCGATGACGGGCGCGACATACGACATCGACGGCGGTCAGCAACTTGTCTCGTAGCAATGCCGAGCCTTCTGCTGATTTCTTATGTCTGATGTGTCTTGGCTAATGCGCTTCGAAATGGAACCCGCCGTTTGCGGACGCCAGGACCACAAGCGGCAACAGCACCTTGAGACGATGTTGGCTGGCCGGGTCGATCGGGGAAGATGGCGTTGAACGTATCGATAACACCGCAGCGTCGGCGCGATAGCCGTCAAGCAAGCCGCATGCATAGATGCAAATGCCCATCCATAAAGCAAAGGCCACGAGTAGCGGATCACGGCAACCTCCGCGATCATCCGATGCAGATCGGCGAAGGCCAAGGAGCTGACAGGAAGTCGAACGACAGCACAGGGCCAATGTTTGTCGGCTGCGCTCACGGCCGGGGCCATTTCTTCATCCGAGGATCATGCCTGCGGCGGAAACCAAGATCCACAATCCGAACAGCGGAACCAGGATCCACCGCGCTTGGTTGACGCTGATTTCGTTCTTCGTTTTGACGATTGCTGCGACGCGTGAATTGGTCAGCCGTTGATCGCGCATGGCACATCTCCTGTGTTGAATGCGCTAGTGATCGAATGGCGACCGCCGCAAATCCATTGCACGATAGTGTCGGCAATACTTTTGTGTTGGTCTACGAAGCAGCGTCTTCCCGCCTGATATTGAGGCACGACAAATTGTGATTGGAAGGGTATCGCTTCGGAGAGAATACCTCAGATACAGTTGATGATCACCCCGGCTTAGGTAGCTTGCAGGGCTTGAGAATCCTAGTCTTGAGCCTCAATGCAGGTCTGTTTTCAAAGCGATGGTCGGGATGTAAAATGCATACGTTGCGCGCCGATCCAAGCGGCGCCCATTCAAGAGACTTGGGTCCAGCGGCAGTCTGGAAACCCCGAGATCCGCGCCTCCGGCCAGGATGTGCTCGCCTCATAGCTTCCCGAAATCGAGCGGACATTCGAAGCGGTCTTCAAGTGGATGATCGCTACGACCTTGGGCAAGGTCACGAAACCGAAAACAGAAGGCGCGGCAATCGCGATCCTCTGCTTTTCCTCGTTCTTCATCGCGAAGAGCGACGCGTCCAGCCGATCCAGCGACGTCAGGGCCAGTTCTGCGTTTCGCAGGAGTTCCCAGGCCTCCTGCCCGCGGCGGACCTATGCTGGCATCGGCGCGCCACAGCCGATGCGCTTCGGCGCCTACACCTTGGCGGACCTTCGCGCCGGCCTCGAAAGCGCAGATGGCAGGCGCCGGGCGTCGATCTGGCCGCAATGTCACCGAAGCCTACTACTGGAGCAACGTCTTCCTGAACGCAAACGTCGTGTCGCGCTTCGTCGGCCAACCGGCCACCTACGGCGTGGCGGTCTCCGGGCGGCTCTGACAGGCCCTCAACGAGAGCGGCTACAGGAACCGCGACGACCGACACCATAGTCCTATGGACGCGTGCGGGTCGGGCTCTGCATTCTCGTCAACCGGGGACAGCACGAAAGTCAATGATGGAGACGGATCAGACTCGCCTGCTGGACGCACTGCCAGGGATGGTATGGACTGCCACGCCAGACGGATCCTGTGACTTCGTCAACCGACTTTGGCGCGAGTACACGGGAACTACGCTCGAGCTGGCGAACGCTTCCGGCTGGATCTCGCTCTTCCATCCGGATGACTTGGCGGTCGTTGAGGCGGCGTGGAAAGAAACCCTTAGCGTCACGGCGCCTGAGGAAATCAACGTGACGGCTCGGCTCCGCCGACACGATGGTGTCTATAGGCGTTTCAACCTGCAGACCCGTCCACTCAGAGACATGGCGGGAAACCTGATCGGTTGGTGCGGCGTGAACACCGATATCGAGGACCGCACGCGGGCCGAGGCTCAGTTGGCGGCGGAAAAGCGTCTGCTTGAGCTCGTCGCACGTGGTCTGCCGCTTCCTAGCGTGCTTAACGAGCTTTGTCTTCTCGTTGAGGATCTCTCGTCTGGCTCGGTGTGCAGTATCCTCTACGTCGACCACGACGGGCAGCGATTCCGGGTTGCGGCGGGCCCAAACCTTCCGGCAGACTACAACGCGGCGCTCGAAGGCTTGAAGATCGACCCGGAGTACGGCCCCTGCTCACTGGCCGTCGTATCCCGCGCGACCATTATCGCCGCCGACCCGCCGCGAGATCCTCGTTGGGCAGCGTCGCCCTGGCCGCAACTCGTCACGGGTTTCGGCTTGGCGTCGTGCTGGTCTGCCCCGATCTTTGACAGTCATAGAAACGTGCTCGGGATTTTCGCGATCTACAAGCATGTGCCGCAAGGCCCCACGGGCCAGGACGAGGAACTGGTCGACCGCTTCGCGCGCATTGCCGGCATCGCTATCGAGCGCGCCAGATCCGACCTCGCCCTGAAGGCCGGGGAGGCCAACCTCCGGCGGGCCAACCACTTCCTAGTGGGAGGGCAGCGGCTCAGCAAGACCGGCAGTTTTTCGCTGGACACGGCTTCCGACGAGCAGGTGTGGTCGGAGGAGAATTATCGCATCTGGGAGTTCGATCCGGCCGTGCCCCCGACCATAGAGATGGTCATCGCCGCCATCCATCCGGAGGATCGCGAGCAGATGCTGGAGACCTTCGCCGCGGCTACGCAAGCCAAGGAAGGGTTCGAGGTCTTCTATCGCATCGTCACGCCTGTTGGGGGCGTGAAGCACCTGCATACTGTGATGGAGATCATTTCCGAAATCTCTGACCGGGCGGTTTATCTCGGCAGCTCGCAGGACATCACCGAGAGCAAGCTGGCCGAAGCGGCTCTGAAGACGGGCGAAGCGGATCTCATGCGAGTCAACCTGTACTTAACCGCGGCCCAACGGCTCAGCAAGACGGGCAGCTTCACCTGGGGGGTTGAAACAGGCCACCTCGACTGGTCAGCCGAGTCTTACCGAATCTGGGGCATCGACCCCTCGCTACCACCTGCAATGTCGATGGTCTTGAACGGAATCCACCCCGATGATCGGGAGTGGGTCACGACGGGCATGAGCGAGGCGACGCAGGCAGGCGCCAACTTCGAGATGGTGCACCGCATCGTAACCCCCGCGGGCGTCACCAAGCATATTCGCTCGGTCGTCACACGCATGTCGGAACCCACGGATGGGCCGGCCTATTTCGGCGCACTTCAGGACATCACCGAAGCCAAAGTCGCCGAAGAGGCGTTGAAGGCGAGTGAGGCTGGTCTGCGGCGTGCCAACCGCTACCTCAAGGCCGCGCAGACCCTCAGTCGCGTTGGCAGTTACACCTGGGATGTAGATTCCAACAAGCTTGACTGGTCGGACGAGAACTATCGGATTTGGGAGGTCGACCCGGCCGTCACGCCCACGTTAGACGTCATCGTGAACGCAATCCATCCCGACGATGTAGATGTGGTCTTGAAGACCATCGATGGTGCCCGCCGGTCTGGCGAGAACTTCGATGTCATCTACCGCATTGTCACGTCGGCAGGCGTAAAGCATATACACACCGTTAGCACCCGGATTCCCGAGATCACCGATCGTATTGTTTATATCGGCAGCAACCAAGACGTAACCAAAGACCGGCTCGCTGAGGCCGCTCTTAAGGCGAGTGAAGCGAGGCTAGCGCGCGCCAACCGCTACCTAAAGATCGCTCAGTCGCTCAGCCGGATCGGCAGCTTCACGTGGGACCCAGAGTCCGATGATATCGACTGGTCAGACGAAAACTATCGGATCTGGGGCGTTGACCCGGAACAGCCTCCGACAATGGACACGATCTTCAGCGGCATCCATCCCGAGGACCTGCCCCGGGTTGCTCAGGTTACCGCCGACGGTCAGCGCTTCGGGACCGACTTCGACGTCTTCTATCGGATCGTCACGCCAGCCGGTGAGACCAAGCATGTCCACACCGTCATCGCGCGCATTCCGGAAGTCGCTGAGCGTCTCCTCTACCTGGGCAGCACGCAAGACGTCACGGTCAGCAAACGGGCGGAAGACGAACTGGCACGGGCCAACACTTACCTTACCGCGGCCCAACGCTTGAGCCAGACCGGGAGCTTTACCTGGGACGTCCATGCTGATGAGCACAATTGGTCTGAGGTCATTTACAAAGTGTTTGGGTTCGAGCCCGGTTGCAAGGTGACTATGGACATGATGATGACGGCGATTCATCCGGACGACGTGGGTCAGGTCGAGGCCCTGATCGGCGGCGCGCGAATAGGCGAAAACTTCGAGCTCGAATTCCGTGTTATTAACACCGATGGGGGTATCCGCCACACTCAAGTGGTCGGCCATCGGATCGACCAGATTCCCGATCGCCCGGTGTTCATGGGCGCGCTGCAGGATATCACGGCCAGGAAGCTTGCCGAAGACGACCTCAATCGGGCACGTGAGGACTTGGCTCATGTCGCGCGCGTGACGGCGCTTAGCACGCTCACCGCATCCATAGCCCACGAGGTCAGCCAACCACTGGCTGGTATCATCACCAATTCAAGCACCTGCCTGCGCCTGCTCGCGGCCGAGCCGCCTGACGTGGCGGGAGCCTTAGCGAACACCCAGCGCACTCTCCGTGACGGCAATCGCGCATCGGAAGTGATCAAGCGCCTGCGCTCGCTCTACGCTCGTCGCGCCCCGACCCTTGAACCCATCGACCTGCAGGAGATTGCCCGCGAAGTCCTTGCCCTTCTCGCAAGCGAACTACAGCGTCGCCGTGTGATCGTGCGAACGACCTTTGCAGGAGACCTGCCCCCCGCTGCCGCGGACCGAGTCCAGATCCAACAGGTTATTCTGAACCTCGTCCTGAATGCCGCTGAGGCCATGAGCGAGGTCACGGACCGTGTCCGAATGCTTCGGATCGCGACCCGGTGCGAACCCGATGGCGATATTTCGCTTGAAGTGCGCGATTCCGGGCACGGTATCAACCCACAGGGGACCGAAAAGCTTTTCGAGGCGTTTCAGACGACCAAACCCGATGGCATGGGCATAGGGCTGTCCATCAGTCGCTCGATCATCCAGGCCCACGGTGGCAGCCTCACGGCGGTACCCAACGGGAACGAGCCTGGAGCGACGTTCACATTCTCCCTGCCGTGCAAGGCCGTAGAGGTTGCAGGTCTCAATTCAAGGCAAGCGTAATGATGCACCGTGATCTGGTCTGCGTGGTGGACGACGACGAATCCGTTCGTGAGTCCCTTCCTGACCTCCTGAATTCCTACGGGTTCGTCACGCGCCCCTTCGAGTCGGCGGAAGCTTTTCTCGCTTCCGAAGTACTGACGTCGCCTGGGTGTCTGGTTATTGACGTCTCGATGCCGGGGATGACAGGCCCCGAACTGCAGATTCAGCTTCTGAATCGGCAAATCGACGTAGGCATTGTATTCATAACGGCTCACGCCGATGCGATGTTGGAAGCGCAAGTGCTCGAGCGCGGCGCGGTGGCTTTTCTGCTCAAACCTTTTACGGAGGAGGCGATCGTCAAGGCCGTGGAAGCTGCGCTAGGAAGGGGATGAGGGTTCCGCATGCAAAAGCCGTTCAACGCGACGATGGCCCCTCACCCGCCCTCCGCCATAGGAGTACCCCGGCCTGACAACGCTCGAAACGGTCTGTGTCGTCGACGATGACATCTCTGTTCGCGAGTCCCTCGAAGGCCACATCCGGGTCTCGGGCTGGACCGCGCGGGTGTTCCCCTCTGCGGCGAAAGCCGTTCATGGCGGGTTGTTTATCGATGCCCGCTTATCGGCACGGATAGTGACCTGAGACCCTGAAGCTCCTCCAGTTTTTGGTAGAGTCCGTCCCGATCAAGGAGACGGACGAATGAAGCGTTCACGGTTCACGGAAGAACAGGTCATCTCGATTTTGAAGGAGCAGGAGGCGGGAATGAAGACCGCCGATGTCTGCCGCAAGCACGGGATCTCGGAAGCGACCTTCTACAAATACAAGGCGAAGTTCGGCGGCATGGACGTTTCCGATGCGCGCAAGCTGAAGGCTTTGGAAGAGGAGAACGCCAAGCTGAAGAAGCTTCTGGCCGAGCAGATGCTGGACAATGCCATCCTGAAGGATGTCGCTGCAAAAAAATGGTGACGCCCGATCCAAGCGATGCGCTGTGGCCCACGCCTGCGAGCGGCATGGGGTGAGCCAGCGTCGGGCGTGCAAAGCTCTTTTCGTCGATCGCTCGAGCGTTCGCTACACAAGCATCCGGCCGGATGATGCCGTCGTTCGAGCCGCGATGAAGACGGTGGCAGCCGAACGACGCCGCTTCGGCTATCGGCGCATCCACATCATGCTTGAACGGCAAGGGATCGTGATGAACCAGAAGAAGCTGCGGCGGCTTTACAGGGAGGAGAAGCTCCAGGTCCGCAAGCGTGGCGGCCGCAAGCGGGCCTTGGGAACGAGAAGGCCGATGATCGCGCCGGGCCGGATGAACGAGCGCTGGAGCCTGGATTTCGTCAGCGACGCCTTCACAGATGGTCGGCGGTTCAGGGTTTTGGCCGTCGTCGACGACTTCACGCGGGAATGCCTGGCACTGGTCGCGGATACGTCGCTGTCGGGCGCCCGTGTCGTCCGGGAACTGGACGCCATCATCGCTCGCCGCGGCAGGTCTCGCACGATCGTCTCGGACAACGGCACCGAGCTGACGTCGATGGCGGTCCTCAAATGGTGCCAGGAGAGCGGCGTCGAATGGCATTACGTCGCGCCCGGCAAGCCGATGCAGAACGGATTCGTGGAGAGTTTCAACGGCCGATCTCGCGATGAATGTTTGAACGAAACGCTGTTCTCCACTCTCACGCAAGCGCGGGCAGCAATCGAACTATGGAAGGAGGACTACAACCGCAACAGACCACACTCAGCCTTGGGTAACATCACGCCCATCGAATTCGCCATGAAAATGGCACTGGAAAAACAGGCCGCATGAGGCCAGAAATGAAGCGTCGGACTCTCCATTGAAATGGAGGGAACAAGGGTCTCAGGTCAGTCGAACGTCACCACACCAACAACCAGGGTTGTCCCTCAACCTGTAGCGGAAAAGTGGAGCCAATCTCGCGACTGATTGGATGTCGGCCCCATGCTACCCCCGGGTATCGGCGCGGATGAAATATAGGAGGAGGGGCGCAACGCAGCTGCGCCTTCCCCAAAAACCAGCTAAGTGACAGGTCACCAGCTGGAACTGCCCCATACTACCTTACGTGCTTCGGTTGATCCATTTTGTTCAAATACCGGATGTCACGGCCACGTTGCTGAACCGGTTGCCTTGAGATCATTCTCTGAACGTCCTCTGTGAGTTCCTGAAGATCCCTTTCGAACCTTCCATCATCATCTTCATCCCCCATTTCGTTGTGGAGTTTGAATTCACTCCAGACCTTTTCTCTGTTTAGCGTGTGGAAGGGCACTTGGCACTGATATGCTACCTGAAGCGCGTTTGGTTCGCTGACCCACACCTCATCGAAACCGCCGCACATTGCGGCTCCAGCACCACGGCATTGTTCTAACGCAACAACGCTCACCCAGGTATATTTTTCATTGAGATAGCTGACTATAGATTTTGCCGATTCAGCATTTCCGCTTTCTGTTTGCAGGAAGAGAAAGAGGAATCCTCTTTCGCCGATTTTTTCAGTTTCCTGCACTACATATCTGATGGCAGTCCCATCAATGTCAGAGTTTACATAGAGGAAATTACAATCCCACCTGTGTTCAAAAAAATTAGCTGCGAGCGATACGTATTCACGAAATTCCATCGACATCCTTTCGAGTTCGCCGCCAACACGCTTGCCGCGCCGGCTCGAGCTGTGAAATAGTCACCGCTGTCTCGCCTTTCGATGGGCAGATTAGACTTGCCCTATAGTATCGGGCAGAAAGGCCGAGCCCAGTCAGCTTGATACGCCGAATGTTGCCGCGAAAGACCTGTAGGCAGGAATCATCGCCTCGCCGGAGGGCCTAGTTCGCTGAACTGGGGTTGATACGACGAAGCCAGTCGGCGGTTGCACTGGTCCACTAGCTTTCTGCGAGATGCGCTGCCGAACGTGAGTGTTCCTCGCGTTCCGTACTATTATTTCACGTGGCCTAGGCTGCCTCGACCTCTCTGAAATTCCGCCAGAGCCGATTGACTGCCGGAAATAGGTTGCTCACGCCCTCCAGCTGGGCGATACGATCGCGTACGGCATCCTCGCTGATCACATCGAGCGGCATGCCCATGTGCTGAAGCCACAAAGCCGAGAACTGCCAGTCGCAACATTTCCCACCAGAGAGCCACTCGGCGATCTTGTCAGGGCGATAGTATATTCGATTGCCCTGCCCCCGACGCATCGGCTCGGTTGCGGGCCCCAAATCGCGCATTCTCCAATTCGCTAAGCTCTGGAGGCTGGCGCCAAGAAACCTTGCCGCGAGGCGAGATGGTATCGGGCGCCATGGAGGAAGGTTTGTCGTCATGGCAACCGAGAAGAAGTGCTTTACGTCGAGGTGTTTGGCGATCCCCTTCGGTGTCCAGCTGTCCAACTGTCCAACCTCTTTTTCTTCAAAGTGATAGCTAGAAGAGATACAAGTCTGCATGGTCCGTTGCTCCGCGCACCTGGTCAGTTGGCCACTTGGACAGCCGCCGCGACAATCGGCATCAATCCCGATGTCATGACATCCACGTCTCTAGCCACCAGAGCAGTTCTGACCTCGTCGCTCGAAGCGTTTAGCCACCTTTCCACCTCCTGCCACGCCCAGACGTAGCCACGCGGCGATCTTCCAAGGCGCGGGACTGATGTCTTAGTGCTCCGCTTGCAGTCACCGAGCTTTTTCAGGATCGGAGTGATCTGCTGCACGGTTACCGTTCGCCTCATGCGCTCTTCAACGGCGCTGGCCACATCTTCTGCCAGGTACACCTGACGATTGAACGGCGCCGAACCCGTTTCCCGAAGCTCAGTGATAACCTGTTCCAGAAGGGATGCGCTGGCCCGGATCAACTCTTCTTTGGCACCGGTAAGCGGCGGCTCTGCATTCGCGTCGAAGTCTGATAGATCGAGGTGGAGGAGATAGTACTTGAAGGCCGCAACACTCTCGTCTGACATGCCTCCCTGCCAAAGTTCACTGTAGTATGCGTCCTCCCGTTTAGCGGCTTCCACCTTGCACACGAAGAGCCGCCGGTCGTCATGCTCGATGGCCATGGGCTTGTCGCTGTTGGTCATGATGATGATGCCGCGCGGCGTTCTCACGTTGAACGCATCAACCCCCTTGCGCTCGACGGACTGGATCTCCTCCGTGGTCCATCTCTTCAGGCGATTGTAAGCGGTCTTCAGCTCGTCGATCTGCAGTTCGTCGAGGGCTAGCAGACGAGTGTTTCCCAGCTCCGCCTGCCAACGCTCGCCTAGGATGCCACCGTACACCTCGCGAACATCGTTCTCATGAAACATGCGCTTTACGGCGCGCACCAAGAGGTTTTTGCCGACGCCTTGTTTAGATTGCAGCACGATAGCCGACTTGATCTTAGCAGCCGGCCGCTGGACGAGATGAGCAAGGTATTGGAGAACCCATTTCCTCTCGCCCTCGCCAGGCAAAAGATAGCGAAGATGGTCATGCCAGATCGAGGCGTCACCTTCCACCGCGGCGACGCCTCCGTCCTGCCAGGTGTTGAATGTCCGGATGCCATTTTCCTCGACGATGAGCTTGTCATTCCCAACCAGGAAGTCGTGTTCATCGGCCAAGCATGAGAGTGCCGAATTGCGGAAAGTGGTGCTGGCCAGCCGCTTCTTCTGCATATTCCGCGTGAAGGAGCGATCGAAATCGTCCTTCGTCTTGTCCCGTCCCGTCGAGATGTCAAAGAACAAACCAGTTTTGGCGTCGAGCACATATCGCCCCTGCAGTGGCACAAGCCCCGGTTCCGACTTTGCCAGCTGCACCGGGGTGCGAATCACCATTCCTTCACGGAACAGGCAGCCGTCGCACTCGGAGTTTGTTTCGGCAATCGTCTCGCATAGCTTCGGGCGGTATTTACTGGCGTGATCCAGTTTGGCCTCCGCTTCGCGATATGAGTAGCGGGGATCACGGCTGGACAGATTGTGAAAATACCGCCTCCCTTCCGGAATGTGCGCCAGAAGGTCCGCAGCATCCTTCCACTGCGGTTCTGTTAGGCGTTCGCTGCCCTCGTCACACCCTTTGAGAAAACTACATCCGGAGATCATCGCCAGAGCTCCAGCAGCATTCTTGCAGGCATCTTCGTCGCCCGACATCATTTCCTGACGAAGCGTGTCGGCTAGTTGGTGCTCGCCGGAACGCGGCGAATTGTTGGAACTCGAAGCAACCCGATCCGCGACAACGTCTTCCAGTTGCTCAAGGGTCCAGAGCCGATCACTTGACGTGCCCAAGATGCGGACAGGCTTGGCCGGCTTAGTCTTAGGATTGAAAGTGCCGGGGACCCTCAGGACACGCGCGAGATCTGCGATAGGGTCCAACTTGAGGCCATGCCGTTCCCAAGTTATTCGGGCCTGCTCATACCACGCTGACCAGAGCCGCTGAATGCGGCTCCGATCGTCCTTGCTTTCCAAAAGCAGCGGCTGCTGAAACTGCCAGATCGGGTAGAGCCCTCCCCCAGAATGGATGACCAGAGTCGGCTCGGGCAGATCGGCTTCATTTAGCAGACCGAGCGCCTGTTCCTCGGTTTTGGGGAGGTTCGTGGCAGCGTGGACCCCCGTAGCCAGGTCGATGTCGAGCGCCAAGAAGGCGAGGGCACAGGCCGTGTCCCCTCGGCGCGTGTGTTCCTCAAAGGCTTGCCCGTCGTGGAGGGCCACCGCGAGATACCGATGAACGTTATCGGGCTGCGCTGCCAGGAAGTCGAAGACGATTTCCCGATCGGCGTATGGGAAGACCGCATGCCGTCTACGTTCCCCCGACAGATCGCGTTCGAAGACAACCAGGTTTCCCCCGCTGTCCTGCCCGAACATCCGCTCGACGTAGTTCTTAATTTGTTTCCTGTCGGACTGCATGCGGACCTACCATGCCTTCCGAGAAAACAAGGTAGTCAGAAACCTGCGCGGATCTGCGTTGTCATAGTGTTCGAACTCACGAATGCGCCGAGTGCGATCGTCTTTCAGAATGATATCGGCCGCTTGCCTTATATCGTCGTCACCTGCTTCCCGAGCTGCCCAGGATTTCCAGCTTGGAACGAACGCCTTCGAAAACCAGTAGTGTCCAGACGCAAAGGCGGGATGGGGCTTCGGGCCCAACCCTGCCTGTACCAGTTCGATGAGCGCTTGCTTGGTGATGTGAAGTTTTAGAGCTACCTTGTAGTCGACCATAAGATGTCTTTCGTACTTAGCCAAATATGGGAAGAGGTCTATGGGATTTTGTTCTTTCATGTATTCCGCCTTTCGGTTCACCTGGCCGCTGCCAGTGGCGAACAGATGTTGACTACCGATGAGGGGAACAACCGAAGTGTGCTGCGTCGTGCTGCAGTCAGATCTCACCACGAGTCGCGTGATGTGCGCAGGCCGCGAACCACACAAGTGCAGCCTTTTGGACGCCGAGCATTTGAAACTCGGCATCCATGACGCGCTACTAATGCTTGCTGGGATCAGTGGCTCACATTTGGAGCTGCGACCATCACATCCAAATCGTACCGTCCGGCCCAGCTATATCCCCAGGCGATTGAAGTGGGCTTTGGAAGATCCCCCAAACTGACCTCAGGGACACTTGCGTCCTCACAGGAAAGCAAGATGGTCTCGTGATCGGGAAGATCATCGACCAAGTGTGTGAGCCATGGGCGAATGTGAAGGCTTTTGTCCCAGAGACTGAAAACTGCGAATGGACAGTTTTTGTAGACAAGCATGTGGCTGGCCTTCACCACCCTATGATAGAAAAAATCTTCGCCCGTCGAGAGGTAGACGCCTGCAGAGGGGATAGCGTCGTCCTCCTCCTCACGTCGACGCAAGATAGGCTCCTCAGGAAAGTGTGGTTCACCGTTTGTCGTGACCGGAGGTGGGAGCGCCCCATGCTCAGCCATTCGCAAAACGTTTTCTTTGAGCACACCAAGCAAGTCGGCAACTTCTGAGACTGTCAAATATTTGTCGGACATTGGTTTCCTTTCAATGGATGGTCCGACCCATTTGGTCCCGCCAAGCTCGTTCCGCTAGGCGCGTAATCCGCGATACTCTAGGGGAAGAGAACTCCGTCGAGATCGTCTCCGAGTGACCAATCCCGCCTGCGCCAAAACTTGAGCCAGGTCCAAGGGCCCAAACCCGACTGGTCAACTAGCCGCGGTAGCTGTGTCTATATCACTGCATGGACCAGGCGCCGGCGCCCCCACAAAAGTCAGTCGAGCTTCAGCCTCTTCGACCCTATCGCGTGAAGACACTGCGCTAGGAAGACAGCGCTGAAGCGTCCGCGTGACAGTTTGTTGCGGATGTTCGGCACCTTCTCCTCGACGCCGATGACAGCCAACTTCTCGGCCAAGTCGGCGTAGCTCAGACCCTGAAGCTTTAGCTCGGCCTTCAACACCCCGCTGATCAGTCGCTCCCACTCGGCTTCGGTCATCCGAACATTCTCCAGCAAAAAATCTTTGGCGGCCTATTGAAGGCAATTTTGCGCCACTTATGTATCGCATATAGTGCAAACACACCGTATACGATCAACTACCAATCCCAAGGAACTCACAACATGACCATCGACCAGACAACGGCAAAAGTGCTGACCGACCTTCTTCGCGAACTCTCCTCGGAACTGGACCTTCATCACGAAGATGAAGAGTTTACAGCCCTTAAATCAACGATTGAAACGCTGCGAAGCGCTGCCACCCTGATGACGGACGCCGGCCACAAGACCCCTGAAGTCTATCACCATGTCATGCGCCGCTTCGAACGGGCGACTCGTTCCTAACATAGCCGAAGCCAAACTTCACGGCGTCCAGCCTTCCTCCTCAAAGGACTTTCAATGACCAAACTGTTCGACCCGTTCATCTCGAGCTCCGACTATCTGGCCCTGGCGCGTGATCGCGACCGGACCGGAACATCCAGACTACACGAGGATCTCTCCCAAATGCTCGACAACGACTACGCCTGCGGCCTAAACCAAGAACACGTCGATGTCCTTATCTATCCCGCCAACTGGAGCTCCGCCGTACGCGATGAGAACAGGAAACCGCGGGCCTATCTCCACGCAAGGGTTAACCAAAAGGGAAACGCGGAGGTTAACTGGGCGCGAGGCGACCACGAAGTCGTTTATGAAAATGACTTTCTGGCCAGGTACGTGAGCGCGGCTCAGTCCGCCGCCTCGGTCACAGGGCGAGGCATCGGGGAACTGATGTGGTGGAAGGGCTTCGAGCTCCTGGTCAGCAATGCAATTATCCGCAGATCGCCTGTAGCCACCGCGCTCCTGTACGCCCACGCCGCCAGCCTCAACGAGCTCGCGTCCGTCATTGCCCAACACGTCAATCTGGTCGGCGCAACGGCGCTCAAGTTCACCTATCAGGATGCCGAAATAACCTCGGCGGACTTCGTGGCGACCATCCTGCCTGATCGGCTCCGAGAGATGATCCAGGAGCGAGGCCGGCGGAAGGCGGCAACGCTTCGAGAGGCCGTTGAACGCATGGCAAAGTTTGATCCTGAGGATCCTGAATGATCCTTTGCCACCCACTTCCTCCTTCCTCACGCAGCCAATGTTTGTCCAATGGTCTTCTTCGGTGGCACGTTTGCCCAAGGCTCGCGCGGCGTTCTTCGGATCTGCCGGATCGGCAGTCGTACCCCCAACGAATCCACCGGCTGGGCAGCGCCTGCTTGGCCGAGCTGTCCCGCTTCGGGGACGAGGATGAGCGGTACAGCCGGCTGGGTTTTTCGGCCGACATTTCCGCCCTGCATCTCGGCCACCTGCCGGAAGGTTTGGAACCGGCTCGACCGCGTATCTTTCGATCACGTGCGCGCCTCGAGGAAGGGGTACACGATATTCTGTGCTGACGGGCAGGGTTTGCGCGGGAATGGACCTACCTACGGCACGCACAAATTTTCGCTTTTTCGGGTAATAGCACTCGCCGCCGTCCGTCCCGCGGTCAAGAAAAGCCTCTCCCCCTATAGTACCACGCCCAAGGGCCATAGAACCATATTGTCCAGCGAACTAGATCAGGCTGGCTCCGCCACCTATGGCTTCCACACACCAGCGTGTCTTCTGATCTATGACCAACCGCATTTTTGAGAAAAGCAATCGCCCTGACCAAAACGCGCCGCTCCGGCTGGACATAGCCGCTCGAATCGCTTTCCCCGACGGTACGATGGGGGCACCAGGGCTGCGCAAGGAACGGGATGCTGGCCGACTAGTAACAGAGATGATCGCGGGGAAGGAGTATGTCACCTTGGCCGCGATCGCCGAGATGAGGGAAAGATGTCGAGGACTTCGAAAGGGGCACGCCTCGTCTGGCGGCACGAAAGCAGGAAGCAGGACGGATCCTTGCGGAGCCGGGCCGGCTGGTTCATCCGTGACGGCGGCACCTTCGTCAGCGCTTGCGGCGGCACTGGCAACCGCGAACAAGCTGAGAAAAGCCTCGCCGGCTTTATCACCGAAAAGTACGAGCCGGTCCGCGAGCGCAGTCGTGATCCCGCTACGGTCGCAATAGCCGACGCCATTGGTGTCTACCTAACCGACATCGCGCCAAATCACGCCAAGCCGAAGGAAACCGCTGGCCGTATGGTCTCGGTGCTGAACTGGTTTGGCAACAGGATGATCGGCGACATCGACGGTAAGAGCTGCCGCGACTATGCTAAAGCACACGGCGGTGGTGCAGCCGCTAGGCGGCAGCTGGAGGACTTGCGGGCAGCACTGAACAACTATCATCGAGAAGGCTACATAACCTCAGCGCCGGCCATCGTGCTGCCCTCTAAGTCCGCGCCCAGAGATCGCTGGCTGACACGAAACGAAGCGGCGGCTTTGATCCGCGCTGCGTGGCGTATGCGTCAGTCGTGGAAAGGTCTGGCTAGCCACCGTCGCACAGGGCGTCACGTCGCGCGCTTTATCCTTGTCGCGCTCTACACCGGCACGCGCTCGGCGGCGATCTGTGGTGCCGCCGTTCGACCTACCGAAGGGGCGGGCCATTTGGACCTGGAGCGCGGCGTTTTCTATCGTCGCGCAGCTGGTCGCCTCGAGACCAAGAAGCGCCAGCCGCCGGTGCGTCTGCCCGATCGTCTGCTTGCCCATGTGCGGCGATGGGCCATCACTCCGCTGGAGATCAAGACCATGGGTCGCGGCAAGAGCTCAAACGTCGGTCGAATGATAGCCCACGACTACGTCGTTGAGTGGAACGGGAAGCCCGTCCAGTCAATTAAGAAGGCGTTCCGCTCGGTGGTCGAGGCAGCCGGATTGGGCTGGTACGACGATGTTGAAGCCCCGGATGGAAGCGTCAGACGCATATTCCGGACCGACGTGACTCCGCACATCTTCCGCCACACCGCTGCAACATGGCTAATGCAACAAGGCTCCGACCCTTGGGCAGCCGCTGGCTTCCTCGGCATGACCGTCGAGATGCTGATCCAGACGTATGGCCACCATCATCCAGACTTCCAGGCAGAGGCGGCCGAGGCGATTGTCTCCAAGTCGCGCTACAGGAGCCTTCCAAAAAATGTGGTCCGCATGCCGGAGGCACAGACGACGAACGCCCCCACAGGCCCCCACAGAAACCCCACAGATATGCTAGATACAAAGGTGAACAAAGGTCGCCGACCGTAATGAAGAATGGCGGAAATCCGGGCTTTTTCTGGCAGACCCCGTCGTTCGGGACGAGGGGGTCGCAGGTTCAAATCCTGCCACTCCGACCAGAGAAAACAAAGAGTTAGCGCATCCCGACTTCGGCGCTCCGCCTGCCCCTCAAGCGAGATTACTCGCGTCCCCCGCCAGTCGGATGGGCGAATTTCTATTCGCCGTGCCTCTGTGACCCGGCCGACAGCGATGCCTGTTGCACTGGACAGTACCCAGTCCTGATGCCTTCATGCGTGCGCTCGCGGACAGTTTCGGGTAAACATCCCGACTGGTACGCGCCTCCCCCTCAGCGGAGGCCAAAAAAGCTCAAGATCGCTATCACGATGACCACAGCTCCAACGAGCCAAATGATATTGTTCATGATCTCTCTCCTGTTGCCTGGGAAGCCCGCGCCTCTGGCAGAGAACGCGGGCCCACCAGCCTTTGCCGACTGATCCGCAGCAGACACCAAATCGTGATCCCGGCTGCGGGAAATAAACCATCAGGCACGCCTAATGTTCCGCCGTTTGACGAGATCCAGCGATGACCAGTGAACGTTCGGGTCGATGCCGGACGACCGGAACCAAAGCGATCAGGGGCAGTTTATCCAATGAAGGGCTAATTAAGAAAATGGAGAAACTGCAATGAAAACAATGATCATGTGCGCGTTGGCGCTTTCCCTTGGACTGCCCGTTGTGGCTTCGGCAGCCGAAGCCGATGTGGTTGTTAGAACCCATCATCGACATCACGAAAGCGTCAAGATCATCAACGAAGACGGTCAGCGCTTGCACCACCGCCGCCATGGTACCGTAGCGTTCTATGACCATGGGCGCCGGCATCATCACCGCGATACTGTTGTCGTGACAGGTTCCGTCTCCACCCATCGTCACCACCATCGGCACCATCCCGTTGTGATCGAGAACGACGGGTACTGATCGCAGATCTCCGGCCCGATTCTTGATGAGTCGGGCCACGAAAGGCCTTTTGGCACGCATCCTGGGTCATGCTTTGGCGGCGCCGTCGGCAAGACCATTGCGCCCCACAGACTTAGGTCCGACCCCTCCCCGACCGAAGTCCAGGGTTGGAAACGTTTGCCCTTGCCCCAAATTCGAGTGGCGGGCAAAAAATGTCAATGAACTATGAGCAGCAGCATGTCGAACCGTGAGACCAAGAAATCCCATGCCCTGAGCATGCGCATGACAGAGATCAAAGCCAGGATGCAGGAAACCCAGATTACCGAAGACGAGATGAAGACCTTCCAGAAGGTCGCAGCCATCATGGAGGGCGGCGAGGGCCGAATCGAGGTTGACGATCTGATTGCCGCGTCCTTCCTCACCGAGACGACGCTGAACAGCCAGAAGCGTTAAGCGACCATGCCGACGATTTGCAGACTTTTTGATTCCCCCGTCGATGCGGCGCGGGTCGCCAGCGACTTGGTGGCAGCCGGAATTCCTCGCGTACAGATCGCGATCATCGGGCCTTACAATGACGAGGCGGGATCTCTTCGGGTTTCCGCTTTGGGATCGTTATTTGGCGCTGCCGCCGGCGGGTTGGTCTGCCTGAGTGCCGTTGCGGCCTATGGCATCAATCCTGTTGCTGCGGGCGTATTGCCAACAGCGGTGGCTGGCGCGGTCTGTGGCGGCGTTGCCGGTCTGTTTGGAACATTCGCCACGGCCGCCATAAAGGCGGATGATCAGGAGGTTGCCGAAGGGGTCGTTCTGGTGACGGCGCATGTCGATGAAAATGACGCCGACATCGCTCAGACAGTGCTCGGCGGTTGCCCCCCGTCGAGGTTCGTGGCCGAGGCAGCGTAGGAAAGGCCGCCCCGACGTCGCCGGAACCGGTACTCTCCGTTTGCCAGCGATTGAGCCCAACACTCGGCAGATAGCAATTCCAGTGACTGAGATGTTCCTGCGTCGGCCGCAAAGGCCGGGCCCAGTGGGAGGTTTCTTCGAGGCCGCATATTTTGACGAAAAGGTCTGTCGGTCTTAGGGTCGTGAACTTGATGGAGTCAGTGAACGGCGGGCCGAGTGCGACATGAATTTGAATTCAACCACAGCCTCTCCCTTGATTCTCGTGATGACGCTGGTTCTCGTCGCTGGCTGTTCATCGCTCGGCAGAACCGTCGATCCAGCGAAATACGATTCGATGACGTGCACCGACCTCAACAGGGCGATGGGAGACGTCGCCCGTGACATCTCGCAAACGGCAATCACGCGCGGCAAGGTCGCCAACACCAATGTTCCACGCTGGCTGCTCGGCGGCTCACGCGTGAAGACCGCGGTGGCCAACCGCGAAACAGCCAGGATCGACCGGCTTAAGCAGCAACAGGATGCCATTGCCGCTGTGCGAGCACGCAAGTGCCCGAGGTCCGCGAATTGAGCGGATAGCCAATGCCTCGGTGCGGAGCCTGGTTCAGGCGCTCGGGCGAAATCGCGTCACGTCGATTGCGGCGGCCATCAGCGTCTGTGTGTAAGCGTGCCGCGGATCGCTGAAAATCGCCTCGGTCGGCCCCTCCTCGACGATCTTGCCCTGTTTCATGACGATGATGTAGTCGGCCATGGCGCGCACGACCGACAGATCGTGGCTGATGAAGAGATAGGACAATTCGTGGTCCGCCTGCAGCTTGCGCAGCAGTTCGACGATCTGTTTCTGCACAGAGCGATCGAGCGCCGAGGTCGGCTCATCCAATACCACCAGCCTGGGCGTCAGGATCATGGCGCGAGCAATGGCGATGCGCTGCCGCTGGCCGCCGGAGAATTCGTGCGGGTAGCGATTGCGCGCGTTGGGGTCGAGGCCGACCTCGCGCAAGGCGTCGACCGCGCGTTGATCACGCTGCTTGCCCGAGAGATCAGGCTCATGCACCAGAAGTCCTTCGGTGACGACCTGGCCGACGGTCATGCGCGGCGACAGCGAGCCGAACGGGTCCTGGAAGACAAGCTGCATCTGGCGCCGCAGCGGCCGCATCGCCTGCCTGTCGGCTTGGGAAATGTCGCGATCGCCGAAACGGATAAGCCCGTCGCTCGGCAACAGCCGCAGCAAGGCGCGGCCGAGCGTCGACTTGCCCGAGCCGGATTCACCAACGATGCCGATGGTCTGGTTGCGCTGCAGCCGGATCGAGATGTGATCGACGGCACGCAGCATCAGCGGTTCACCAGCAAGAAACCCGCCGCCAATCCTGAACGTCACTTCGACATTTCTGCCTTCAAGCAGCACCGGAGCATTGGCGGGCGGCGGCGCCTTGCTGCCGGTCGGCTCGGCCGCCAGCAGCATTTTCGTGTAGGCATGCTGGGGATTGACGAAGATGGCCTCCGCCTCCCCCTCCTCGACAACCTCGCCCTGGCGCATGACATAGACCCGGTCGGCAAAGCGGCGGACTATGCCAAGATCGTGGGTGATGAAGACGATCGCCATGCCGAGCTTGCGCTGCAATTCGGCCAGAAGCATCAGGATCTGCGCCTGGATGGTCACGTCGAGCGCCGTCGTCGGCTCGTCGGCGATCAATATGTCAGGGTCGTTGGCGAGCGCCATCGCGATCATCACACGCTGGCGCTGGCCACCGGACATTTCATGCGGATAGGATTTCATCCGCCGCTCGGGATCGGGAATATGCACCAGCCGCAGCAGCTTGAGCGCCTCTTCCCGCGCGTCGGGGGCATTCAGGCCCCGGTGCCGGCGGATCGGCTCGATCAACTGATTGCCAATCGAATAGAGCGGATCGAGTGAAGTCATCGGCTCCTGAAAGATCATGCTGATCTTGCGGCCACGAACCTGGTTGAGCTCGGATTTGCTGAGCGTCAGAAGATTGCGGCCGCGATAATCGACGCTGCCTGTCGCTTCGCCATTCGATGCCAGCAGGCTCATCGCCGCCATCATCGTCTGGCTTTTGCCGGACCCGGATTCGCCAACCACGGCAACGGTCTCGCCTGATTTGATGTGGATGTTGATGCCCTTGACCGCCTCGACCGCGCCGTCCAGCGTGCGGAAGCGGACACGCAAATCCTTGACGCTGAGGATCGTTTCGGAAGCAGCCATCTCGGCGATCCCCATCTTAGCGATCCCTTGGGTCGAGTGCGTCGCGCAGGCCGTCGCCGACGAAATTCAGCGCGAACAGCGTCGAGACGAGGAAGAAGGCGGGGAACAGGAGCAGCCAGTTGGCGGTGCCGATGTTCTTGGCGCCGACCGAGATCAGCACGCCCCAGCTGGTCATCGGCTCCTGCACGCCGAGCCCCAGGAATGACAGGAAACTCTCCAGGATGATGACCTGCGGCACCAGCAGCGTCATGTAGATGACCACCGGGCCGAGCAGATTGGGAATGACGTGGCGCAGCAGGATACCGCGCTGGCCGACACCCATGGCTTCCGCCGCCTGGACATATTCCTGCCGGCGGATCGACAGCGCCTGGCCGCGCACGATGCGCGCCATGTCGAGCCACAGCACGGCGCCGACCGCCAGGAACATCAGCACGAAGTTGCGGCCGAAGAACACCACCAGCATGATGACGAAGAAGATGAAGGGCAAGGAATAGAGCACGTCGACGATGCGCATCATCACCTCGTCGATTTTACCGCCGGCAAAGCCGGCAGCGGCCCCGTAGACCACGCCGATGACCACCGCCACGACACCCGCGAGCAGGCCGATGGCCAGCGATATGCGCCCGGCCATCAGCGTGCGCGACAACAGGTCCCGGCCGGTGTTGTCGGTGCCGAACAGGAAATATTGCTGCTTGATCGAGGCGCTCATCGTCACTTCGAGACCGTCGGGCGACTTGCTCTCGATCTTGGTGCCGTCAAAGGCATCGGAACGGTCGAGATAACGGATGTTGCGATCGTCGATCGGCCTGGTCGACTTGACGGTGACGAAGACCTGGTTGCCTTCCTGCCGCCACTCCTTGATGTCGACCCGCATGCGCTTGATCGCTTCGGTAAGCGCCGTCTCGACCATGTCGGCCTTCGGATAGGCTGACAGGCTTGGCGGCATGCGCACATAGTCGGCATAGATGGTAGTGTATTGATGTGGCACGAACCACGGCCCGAACACGCTGACGACACCGATCAGGGCAAGGTAGTACAGGCTGAACATGGCGGCGCGATTGGCCTTGAGACGCGCCCAGGCATCCCCCCAGAGTGAACGGCCGATGACGGCGGGGGCTGTGGCTGTGATGTCAGTCATAGCGCACCCTCGGATCGACGACCGCGTACATGACGTCGACGATCAGGTTGAAGACAATGGTAAAGATGGCGATCACCACCACCGTTCCCATCACCAGCGTGTAGTCACGATTGAGCGCGGCATCGACGAAATAGCGGCCAACGCCTGGAATGGAGAAGATCGTCTCGACAATGACCGAGCCGGTCAGCAATGCCGCCGCCGCCGGACCGGTGAAGGAGACGATCGGCAGGATGGCGCCGCGCAGCGCGTGCTTGACCACCACCGACCAATCGGACAGGCCGAGCGCGCGCGCCGTGCGGATGTGATGGGACCGTAAGGATTCGATCATCGAGCCACGCATCAGCCGGGCGACGATGGCGATCTGCGGCAGAGCGAGCGTCAACACCGGACCGACCTTGTTGATGAAAGCGCCATCGCCCCACCCACCGATCGGCAGCAGCCTCCAGGTCAGCCCGAACAGGAGTTGGATCACCGGCGCGATGACGAAGGTTGGGATGGTGCTGCCGGCCGTCGCCAGCGCGATCACCGTATAGTCGCCAAGCTTGTTCTGGTTAAGCGCCGCAATGGTGCCGAGCACACAACCGAGCAGCAGCGCCAGGACGAGCGCCGAGGCGCCGAGCTGAACCGATATAGGCAGGCCCTTGGCGAAGAGTTCGGTGACGGTGAAGTCCGGCATGTTGTAGCTCGGGCCGAAATTGCCGCGCAGCAGATTGCCGAGATAATGGACGAATTGCAGCCAGAGCGGGTCGTTGAGGCCGAACTGGGCTTCGAGATTGGCCTTGATCTCGGGGCTCAGCCCCCGCTCTTGGTTGAATGGGCCGCCCGGCGCGACGCGCATCAGGAAAAACGCCATGGTCACGATGACGAACAGCGTCGGGATGGCGGTCAGAAGCCGCCGTAATACGTATCGCAGCATCGGTGCCCCGCTTGATCCAGAGCAACGCGCGTCCAGCCGGACGGTTGCGCTCTAGCCTTCAAATCTTCGCACCGACATGCCGAAAATCGATTCCGGTTTCCGGACCGATGCGATGGCAAACCAGCACCGCCGCGCATTGAGTTGCGCGGCGGCCCGGCTAAGGATCAGTCCTTACTGATGAAGCGGGACGGATGGATATCCATCACATTGTCGTCGAAGCCATGCAGCTTCGAGGAAACGATGTCGTGGAAGCTGTAGTAGAGAAGCGGAATGTTACCGACGTCATCGACAAGGATGCGCTCGGCCTCAGCGAGGTCCTTCATGCGCTCTTCCGGCTTACCGCCGGCAGCCGCCGCCTTGTCCATGGCCGCTTCATATGCCGGGCTGACATAGCTCGAATAGTTGTTACCGCTGGCCTTGCGGGTGATGCCGAGGAAGGTCTCCGGATCCTTGTAGTCGGCGATCCAGGCGGCACGCGCCACGTCGTAGTCGCCCTTCTGCTCGAGGAAGGAGTAGTGGGTCTTGGTGTCGGTGTTGACGAGCGAGACGTCGACGCCGAGCGGCTTCAACTGTTCCTGGATGGCGACGGCCGTGTTCTTGTGGTTTTCCGACGTGTTGTAGCGGATCTCCATCTTCAAGGGATGCTCGGGCGTATAGCCGAGTTTCTCGAGGGTCTTCTTGGCAGCGTCCTCGCGGTCGATCTGCGACATGTCGGCGTATTTGGCCGTTGCCGGCGAGTAGCCCGCGATGCCCGGAGGCACCATCGAATAGCCAGGCAGCATCGAGTTCTGCCAGACCTTCTCGGCGAGGAAGTCGCGGTCGATCGCCATCGAGATGGCGTTGCGCAGTTCGACATTGTCCCACGGCGCCTTGTCGGTCTTGATCGCATAATAATAGGTGCCGAGATAAGGTCCGACGCGGACCTGGTCGCCGAACTTGGTCTTGAGGTCAGCGAGCTGTTCGGTCGGCAGGTCGCCGTAGCTGTCGAGTTCGCCGGCCTCGAAGCGCTTCATCGCCGATGAGCGGTCTTCGGTCGGGATATAGTTGACGACGTCCATCTTGACGGTCGCGGCGTCCCAGAATTTCGGATTCTTGACCAGCTTCATGTGGTCGTTGGGAATCCACTCGGCCAGCGTATAGGCGCCGTTCGAAACGAGATTACCCGCCTTGATCCAGTCGGCGCCGAGCTTGTCGATCGAAGCCTTGTTGACCGGATAGGTGGCCTGATGGGTCAGCATCTCCAGGAAGTAAGGCGTCGGCGCCTTCAGCGTGACTTCGAGGGTATTTGCATCAATCGCTTTGACACCCATATCCTCCGGCTTGCCCTTCTTGGTGTTGACGTCCTCCGCACCCTTCACCGGGTACAGCATCGAGGCGTATTCGGCAGCGGTGGCCGGGTCTTCCAGCCGACGAAACGAATAGACGAAGTCGTCCGCCGTCACCGGGCTGCCATCCGACCAGAGGCCATCCTTGCGCAGCTTGAAGGTGTAGACAGTGCCGTCGTCGGACACTGTCCAGCTTTCGGCCGCGCCCGGAATGAGGTTCGTCTTCTGGTCATGCATGACCAGGCCCTGGAACAGGTCGCGTATGATATCGGCTTCGTAGACTGTCGAGGTCTTGTGCGGATCGACCGTCTCCGCTTCGGCGGCGCTGCCTCTGTTATAGACGGTCTCGGCGAAAGCCGGCGTGTAGAACGTGCCGGCGGCCAGCGCCATGGTCGTGGCGAGCACCGTCGCCTTCAGCATGTTTTTCAGCATGAAGTTCTCCCTGTCGGCGCTGCCGTTGGCGCGCCTATTAAGTGTTGACGCCCTGGAGCCGATATCTGACCCCTTTGAGCGCGCCGCTGGTTCCCATCCTGCGGCTCGTGCCCAGACACTAACGCGGAGAATTTTTATTTCAACAGACTCTCTGGGTCACCCAAAGTAAGGCGGACGAAAGCTATGGCGTGGCCGCTGAAACACCAGCCGAAACCAGAAGCTTGACTTGGTTTCTTCACCTCGACGTCATTTTTCACCGCGAATCGGAGCCACGCCAGTTTGCCGGAATGTCTTAATGCGTTCTTAAGCAACCACAGGTTACATTATGATTGCCTTCTATACAGTTCGATCTCAGACGCGTGGCGGCTATGAGCAACGGAGCAAGTAAATTGCCCAAGGTCTTTCAATTGGTGCGAAAATTTCAAGAGGAACGTGGAACTTCTGCGGTCGAATTTGCCTTACTTTCACCGATTTTCATTCTTCTTCTACTCGGAATGGTTGCATATGGTATATACTTCGGCGCCGCCAACTCGATCCAGCAGATCGCAGCGGATGCCGCCCGCACGGCAATTGCCGGGCTGAACCAGACCGAGCGCCAGACGCTCGTGGCCAGCTTCGTCACCAACAATGCCGGCGGATATCCCTTCGTGGATGTCAGCAAGTTGACCTACCAGGCCAACGACAGCGCGGCCGATGGAAGCCAGTTCGTGGTGGCCATCCAGTACGATGCCCGCAACCTGCCGATCTGGAACCTTTTCCCGGGCATAGCCATGCCCGGGACCACCATCAAGCGCCAGTCAACGATTAGGGTCGGGGGCATTTAAATGCTGCTGCATGCGTGCAATGGGATCGGTCGGCTTGCCCGGTTGATGCTGGGTGACAGGAAAGCGAACTTCACCGTCATGGCGGCATTGAGCGCGCCGGTGGCGCTGGCGCTGGCCGCGGTGGCCATCGACGAAGCCTCGATCTACACCGAGCGCCGCGAAGCACAGGCAATGGTGGATCTGGCGGCGATCACCGCCGCCTCGAACATGACCAAAGTCAACACCGCGGTTGTCACCACGCTGACCGACAACGGCATGCCAGGGGTTGTCGTTCAAAGCTCGGGACAGACGATCGAGCCGGCGGCCGGCAAAACCGTCGTGACGGTCACACCCGGGCGATATGTGGCATCCGGCGCCAATGTGGGCCAGCGTTTCCAGGCCAGCGTAACACCCTACAATGCCGTCCGCGTCACCCTGAAGAAGATCCCTGCCCGCTATTTCGCGAGTTCGCTGATCCCCACTCCCGTCATCGGCACCCAAGCCATCGCCAGCATGACGCCGCAGGCGACGTTCTCGGTCGGATCGAGGCTCGCCAGCCTCGATGGCGGTATCCTCAACGCGCTTCTCGGCGGACTTCTCGGCAGCAACATCTCGCTCAGCGTCATGGACTACAACGCGCTGCTCTCTGCGGATGTGAGCGTGCTCTCCTTCGTCGACGGCCTTGCCACACAGTTGAACCTGACCGGCGTATCGTATACGGATGTGCTGGCATCGAAGGCGACCGTCGGCCAAATCGCCACGGCCATGGCCAATGTGCCGGGGCTTGGCAACACGGCCAAGGTCGCCCTGCAGACGATCGCTTCCAAGTCGACCAGCACGGTCAAGATCCCGCTCAGTCATCTGGTCGATCTCGGCTCCGTCGGCAAGTTGGGCCTCGGCCAAAAGCCGGCCGGCCTTGGCGTCGATGCCAGTGCGATGGGCATGCTGACCGCTGCCGCCGGACTGGCAAACGGTTCGAAGCAGGTCGACGTCGCGCTCGGCGCCGCCATTCCGGGGGTGCTGTCGACCACGCTCGCCATCGCTATCGGCGAACCGCCGCAATCCTCGCCATGGCTGGCGGTTGGCGAGGTCGGCGCCATTGTGCGGACGGCGCAGACCCGCATCAAGCTAATAGTGAAGATCGGGGGCGGCAACAAAAATGTCGGAGGCGGTATCACCTTGGTATCGGTCAGTTTGCCCCTGCATGTCGAAGTCGCCTATGCCGAGGCCAAGCTCACGGACATAAGTTGTCCAACAGGCCCTGACAGTATCAAGGTCACCGTTGCTACACGTCCCGGTATCGTCGAAGGACATCTCGGTGACAGCAGCAGCGCCGGCTTTGCCGATTTCACCAATAAGGAGACGTTTTCCAACACCGAAATCGCGGCCGTGAAACTTCTGCTCATTCCCGTGGTGTCCGTAGTGGGCTCGGCGGCGTTTAACATGGCCAATAACCCCGCGACGACGCTGACTTTCAACAAGGCCGACATCGATGCCAAGACGATAAGGACCGCTTACACGCAAAACTTTACCCAATCGTTGACTACGTCGCTGGTCAGCGGCCTGTCGCTGACGGCGAATTTACTCGGCCTGCCGCTGAATCTGGACGCCCTTCTGGGATTTGTGAAGCCGCCGGTGGTGGCACTTCTGAACAGCGTGGCAGCACCGATCGATACCTTGCTTGCCAACCTGCTTGGAGCCCTTGGCGTGCGTCTCGGCGAGGCGGATGTCCGGGTCACCGGTGCGACTTGTGGACGCTCCGTGCTGGTGCAGTAGAGCAGTCGAGGCATCAGTCGAGCCTACCGAGGAAGCATCCAAGTCCCGGCAGCAAAAGCTCGACCTCCCTGGTTAGCGAGGCATCGCCGTCAAGTTCCGTAACCACTCCGATGTCCCCCGGCAACGGCCAATTGGCCGATCCCCCGCCGAAATTGAAGACACAGAGCAGTCTTTCGCCGCCGCCCTCGCGAATGAAAGCAAGCAGGTCACCCTCGGCGTCGAGAAATCGGATCGAGCCTGACACCAGCGCCTCATGCTTCCCGCGCAAGGCCAGCGTGGTCCGATAGGACTTCAGCACCGAGGCCGTGTCGGCATTCTGGACGTCGACCGCGCGGGCGCGATGGCTGGCCGGTATCGGCAGCCACGGCCTGGCCGTGGAGAAGCCTGCATTGTCGGCGCCGGCCTCCCAGACCATTGGCGTGCGACACCCATCCCTGCCCTTGACGCCTGGCCAGAAGCGGATGCCGACGGGATCGCGCAGATCCTCATAGGCCAGCTCCGCCTCCTCCAGGCCCAACTCCTCGCCCTCATAGAGGCAGATCGAGCCGCGCAGGCAGGCGAGCAGCATGATCGAGAATCTTGCGACCGCATCGGGATCGCTGTCCGGCCTTGTCCAGCGGCTGACATGGCGCACCACATCATGGTTGGAGAACGCCCAACAGACCCAGCCGTCGGAGACGGCCGCCTCGAAGGCTGCGACGCAGCCACGCACATGCGCGGCCGAGAACTGCGGACCGAGCAGGTCGAAGGTGTAACACATATGCAGCTTGTCGCCGCCTGAGGTGTAGGCGGCGAGCGTCTGCAGCGAGCGGCCTTCATCGCCGATTTCGCCGACCGCGGCGCGGTTGTCGTATTCATCGAGCAGCGCCCTGAAGCGGCGCAGGAACGCCAGGTTTTCCGGCTGCGTCTTGTCGAACAGATGCTCCTGGTAGAGGTAGGTGTTGGTCTCGCCGTTGGTGCCGGCGACGCTCGACGCCAGCGGCGGATTGCTGCGCAGCCAGCGGTCGTGGACATAGTAATTGACCGTATCGAGCCGGAAGCCATCGACGCCGCGCTCCAGCCAGAACCGCACCGTGTCGAGAAGCGCGTCCTGGACCTCCGGGTTGTGGAAATTCAGGTCGGGCTGCGAGGCAAGGAAATTGTGCATGTAATACTGCCGGCGGGTCGAATCCCATTCCCAGGCCGGGCCACCGAAGACGGAGAGCCAGTTGTTGGGCGCGCCGCCATCGGGCTTGGTATCGGCCCAGATGTACCAGTCGGCCTTGGGGTTATCGCGGCTGGCGCGGCTTTCGGCAAACCAGTCGTGCTTGTCGGACGAATGCGACAGCACCTGGTCGATGACGATCTTCAGGCCGAGACGATGCGCCTCGGCGACCAGCGCATCGAAGTCCTCGAGCGTGCCGAATATCGGATCGACATCGCAGTAATCCGACACGTCGTAGCCCATATCGGCCATCGGCGACTTGAAGAAAGGCGACAGCCAGACGGCGTCGACACCAAGCGAGGCGACATGAGCGAGCCTCGACGTAATGCCGGCGAGATCGCCGCTGCCGTTGCCGGTCGTGTCCTGAAAGGAGCGCGGATAGACCTGGTAAATGACGCAGCCGCGCCACCATCCGGTCCTGTCACCTGCCGCCATTGCGCTTCTCCCCTGTGCCGGCCTGCGCTCGTTCGATCATGAAGATCACCGCCCGTCCCGATATCGGTCGCGAACTGTCCGCTGGCTCGGCGGTTTCGAGGGCTGGCACCCAGCAAAATCCTTCACGCTCAGGCAAGGTGAACATGCAGGCCCGACGATCGCCGTTGACGAGCACCGCAAGACGGCGCTCGTCGTCGCTGGCGCCACCCAGGATCATGACAAGACGGTGCTGCTGCGGATCTTGCCAGCCTTGTCCATCGAGCGGCGTGCCCGTTTCGGTCAGCCATGCGACGTCCGGCGTCCCCGAACCTGCCTGCGGCTGGCCAGTTAGGAAGCTTGTATCGAAGAGCGCCGGCATCGACCGGCGCAGCCTCGAGAGTTCCACCGTGTAGCGCTCCAGCGCCTGGTCACGGCCGGCCCAGACGAGCCAGGTGATCTCGTTGTCCTGCGCATAGGCGTTGTTGTTGCCTTGCTGGGTGCGGCCGAATTCGTCGCCCGCGGTCAGCATGATGGTGCCGCGTGAGGCAAACAGCGTGGCGAGCAGCGCGCGCTGATCGTTCAGGCGAGCAGTTGGTACGGCCGGATCGTCCGCATCCCCTTCGACGCCGTTGTTCCAGGACAGGTTTTCATTGTGGCCGTCGCGGTTCTGCTCGCCATTGGCTTCGTTGTGCTTGCGCTCGTAGCGCACGATATCGGCGAGCGTCATGCCGTCATGGGCGGCGATGAAATTGACGGTCCGACTGGCGTTTTGCCTGTTCGTTGCGAACACATCGGACGAACCGGCAAGCCGGGTCGCCAGCGCACCGACCATGCCGGCGTCGCCGCGCCAGAAGCGTCTGACATCGTCGCGATACTTGTCGTTCCATTCGAGGAAGGGCGGCGGGAAATTACCGAGCTGATAGCCGTCGGAACCGATGTCCCACGGCTCGGCGATCAACACCCGATCGGCCAGCAGCGGGTCGTCGCGCATCGCTCTCAGCAACGACGCCTCGGCATCGAATGTTCCTTCGACCCTGCCCAAAATGGGCGCCAGGTCGAAGCGGAAGCCGTCGACGCCGGCATCCCTGACGAAATGGCGAAGCGTGTCGAGGACCATCTCCTGGACGACAGGATGGTCGCAAGCGACCGTGTTGCCGGTGCCGGTATCGTTGGCCAGCCCGCCGTCCGATGAGTGCCGGTAGTAGGCCTGGTTGTCCAGACCGCGCAGCGACAACGTCGGGCCAAGCCAGTCGCTCTCGCCGGTGTGGTTGAAGACGAGGTCGAGGATGACGCCGATGCCAGCCTCGCGCAGCACGGCGACCGTGTTTCGCAACTCCATGATGCCGCCCGGCGCCAAACGCGGATCGAGGGCCATGAAAGTCACGGGATTGTAGCCCCAGGCATTGCGCAGCCCGAGCGGCGGCAAATGTCGCTCATCGATCGACGCGGTCACCGGCATCAGTTCGACCGCGCCAACCCCGAGTTTTTTCAGATGCTCGATAACCGCCGGGTGAGCAAGTGCGGCGACTGTTCCGCGCAATTTTTCGGGAATGTCCGGATGCAGCATGGTGAAGGCGCGCACCGGCACTTCGTAAATAAGGCCGCCCGGCTGGAATAGCGGCGGGGCAGCCTGCACCGGCTTCGGCAGCGCAGCGGCAATCGCCTTCGGCATCAGCGGTGCGGTATCGGCGCCCTCGCCCCGGCGCTGGGCCAGCCGCCAGTCATAGACATAGGACCTGTCGATCTCGACGGCGTAAGGATCGGTCAGGAGCTTGGCAGGGTCGAACCACAGCCCGCGCTCCGGCGCGTAGTCGCCATCGGCGCGAAAGCCGTAGCGGATGCCCTGGCCAAGGCCCGCAACGAACAGCGCATGGACGCCCTCACCTTCCGGCTGCAGTTCGAGCCGTTCGATCTCCCGGTTGCCCTGCTCGTCGAAGATCGAGAGCCAGAGCCGACGGGCGGCCTGCGACCAAGCGGCAAAGCGGATGCCTTCGCGGGTGACGGTGGCGCCGAGCTGGGTCACTGGAAAATACCGCCAAGGTTAGCGCGAGGCACCCCCCTCTGCCCTGCCGGCCATCTCCCCCTCAAGGGGGGAGATCGGACCGTCGCATCGCTTTCGCCAACGGCTAACGCAGCATGAGGAACGAGGCGCTGAAACTGCCGATCTCCCCCCTTGAGGGGGAGATGGCCGGGAGGCCAGAGGGGGGTACAGCGCCATACGCCCGTCATTATCTAACCTGGCGCTCTGCGAGAGCTATGGGCGCGTGCAGCGCCACCCTCAAGTAATCACACTTGGCTCGGCGCGGCCGGTATGGCTGTGAATCCCGGCAATATCATCGGCCGCGGCTATCAGATCGGCAAGGGCGGCCTGGGTGTCGAGGTCGTGCCTCGACTTGTCCGACTCGTAGCGCTCGATATAGACGCGCAGCGTCGCGCCTGACGTGCCGGTGCCGGACAGCCGAAAGACCACCCGCGAACCGCCTTCGAACAGAACCCTGATGCCCTGATGCTCGCTGGTCGAACCATCGACCGGATCGTGATAGGCAAAGTCGTCGGCGCTGGCGATTGTCATGCCGCGCACGCTGGCACCCGGCAGCGCGCCGAGCTTGGCGCGCAGTTCGTCGACCAATGCGTTGGCGCGGTCGCTCTCAACCTCTTCATAATCATGCCGCGAATAGTAGTTGCGACCGTAGGTCGCCCAGTGCTCGGCGACGATCTGCTTGCAGCTTTCGCCCCGCGCGGCAAGGATGTTGAGCCACAAAAGCACCGCCCAAAGGCCGTCCTTTTCGCGGACGTGGTTGGAACCGGTGCCGGCACTTTCCTCGCCGCAGATCGTCGCCATGTCGGCGTCGAGCAGATTGCCGAAGAACTTCCAGCCTGTCGGCGTCTCATAGAGGGCGATGCCGAGTTTTTCGGCGACGCGGTCGGCAGCGCCACTGGTCGGCATCGAGCGGGCGATGCCCTTCAGCCCGCCCTTGTAGCCGGGCGCCAGGCGGGCGTTGGCGGCAAGCATGGCGACCGAGTCCGACGGGGTGACGAAAATGCCCTTGCCGATGATCAGATTGCGGTCGCCGTCGCCATCCGAGGCAGCGCCGAAATCCGGCGCGTCTGGTCCCATCATCTCGTCATAGAGGTGCTTGGCATGGACGAGGTTCGGGTCCGGGTGATGGCCGCCGAAATCCGGCAGCGGCTTGAAATTGCGGCAGGTGCCGATGGGCGCGCCGAGCCGGTTTTCCAGGATCTCCTTGGCGTAGGGGCCGGTCACCGCGTGCATGGCGTCGAAGCGCATGCGGAAGCCGGATTTGAACAGTTTGCGCAAGGCATCGAAATCGAACAGGCTTTCCATCAGTTCGGCATAGTCGGCGACCGGGTCGATGATCTCGACCGTCATGCCGGCGGCCTTGACCGTGCCTGTTGTGTCGATGTCGATCGGATCGATGTCGGCGATCTTGAAGCTCGAAATCGCCCTGGTCTTTTCGAAGATCACGTCGGTCAGCTTTTCCGGCGCCGGGCCGCCATTGCCGGCATTGTACTTGATGCCGAAATCCTCATGCGGACCGCCCGGATTGTGGCTGGCCGACAGGATGATGCCGCCAAAGGTCTTGTATTTGCGGATGACATGCGAGGCGGCCGGCGTCGACAGGATACCGCCCTGCCCGACCATCACCTTGCCGAAGCCGTTGGCGGCTGCCATGGCGATGGCCTTCTGGATGACCTCGCGGTTGTAGAAGCGGCCATCGCCGCCGATCACCAGGGTCTTGCCCTTGAAACCGTCGAGCGCGTCGAAGATCGACTGGATGAAATTCTCGGCATAGTGCTCCTGCTGAAAGACAGGCACCTTCTTGCGCAGGCCCGACGTGCCGGGCTTCTGGTCGGAATAAGGCTTGGTGGGGACGGTGCGTATCATGCTTCAGGCAACCCTTTTCGAAAGCAGAGAGCGATAGAGTTCGACATATTTTTCCGCGCTCTTGTCCCATGACACATCGGCCTTCATGCCCTGGCGCTGCAACGATTCCCAGACCGCCGGACTGGCATGTGCGTCGACGAGGCGGCGGATGGCGTGCAGCAAGGCACCGCCATTGTTGGGCGCGAACTGGAAGCCGGTGGCGACGCCGGCCGAAACGGCAGCCTCATTGGCGTCGATTACCGTGTCGGCAAGGCCGCCGGTGCGGGCAACCACGGGTACGCAGCCATAGCGCAGGCCGTAAAGCTGCGTCAGCCCGCACGGTTCGAAGCGCGAGGGAATGACGATGGCGTCGCAGCCGCCTTGCATGATGTGCGACAGCCCCTCGTCGTAGCCGACAACGACCCCAATGCGGCCGCGATGCCGGGCGGCGGCGGCGAGCAGCGCGCCTTCGAGGCCGGCATCGCCCGAGCCGAGGATGGCCAGGCGCGCGCCGGTCGCAACAATGCCGTCGACCGCTGTCGCCAAGGTATCCATGCCCTTTTGCCAGGTCAGGCGGCTGACGACGCAGACGATCGGGCTGTCGTCGCGCTCAAGGCTGAAGCGGTCTTCCACGGCAACCCTGTTGGGCGCGCGCGCCTTCAGCGTGCTAGCCGTATAGGTGGACACCAGGTGCTTGTCGGTTTCCGGATCCCAGATGTCGGTGTCGATGCCGTTGACTATGCCATAGAGATCGCTGGAGCGCATGTTGATGAGGCCGTCGAGGCCCATGCCGAATTCCGCCGAGCGGATCTCCTGCGCGTAGGTCGGACTGACCGTGGTGATCGCCCAGGCGGCCTGCAGGCCGGCCTTGAGGAAGCCGACACCGCCATAATATTCGACGCCGTCGAGCGCCATCGCCGCTGCCGGCAGGCCGAGTTCGCCAAAGATGGCGGCGCCGAACTGGCCCTGGAAAGCGAGGTTGTGGACAGTCATCATCGATGGCACGCCGACCGCCTTGCCGTAGCGCATATAGGCCAGCGTCATCGCCGACTGCCAGTCATGGGCGTGGACGATGTCGGGCTGGTAGCCCGAGATGGCGCCACCGGCAATGTCGCCGCCGACCTGGCTCAACGCCGCGAAACGCCGCCAATTGTCTGGCCAGTCCACGCCGGTGGCGTTGCCGTAGGGACCGCCGGGACGGTCGAACAAATGCGGCGCATCGAGCACGAACAGTTCGAGCCCGGCGAGTTGGACTGAATGGACGGAGGCCTTGCCGCCCTGCAGCAAGGGATATTGCAGAACCGCCCGCTTCTTCTTGAAGGCGGCCATGACGGTCGGAAACCCTGGGATGAGCGTGCGCACGGTCACGCCCTTGCCCGCCAAGGCAATGGGCAGCGCGCCGGTCACGTCGGCAAGCCCTCCGGTCTTGATCAGCGGAAAGATCTCGGGCGTGACCGACAGAACCTGCATGCGTTAGAGCCCTAACTTGTCGATCATGTCCTGGGTGACCAGGCAGATGCCTTTCTCCGAGACCCGAAAGCGCTTGGCATCGAGGACGGGATCTTCGCCGACCACCAGGCCTTCCGGTATCCTAACACCATGGTCGATGACCACGCGCTTCAACTTTGCGTTCCGGCCGACATGAACGTCGGGCAGCATGACGACTTCTTCCAGCGTCGAAAAGGAATTGATGCGCGCGCCGGTGAAGATCAGGCTTCTTTTGAGCGACGCACCGGAGACGATGCAGTCGCCCGAGACAAGCGAGGACACGGCCGAACCGCGGCGGCCATCCTCGTCATGCACGAACTTTGCCGGCGGCTTCAATTCGGCATAGGTCCAGATCGGCCAGTCGCGGTCGTAGAGGTCGAGTTCAGGCGTGATGTCGGTCAGGTCGATATTGGCTTCCCAATAGGCGTCGACCGTTCCGACGTCGCGCCAGTAGGCCTCGTTCTCGGCGGTCGAGCGGACGCAGGATTTGGCGAAGCGATGCGCGATCGCCTTACCGTGCTGGACGATATAGGGGATGATGTCCTTGCCGAAGTCGCGGCTTGAGCCCGGCTCGGCCGCATCGCGGCGCAATTGCTCCATCAGGAATTTGGTCTTGAACACGTAGATGCCCATCGAAGCCAGCGCGAATTCCGGCTTATCGGGAATGCCGGGCGGATCGGCGGGTTTTTCGACGAAGGCGATGATGTTGTCCTTGGCATCGACATGCATGACGCCGAAGCCGGTGGCTTCCATGCGCGGCACTTCGAGGCAGCCGACGGTGACATCGGCATTGGCGTCGACGTGCTGGCGAAGCATCATCTCGTAGTCCATCTTGTAGATGTGGTCGCCGGCCAAGATCACCATGTATTCGGGCCCGTAGGCCTCGATGATGTCGATGTTCTGATAAACGGCGTCGGCGGTGCCTTCATACCACTGCGTTTCCGAGACGCGCTGGCTGGCCGGCAGGATGTCGAAACTCTCGTTTCGCTCGGGCCGCAGGAAGTTCCAGCCGCGCTGCAGATGACGGATCAGCGAATGCGCCTTGTACTGGGTGGCAACGCCAAGGCGGCGAATGCCGGAATTCAGAGCATTGGAGAGCGCGAAGTCGATAATGCGCGTCTTGCCGCCGAAATATACGGCCGGCTTGGCACGCCGGTCGGTCAGTTCCCTGAGGCGGCTCCCACGGCCGCCGGCCAATACATAGGCCATGGCATCGCGCGCCAGCGGCTGGGTCCGTTTCAAGTCTGCCATTTCTACCCTCCCAAGTTACTCGATATCGACATGGCTCAGTCGGTAACGAGTTCAAGCATGATCGTCGACAGCGGCGGCAAAAGCATCGTCGCGGAGATGCTTCCTCCCTCCGCCCGTGCCTCGACCATGCCGCCATTGCCCTTGCCGGACCCGCCATATTCGGAAGCGTCGGTGTTGATGATTTCGCGCCATTTGCCTGATATCGGCAACGGCACGCGATAATTGTCACGCGGCACCGGCGTGAAATTGGAAATGACGGCCACCGGGCTGCCGCCCGGTGCACTGCGCAGCCAGGCAAAAACCGAATTCTGGCTGTCATCGACGATCAGCCAGGAAAACCCTTCCGGCTCACAATCACGGCCATGCAGTGCCGGGCGCGAACGGTAGAGATAGTTGAGATCGCGCACCGTCTGCCAGACGCCGCGATGCGGCCGGAATTCAAGCAGGTTCCAGTCGAGCGCGCGCGCCTCGCTCCATTCGCGGCGCTGCGCGAACTCCTGCCCCATGAACAGCAGCTTCTTGCCGGGGTAACCCCACATGAAGGCATAGTAGGCGCGTAGCGTCGCGAATTTCTGCCAGTCGTCGCCAGCCATCTTGCCAAGCAATGTGCCTTTGCCGTGCACGACCTCGTCATGCGAGAGCGGCAGCACGAAATTCTCGGAGAAGGCGTAGGTCAGGCCGAAGGTGAGGTCGTTGTGGTGGTGCTTTCGGAAGATCGGTTCCTTGGAGAAATACTCCAGCGTGTCGTGCATGAAGCCCATATTCCACTTGAAGCCGAAGCCCAGCCCGCCTTCATGCACCGGTGCCGAGACCTTCGGCCAAGAGGTCGATTCCTCGGCGATGGTCATCACGCCCGGATGGTGGCCGTAGACCTCCTTGTTCATCTTCTGCAGGAAGCTGACCGCCTCAAGGTTCTCGCGGCCGCCTTTCTCGTTGGGGATCCATTCGCCGGCCTTGCGCGAATAGTCGAGGTACAGCATCGAGGCGACCGCATCGACGCGAAGTCCGTCGACATGGTATTTCTCGGCCCAGAACAACGCATTGTTGACCAGGAACGACACCACCTCGCGGCGGCCGAAATTGTAGATCGCGGTGTTCCAGTCAGGATGAAACCCCTTGCGCGGATCGGCATGTTCATAGAGCGCGGTGCCATCGAAATTGGCCAGGCCGTGCTCATCGACCGGGAAATGCGCCGGCACCCAGTCGAGAATAACGCCGACGCCGGCACGGTGGGCGCCGTCGACGAAGCGGGCAAAGCCGTCCGGATCGCCAAAGCGGGCCGATGGCGCGTAGAGCCCGGTCGTCTGGTAGCCCCAGGACGGGTCATAGGGATGTTCAGAGATCGGCATGAATTCGATATGGGTGAAGCCGGTCTCGACCACATAGGGGATCAGCCGGTCGGCCAGTTCGTCCCATGACAGGAACGTACCGTCGTCGCGAAGCTGCCAGGAGCCGGCATGGACCTCGTAGATCGAAATGGCTTCGCGCCGGTGATCGGCATTGCGCCAGAAATTGCGATGCGCCTCATCGCCCCACTCATGCGCCGGCGGCACAGCAACGACCGAAGCGGTGGCCGGACGCAGTTCGGATTTGAAGGCGAACGGATCGGCCTTCAGCGGCAGCCTGACGCCGTCGGGGCCGATGATCTCGTATTTGTAGGGCCGGCCAGCACCGATATCGGGAATGAACACCTCCCAGATGCCGGTGTCGCGGCGGTCGCGCATCGAGTGCCGGCGGCCGTCCCATTCGTTGAAATCGCCGACCACAGAGACACGCCGCGCATTGGGAGCCCAGACGGCGAAATGCACGCCCGTGGCGCCTTCGTGCTCGATGACATGGGCGCCGAGCTTGTCGAACAGCCTGAGATGCGATCCCTCGGCGATGTAGTAGTCGTCCATCGGCCCGAGCACCGGACCGAACGAATAGGGATCGGTCAGCCACCAGTCGCCGCCGGCGTTGCGCGCGTGATAGCGAAGCGGTTGCCGCTTCTTGATCGAGAGCTTGCCTTCGAAAAAGCCGCCATCGTCGCGCCTGGACAATTCACCCGCGATGGTGCCGGTCAGCGTATAAGCGGTGACGAATTCGGCATTCGGAACAAAGCAGCGGGCCACAAAACCCTTCCCAGCCTCCTGAACACCGAGAACGGCAAACGGATCGCCATGCGTGCCGGCAACAATCGCCGCAACATCGCTGGCTGCCGCCAGTCCGTCCGGCCCGCTTGTCGCAGCGGTCGCGCGCGGCTTCTTCATCAGGCAGTGTCCCTCCCCAGGCACCGAGTGTTTGTTTCTAGTGGTGTGATCCGACTTTCAAGTTCACACCACCGGGACCACATTGTTTGCGGCCTCATGCAATCACATCAGGCAGGCACGTTCCAGATTTCTTTCGCATATTGGCGGATCGTGCGATCGGAGGAGAACCAGCCGACACGCGCAACGTTGCGGATCGCCCTGGCGTACCAGTCGGGACTGTTGCGCCAGACCGCATCGACCTCGCGCTGGGTGGTGGCATAGGCGTCGAAATCGGCGGCAACCATGAACCAGTCGCTGTTGTAGAGACCGTTGATGAGGTCTCGGTAGCGCTCCGGATCGTCCGGCGAGAAGACGCCCGACGAAACAGCGGCAACCGCTTGCGCCAGCTCGGGCGATCCTTCGATGACGGCGCGCGGATCGTAGCCGTTGTTGCGCCGCTCGGCGACCTCGGCGGTGGTCAGGCCGAAGATGAAGATGTTGTCGTCGCCGACGCATTCCTTGATCTCGACATTGGCACCGTCGAGCGTGCCGATGGTCAGCGCGCCGTTCAGTGCGAACTTCATGTTGCCGGTGCCCGACGCTTCCATGCCGGCGGTCGAGATCTGCTCGGACAAGTCGGCGGCCGGCATCATGATCTCGGCAAGGCTGACATTGTAATTCGGCACGAACACGACCTTCAGCAGACCGCGCACGGCCGGATCGCGGTTGATGACTTTTGCGACATCGTTGGCGAGTTTGATGATCAGCTTGGCATTGTGGTAGCTGGGCGCCGCTTTGCCGCCGAAGAATTTCACCCGCGGCATCCAGTCGCGCTCGGGGTGCGAGCGGATCTGGTCATAGAGGGCGATCGCCTCGAGGATGTTCAGAAGCTGGCGCTTGTATTCGTGGATGCGTTTGATCTGGATGTCGAAAAGCGCCGAAGGATCGACCTTGATGCCGAGCCGGTCGGCGACGAGGTTGGCCAATCGCGCCTTGTTGGCGCGCTTGACGGCTGCGAACTTGCCGCGAAAGACGGCATCGCCGGCGAAACCGTCGAGATCCTTAATGGCGTCGATGTCATCGAGAAAACGGTCGCCGATCGCCTCGCGGGCGAGCGACGTCAGTCCGGGATTGCATTGGATCAGCCAGCGCCGCGGCGTGATGCCGTTGGTCTTGTTGTTGATACGATCGGGATAGAGCTTGTGCAGGTCGGCGAACACCGTCTCCTTCATCAGGTCGGTGTGAAGAGCCGAAACGCCGTTGATGGAATGCGAGCCGACAAAGGCCAGATTGCCCATGCGCACCCGGCGGTCGCCATTTTCCTGGATCAGCGAGATGCGGCCAATCTGCTCGTCCGAGAACTGGTTGGAAGCACGCGCCTCCAGAAGCACTTCAGCGTTGATGGCATAGACGATCTGCATGTGGCGCGGCAAAAGCCGCTCGAACAGCGGCACCGGCCAGCTTTCCAGCGCCTCGGGCAGCAACGTGTGGTTGGTGTAGCCGAAGGTGCGCTGGGTGATATCCCAGGCCTGGTCGAAGTCCATGCCGTGGACGTCCATCAACAGGCGCATCAACTCCGGCACGGCGATGGCGGGATGGGTGTCGTTCAAATGGATCGCAGCCTTGTCGGGCAGCGACTTCAGGTCGCCATATTGGCTCAGATGGCGCTGCACGATGTCCTGCAGCGAGGCGGTGGAGAAGAAATACTCCTGCCGAAGCCGCAGTTCCTGCCCGGCCTTGTGGGAATCGGCGGGATAGAGCACGCGCGACAAGGCATCGGCCTTGTTGCTTTCGGCTAGCGCGCCGATGTGGTCGCCGGCATTGAATTTGTCTAGCAGGATCGGATCGACCGGCATCCCCGACCAGAGCCGCAGCGTGTTGACGCGGTTGGCCCGCCAGCCGACGACGGGCGTGTCATAGGCGACGGCCAGCACATGCTCGGTCGGTTTCCAGACATGGCGTTCGAGGCGCCCGTCCTTGGAGGTGATCGATTCCACCGAACCGCCGAAACCAACCTCGAAGGAGCGTTCGCGACGTTCGAATTCCCACGGGTTACCGTGATCAAGCCAGGTCTCTGGCAGTTCGACCTGCCAGCCGTCGTGAATCTCCTGCCGGAACATGCCATTGGCATAGCGGATGCCGTAGCCATGCGCCGGAATGTCGACGGTCGCCATGCTTTCCATGAAGCAGGCCGCGAGCCGGCCGAGGCCGCCATTGCCGAGCGCCGCATCGGGCTCGAGTGCTGCAATCAAGTCGAGGTCGACACCCAGCGACGACAGCGCCTCGCGCATGTTGTCCATCAGGCCCAGATTGGAGAAGGCATCACGCATCAGGCGGCCGATGAGGAATTCCAGCGACAGATAATAGACGCGCTTTTCCTTCTGGTCGTAAGCCTCTCTCGTCGCCTGCATCCAGTGATCGACGATCCGGTCGCGCACGACCTTGATCGAGGCGGTCAGCCAGTCGTACTGGGTCGCAACGGTGGTGTCCTTGCCGACCCTGTATTTGAGGGCCACCAAGACTTCACGTGCGAGTGTCTTTGGATCAGGATTTTCGAGCAGTGGCGGAAGGGGTTCGGATGTCATCGCGCTCGTCATGATGCCTCTCGTGCGGTTGCCATGATCATACCGGCTTTCATCGCTCCTCCCAGCCCATGCTAGCTGATACCGCCATATATTCAATCGATTTAAACAGGTTCGATCCGGCTTGCCCCCTGCGGCAATTTGGCAATTCTGAAGTGTGACGCGTCAAGACGGCCCGCGCGACGCGCTTCAAATTCCTGTTCCGTGCTTGCCGCTGTTGCCAAGCACCAGCCACTTTGGGCGACATGTATCAAGCCGCCAGCGCCGCCTCCGGCGGGGCCTTGGCTCCTGTCATGAAGGCGACGGCATCGGACATCGTATATTGCTTGGGGTCGATGACGGCGAGGCGACGGCCCAGCCGATGGATGTGAATGCGATCGGCCACTTCGAAGACATGCGGCATGTTGTGCGAGATCAGCACGATCGGGAGGCCGCGCTTCTTGACGTCGAGGATCAATTCGAGCACGCGGCGGCTCTCCTTGACGCCAAGCGCGGCCGTCGGTTCGTCCATGATCACCACCCGACTGCCGAAGGCGGCCGCACGCGCCACGGCAACGCCCTGTCTTTGGCCGCCCGAGAGCGTCTCCACAGCCTGGCTGATGTTCTGGATGGTCATCAGGCCAAGTTCGGTAAGTTTGTCGCGGGCGCGCTTTTCCATCGCCGGGCGATCGAGCATGCGAAGCCAATCGCCCAGAAAACCCGGTTTACGGATTTCGCGGCCAAGGAACATGTTGTCGGCGATCGACAGCGCCGGCGACAGCGCCAGGTTCTGGTAGACGGTCTCGATGCCGGCTTCGCGGGCCTCCATCGGCGATTTGAAGGAGACGGGTTTTCCTTCAAGCCGGATCTCGCCTTCATCGGGCACGGCCGCGCCGGAAATCGCCTTGATGAGCGACGACTTACCGGCTCCATTGTCGCCGATGACGGCGAGGATTTCACCGGGGTAAAGGTCGAAGTCGGCATTGTCGAGGGCGGTGACGCGGCCATAGCGCTTGACCAGTCCACGAGCGGTGAGAATGGGTTCCTGGGTCATGGTCATGCCGAAACCTTTCTGATCCATTGGTCGACTGCCACGGCGCCGATGATCAGCACACCGGTGAGCAGCACCTTCCATTGCGGATCGGCGCCCAGCATGTTGAGGCCCATGGAGACGACGCCGACGATCATCGCGCCGAACAGCGTGCCCAGGATCGAGCCGCGTCCGCCGAACAGGGAAATACCGCCGATCACCGTCGCGGTGATCGCCTGGAGATTGTAGTCGGTGACGGCAGCCGACGGCGAGATCGAGCCGTTGCGGCCGATGGAGACCCAGGCAGCGAAAGCGGCGATCAGCCCGGCAAGGGTGTAGACCGTCATCAGCACCTTCTTGGTCTGGATGCCCGACAGCTTCGCCGCCTCCTGATCATCGCCAACGGCGTAGACATGGCGGCCCCATGCCGTGTGATTGAGCACGTACCAGAGGATCATCACGAGCACGACCGTGGCAATGACGCCGAGCGTCAGCACCGCCGTGCCGACCTTGAAGCTGATGGCAAAGAGATGCAGCAGCGGCGCCTGGGTGTCGACATCGGTGTCGCGGATCGTCTCGTTGGCCGAATAGATGAAGTTCGTGGCCATGACGATGTTCCAGGTGCCAAGCGTCACGATGAAGGGCGGCAGCTTCATGTAGGCGACAAGCACCCCGTTGAGCAGCCCGCAGGCCGCGCCGGCGGCAAGCCCGATCGCCACGGCGAGCGCGCTCGGCATACCGTAGCTGACAGCGCAATTGCCCATGATCACCGCTGAAATTACCATGATCACGCCGATCGACAGGTCGATGCCGGCGGTCAGGATGACCAGCGTCTGTGCGGCACCCAGAATGCCGATGATGGCGATCTGCTGCAGGATAAGCGTCAGCGTATAGGACGAAAAGAACCGCCCTCCGATGGTGATGCCGAAGACGATGATCGCCAGAACCAGGACGATCAGCGGCACCGCGGCCGGCGTCGAATGCAAGAAATGCTGGATGCGCTTGACGGCCGATTTGTGCTCGTCAAAAGCAGCAACGCTGGTGTCGCTGCTTGAGAGAACCTTCTCGAATTCCTGAGCTTGAGCCATGTTTACTCCCCGTAGGCTTCAGCCAAACGCCGACGCCAGTCCACGCCTTTCCGGTCTGCTGCCGGGATTGTTCGCGGTCACGCGAGCCATCGTCCACCCGAAGCGGCCGGGGATCAAGCCCCGGCCGCTCAGGTTCCCTGGATGCCTGTCAGACCGGGATCAGCCCCAGCACTTGGCGAGGCCTTCCTTGGTGTCGATGGACTTCACGCCGGTAGCCGGCTTGTCGGTCACCAGGTTGACGCCGGTGTCGAAGAAATTCTTGCCTTCGGTCGGCTTCGGCTTGGTTCCGTCTTTGGCAAAAGCGGCGATCGCCTCGATGCCGAGCGCTGCCATCTGCAGCGGGTATTGCTGCGAAGTGGCACCAATGACGCCTTCGGCCACCGACTTCACTCCGGGGCAGCCGCCGTCGACGGAGACGATCAGCACCTGGCTTTCGAGGCCGACAGCCTTGAGCGCCTGGTACGCGCCGACAGCGGCGGGCTCGTTGATGGTGTGGATGACGTTGATGGTGTTGTCCTTCTGCAGGAGGTTCTCCATCGCCTTGCGGCCGCCCTCTTCGTTGCCGTTGGTGACGTCGTGGCCGACGATGCGCGCATCGTCCTCATCGCCGATCTTGTTGGGATCCTTCACGTCGATGCCGTAGCCCATCATGAAGCCCTGGTCGCGAAGCACGTCGACGGTCGGCTGCGAAGGCGTCAGGTCGAGGAAGCCGATCTTGGCGTCCTTGGCCTTGTCGCCGAGCGTGGCGGCTGCCCAGGCGCCGATCAGCTTGCCGGCTTCGAGATTGTCCGTCGCAAAGGTCGCGTCGGCGGCGTCGATCGGATCGAGCGGCGTGTCGAGCGCGATCACCAGCAGGCCGGCATCGCGCGCCTTCTTCACGGTCGGCACGATGCCCTTGGTGTCGGATGCAGTGATCAGGATACCCTTGGCGCCATCGGCGATGCAGCTCTCGATGGCCGCGACCTGGCTCTCGCTGTCGCCGTCGATCTTGCCGGCATAGGTCTTGAGGTCGACGCCGAGTTCCTTGGCTTTCGCGGTGGCGCCCTCCTTCATCTTGACGAAGAAGGGATTGGTGTCGGTCTTGGTGATCAGGCAGGCACCGACACCAGCCGCGGATGCGGACGACGCAAACGCCATCAGCCCCAGAGCCGCGGCGGCAAACACGGTCGATTTCAACAGTTTTGTATTGGTCACGATTTCCTCCCAGTGGAACTATCCGGATGCCGGCCAACCGGCACCTGCAGCGCGTCCAACGAAATTCTCCCAGCGTGGACGCCGTCTCAACAGACACCAGCACGAAGCCCCTGTCAATAATTAAATCACTCTTATTTATTATTGACAGCCTTGCTTCGTTCACCCATTCTGGCCCAAAAGCATTGAGGGGAAACGACGGGAGGAACAGGGGTGGAAACGGCCATTGCGAGGCACGGTTCGCCCGAGGTGAATGACAGTCTCATTCACCGCGGCACCAACCAGAGCGGCATGCGCGACCACAACGAGCGGTTGGTGCTGTCGTTGGTGCGCCAGCACGGCAGCCTGGCAAAATCCGACATCGCCCGCATGACCGCCCTTTCGGCGCAGACGGTTTCGGTCATCATGCGCGAGTTGGAGGAAGAAAGCCTCCTGCTGCGCCAGGCGCCGTTGCGCGGCAAGATCGGCCAGCCTTCCATCCCGATGGCGCTCAACCCCGAAGGCGCTTTCTTCATTGGCCTGAAGATCGGCCGCCGCAGCGCTGAACTGGTATTGATAGATTTCCTTGGCCATGTCCGTTCGATGCTGCAGCATTCCTATCGCTACCCGGCGCCGCGCGAGACGGTGGACTTCGTCACCAACGGCATGCGGCAGATGCGCGGCGGGCTGACGCCCGCCCAAGACAAGCGCATCGCCGGGCTCGGCATCGCCATGCCGTTCGAATTGTGGAACTGGGCCGATACCGCCGGCGCCCCGCGCGATGTCATGGACGAATGGCGTCACCGCGACATCAGGGCCGACATCCAGGCGCAATGCGATTTTCCGGTCTATTTGCAGAACGATGCCACGTCGGCCTGCGGCGCCGAGCTCGTCTTCGGCCAGGCGGGCGCCGCGCGCGACTTCGTCTATTTCTATATCGGCGCCTTTGCCGGTGGCGGCATCGTGCTGAATGGCCGGCTTTTTGGCGGCCCGACCGGCAATGCCGGAGCGCTCGGCTCCATGCCGGTGCCCGGGCCGGACGGCAAGCCGACCCAACTGATCGATGTCGCTTCCATCGCCATGCTCGAAAAGGCGCTCAATGCGCGCGGCATCGAGGCTTCGCATCTGTGGACCTCGCCGGAAGACTGGGGCGAGATCGGACCCGAGCTCGACGACTGGATCGCCAGCGCCTCGCAAGCGCTCGCCTACGCCATCGTCGCAGCATCCTCGGTCATCGATTTCGAGGCGGCGGTGATCGACGGTTGGATGCCGAAGGCGGTGCGCCGCCGGCTGGTCAACGCCATCATTGCGGCCATCGCCACGATCGACGGCGAAGGCTTGAATCTGCCCGCCATTCGTGAGGGAACCGTCGGCATTCACGCCCGGGCGCTCGGCGGCGCCAGTCTGCCCCTTTCCGAACGCTTCCTGATCGGCTCGACGACGATTTCCAGGAGCGCCTGATGCTGATCGGAATTCCGGCGCTGCTCGGTCCGGAGCTTCTGGCGATCCTGCGCGGCATGGGGCATGGCGACGAAATCGCCCTTGTCGACGGAAACTATCCGGCGGAACAGCAGGCAACCCGGCTGGTGCGCGCCGATGGTCACCCTCTTATCCCCGTGCTCGACGCGATATTGAGTGTCCTGCCTGTCGATGACGCCGTGCCGGAGGCGCTGTTTCGCGCCTCGGTCAAGGGCGATCCCTCGCTTGCCGATCCCGTCCATCATGAGATCGAGGCGATCTGCGCCAAACGGGCGCCAGGCCGCAAGGTGGTTGCGCTGGCCGGCGCCGACTTCTATGCACGGGTCAAATCGGCGCATGCCATCGTCGCGACCAGCGAGCCGCGGCTCTACGCCAACATCATCATCCGCAAGGGCGTGATCCATCCGCCGGAGACCAGGAAGCCATGATCCTCTGCTGCGGCGAAGCCCTGATCGACATGCTGCCGCGCACGACGACAGCGGGTGAGCCGGCCTTCGCGCCTTATGTCGGCGGCGCGGTGTTCAACACGGCGATCGCGCTTGGCCGGCTCGGCGCGCCGGCAGGCTTCTTTTCGGGCCTATCGTCGGATCTGTTCGGCGGCCAATTCCGGGATGCGCTGGGGGCAAGCAAGGTCAGCTCCACCTATGCGCACACCTCACCACGGCCAACGACGCTGGCCTTCGTCAAGCTCACCAACGGCCAGGCGACCTACACTTTCTATGACGAGAACACCGCCGGCCGCATGCTGACCGTCGACGACCTGCCGCAGCTTGGCAGCGAGATCGAAGCTATGCTGTTCGGTGCCATCAGCCTGATTTCGGAGCCCGCCGGCAGTGCCTATGAGGAATTCATGCGGCGCGAGCATGAAAGTCGAGTCATGATGCTCGATCCCAACATCCGGCCGAACTTCATACCGGACAAGGCCAAGCACCTCAGGCGCATTCGCGCGATGATGGCGATGGCCGACATAGTGAAATTGTCGGACGAAGACCTGAACTGGTTCGGCGAAGCCGGCTCGCACGAGGATGTCATCCGCAACTGGCTGGATCGAGGCCCGAAGCTGATCGTCGTCACCCATGGCAGCGAAGGCGCCGTCGGCTATACCAGGGAACATGCCGTCACCGTCATGCCGGAAAAGGTCGAGGTGGTCGACACGGTCGGTGCCGGCGATACCTTCAACGCCGGCATCCTCGCCTCCTTGCATGAGCAGGGCCTGCTGACCAAGGCGGCGATTTCCGGCTTGTCGAAAGACGCCATCCACAAGGCGCTGGCGCTCGGCGCGACGGCGGCGGCAGTGACCGTGTCGCGGGCCGGCGCCAATCCACCCTGGCGACATGAAATCGCCTGAGCAACGCTCAACATAAGCTGAGCCCAATCGATCACTTTATGTTTCGCAGGGGCTCTTTCCAGGGCTATGAGGGCGGGATGGCGCCCGACGAAGCCCGGATTTCCGGCATCTGACTGACATTCGCGGGGAAATACTGGTAACGGACTGCGACACTTGGGCAATTTAGGGCTCCGCCTGCCCGGCTTTCTCGGCAAGCGCAACTCTGGTACCAGCGGCCGATTATCTGGCTAACCCGTTTTTGAGGCCGACATGCAGTTCATCGATCTTGGCGCGCAGCGCGAACGTATCCGCGACCGGCTGAAGGCCGCGATCGACCGTGTCGTCGACGAAGGCCGTTATATTCTTGGCCCGCAAGTCACCGAATTCGAGAACAAGCTTGCCGCCTATATCGGCACCAAGCATGTCGTGGCCTGCGCCAACGGCACCGACGCGCTGCTGTTGCCGCTGTTTGCGGCCGGCGTCGGCCCGGGTGACGCGGTGTTCGTGCCGAGCTTCACTTTCGCCGCCACCGCCGAAGTGGTGGCACTGGCCAAGGCCGAGCCGGTGTTCGTCGATGTCGACCCGCATAGCTACAACATCGACATTGCCAGCCTCGAAGCGGCCATCGCCATGATCAAGAAGCAAGGCCGGCTGAAGCCGAAGGCAATCATTCCCGTCGATCTGTTCGGCCTTGCCGCCGACTACGAGGCGATCATGGCGATCGCCAACCGCGAAGGGCTGATGGTGATCGAGGATGCCGCCCAGTCGATGGGCGGTTCGCTCGACGGCAAGATGTGCGGTGCTTTCGGCCATGTCGGATCGACCAGCTTCTATCCGGCCAAGCCGCTTGGCTGCTACGGCGATGGCGGCGCGATGTTCACCAATGATGATGCGCTGGCCGAGCAGCTCAGATCCTTCGCCTTCCACGGCAAGGGCGAAACGCAATATGACAATGTCCGCGTCGGCATCAATTCGCGGCTCGACACGATACAGGCGGCGATCCTGATCGAGAAGCTGGCCATCCTCGAAGACGAGATGGTTGCGCGCCAGGTGGTGGCAAAGCGCTATGCCGACGGGCTTGGCGACATCGTCACCGCGGCCCGCAATCTGGACGGCAGCCGTTCGGCCTGGGCGCAGTACGCCATCGAGACACCCAAGCGCGACGGGCTGAAGGCGCATCTCGGCGATAAGGGCATTCCGTCGGTCATCTACTATGTGAAGCCGCTGCATGCCCAGGTCGCCTATCGCGACTACCCGCGCACGCCGACCGGCCTGGCCGTTTCGGAAGACCTGCCGAAGCGTATCCTCTGCCTGCCGATGCACCCCTATCTAAGCGAAGCCGACCAGGACCAAATCATCGAGACGATCCGCAACTATATCGGCTCGAATTCAGCGCAGGCCGCAGCGGAGTAAGCTGCCGAGCCTTTCTCAGCCGGGGCCCGCAGCCCTGCCGCTGGCAATGAAATGCGGATTGGCAAAATCCTCGTCGTCGCTTTGCCTGCGCTTGCCATAAACCAGAGGCTGGCCATCGAGCGTGCGCGTCATGCCGCCGGCGGCGCGCAGGATGGCGTCGCCCGCCGCTGTGTCCCATTCCATGGTGCGGCCGAAGCGCGGATAGACATCGGCCTCGGCACTGGCGAGAAGGCAGAATTTCAAGGACGAACCGACCGAAACGATTTCGGCGGCACCCAGGTCGCGAATATAGGCCTCGGTTTCCGGTGTGTTGTGAGACCGACTGGCGACGACGGCCAGCGGCGTCGCGGCCGTTCTCGCCGCGATCGACCGGCGGCCGACGACCTGGTAATCGCCATCGATTTCGAGTGATTCCGCCCTGCCCGGCTGGCCGGAAAAGAAGCGCCCCGTACAGGGCGCAAAGACGACGCCGACTTCCGGCACGCCATCGCGAACCAGCGCTATGTTGACGGTGAAATCGGTGCGGCGGTTAACGAATTCCTTGGTCCCATCGAGCGGATCGATCAGAAAAAAAGCCCCGTCCAGGTCGGGCGGCACGATCCCGGCGGAAGCTTCTTCCTCGGCCACGCAGGGGATATCGGGAAATGCGGCACGCAGTCCGGCGAGAATGATCTTTTCGCTCTCGCGGTCCGCCTCGGTCACCGGCGAGGCGTCGGACTTGCGGTCAACCGCACAGCCGGCGTGGAATACGCGCATCACCTCGCGCCCGGCCGACAAGGCCAGGCGCTCGAAGATTTCGAGCATCAGCCTGTCGTCAGATGCCGCCGCCGCTATCGTATTGGTCTTCGGCAATGTCGCGCTCGTTCAGCCAGTGTTCCAGGGCGTCGACCATCTCTTCGGCCGACTTGCCGAGTGTCCGCAGATGGATCTCCGGGGTTTCCGGCGCTTCATAAGGGGAATCGACGCCGGTGAAATTCTTGATCTCGCCATTCAGCGCGCGCGCATAGAGGCCCTTCGGATCACGCCTGGCGCATTCCTCGAAGGGCGTATCGACGAACACCTCGACGAATTCTCCGTCGGCCATCAATTCACGTGCCATGCGCCGCTCGGCGCTGAACGGCGAAATGAACGAAACAATGACGATCAACCCGGCATCGGCCATCAAACGCGCCACTTCGGCAACCCGGCGGATGTTCTCAACGCGATCGGCGTCGGTGAAGCCAAGATCGCGATTGAGACCGTGACGGACATTGTCGCCGTCCAGGATATAGGTATGACGGCCGGTGGCGAACAGCTTCTTTTCGAACAGGTTGGCGATGGTCGACTTGCCGGATCCCGACAGCCCAGTGAACCAGAACACGGCGGGCCGCTGGTTCTTCATGTCGGCGCGCACGCGCTTGCCGACATCGAGCGACTGCCAATGAATGTTTTCGGCACGGCGCAACGAGTGCAGGATCATGCCGGCGCCGACCGTGGCGTTGGAGATGCGGTCGATCAGGATGAAGGCGCCGGTGGTGCGGTTTTCGGCGAAGGGATCGAAGGCGATCGGCGTCCGCGTCGAGATGTTGCAGATGCCGACTTCGTTCATTTCGAGCGACTTGGCCGCTTCATGGGCAAAGTCATTGACGTTGATCCGATATTTCAGGTCGGTGACGGTGGCGCTGGTCTGGTCGGTCTCGGTGCGCAGGATGTAGGAGCGGCCTGGTAGCAACGCATGCTCGTCGAACCAGACGATGTTGGCGGCGAACTGGTCGGCGACTTGCGGCCGTGCGGCAGGCGAAACCAGCATGTTGCCGCGCGAGATTTCGACTTCGTCATCGAGGACGAGCGTGACGGCCTGGCCGGCGGCCGCCTGGGCGAGATCGCCGCCATACGAGACGATCCGCTTGACGCGCGAGGATTTGCCGGACTTGGCGACAACGACCTCGTCGCCGGGCACAACCGAGCCGGAGGCGACCGTGCCGGCAAAGCCGCGAAAGTCGAGATTGGGACGATTGACATACTGGACCGGGAAACGGAACGGCAGTTCGACCATCGCTTCGTCGACCGACACGGTTTCGAGATGCTCGATCAGCGTCGGGCCGGAATACCATTCCATGCTTTCCGACCGGCGGCTGACATTGTCGCCATAACGGGCCGACATTGGGATCGGCACAATCGTCTGGAAGCCGAGATCGCGCGAGAATTGCCCGTAGTCTTCGACGATCCGGTCGAAAACCGCCTGATCGAAATCGACAAGATCGATCTTGTTGACAGCCAGCACGACGTGGCGGATGCCGAGCAGCGAGGCGATGATCGAATGCCGCCTTGTCTGGCGAAGCACCCCCTGCCGGGCATCGATCAGCACGATTGCCAGGTCAGCGGTCGAGGCGCCGGTGGCCATGTTGCGGGTGTATTGCTCGTGGCCAGGTGTGTCGGCAACGATGAATTTGCGTTTCGGTGTGGCGAAGAAGCGGTAAGCGACGTCGATGGTGATGCCTTGCTCGCGCTCGGCCTCCAGACCGTCGACCAGCAGCGCGAAATCGATGTCGTCGCCCGTCGTGCCATGCTTGCGCGAATCGCGTTCGAGCGCGGCGAGTTGATCCTCGAAAATCTGCTTGGTGTCGGACAGCAGGCGCCCGATCAGCGTCGACTTGCCGTCATCGACCGAGCCGCAGGTCAAGAAGCGCAGCAGCGACTTCTTCTCCTGCGCAGCCAGATAGTCGCGAACGCCGTCGGTGGGAGCGAGGCTCTTTGCCATGATGTGGCGCATGGTCAAAAGTACCCCTCGCGCTTCTTCTTTTCCATCGAGCCGGCTTCATCGCGGTCGATCAGGCGACCCTGCCGTTCGGACGTGCGTGCCGTCAGCATTTCGCCGACGATGGCTTCCAGCGTGTCGGCATCCGATTCGATGGCGCCGGTCAGCGGATAGCAACCCAGCGTGCGGAACCGCACCAGCCTGTTCTCCACTGTCTCGCCGGGGCGCAGTTTCATGCGGTCGTCGTCCCGCAGGATCAGCATGCCGTCGCGTTCCACCACCGGCCGTTCCTTCGCGAAATAGAGCGGCACGATCGGGATACTTTCCTGCAGGATGTACTGCCAGATATCGAGTTCGGTCCAGTTCGACAGCGGAAAGACGCGGATCGATTCACCCGATGCGATGCGGGTGTTGAATATCTTCCACATTTCGGGGCGCTGGTTCTTCGGATCCCACACATGCTGGGCGTTGCGGAAGGAAAAGATGCGCTCCTTGGCGCGCGATTTCTCCTCGTCGCGACGAGCGCCGCCAAAGGCCGCATCGAAACCGTATTTGTCGAGCGCCTGGCGCAGCGCCACGGTCTTCATGACATGGGTGTGGGTGTTCGAACCATGGTCGAACGGATTGATGTTGTCGCGCACGCCGTCTTCGTTGACATGAACCAGGAGATCGAAGCCGAGTTTCTGCGCCATCTGATCGCGAAAGGCGATCATCTCGCGGAACTTCCACGTCGTGTCGACGTGAAGAAAGGGGAACGGCGGCTTGGCGGGATAAAACGCCTTCATCGCCAGATGCATCAACACGGATGAATCCTTGCCGACCGAATAGAGCATGACCGGCTTGGCAAAAGCGGCCGCAACCTCACGGAATATATGGATGGACTCGGCTTCAAGCCGCTGAAGATGCGTAAGCGCTGTTGTCATGGGCCGTGGGCGTTCTTTCGTATCTTCCAACAGAAGACCTTGCCTCAAATCACCGAGCTCTTCGCGCCCGGTTCGAGCCTTGTTTCCGGACAATCTTTCTCGTGCCGGCGTTCTAGCAGATCGCCATTGTCAAGAACAATGCAAGACTGGCCCGGCCGCACATGGTTCGAGAATGAATTTTCCACAGATGCCGGCAAACCCGGAAATTCCTGCCCGCAAGCTCAACGGCCCAGAAAACGCGGGGAAAATATTGCTTGAATGGACCAGTTGCGGCTTTCAAGGGACTTTCCTCTGGTCGGCCCGCGCCTGCCGCCGATTTTCGGTGGCAATCTGCCCTATACACTATCGAAAATGAGAGGCAGCCGCTATACCAGCCTCGGGAAGCGGGCAAGTGCATCATGAGGCATGGGGCAATTTCGAGGCGAGCGTATTCAACTTCGCTAAACAGATCCGCCGCATGAAACTTGCCGAAGACAGCGAGCCCGAAAATTGACCCGGCTTTCATCCCTGAGACAGCAATTCACGCCTTCGCGGATCAACAACTACTTCTCCATCCTTTGCTTCTTTTTTCCACCGGTTCTGGGATCGGTGGTCAGCTTTGTATTCAATGGCGGAGGCCTTTCGTCAGTCCTGCTGATTGCTTTGCGGAAAAGGCGCTTCAACGCCGACCGGCCCATGATCTGGATGACGGTCGCGATCTATGCCTACTGCGCCTCCAATCTCCTGGCTTCCATCGTCAACAATTCGTTCGCCCGGGATGCGCCGCATCTTATCCCGCTGGTGACCTTCCTGTTTTTCCCCGTGTCCTATTCGACCTGGAGCATCACGCAGAAAACCACGCTTGCCCGCATCATCGTGCTTTCCAGCATGGCCGCCTGCTTTGTCGCGCTGCTCATGGCCGTCATCCAGCAATATTGGATTGGCGTCAGGGCCGAGGGGGGAGCTGGAAATCCGATCGTGTTCGCAACCGTCGTCTGCCTTGCCGTGGTCATGTGTGTGGCTGGCGCCTTGTCCGGTATTGAGCAAGCCCGGACACCCCTCTTCTACGCGGCACTGGCCGGGATGATCGCCGTCATCTATTCCGGCTCGCGTATCGTCTGGCTGGCACTGCTGATCGCCGGTATCGCCGTCATGCTGATCAACCGGCACAGGCTCAGAGGCAGGAATGCCGTTCGCCTGCTGCTGCTGCTGGCGGCGGTCGGCGTCGTGATCGCCGCTTCCAGCTTCCAGGCGATATCCGGGCGGGTCGACTTTTTGCGCTCCGATTGGGGTGCGCTTGGAGCCAGCGGCAACTACGATACCTCGCTGGGAATACGTGTTGCGCTTTGGGAGATCGGCCTCAAAGCATTCCATGACATGCCACTGTTCGGGCACGGTGTGGGTGCAACCCAGCTTCTGATCAAGCAGGGCTTTCATGAGCAGTTCGCGATGGACACAGGCTTCAACCATTTTCACAACGGCTTCCTGACCGCCTTGGTGCAAGCGGGAATTCTGGGCGCCGTGACGCTGGCGGCGATCTTTATCGTTGCCGCTGGAAATGCCGTCCGGGTCTTGCGAAACAGCAGCGATCCGAGCGAGCGGTTCGGCGCGACCATGATTGTCGTCGTGGTGATCACCTATCTGACGGCCGGAATGACAGGCATCCTGATCGGCCATGACATTCTGGACTCGGTGCTGATGGTCTTCCTGGTGAGCGGAACATATCTCGCCTCCGGCCGCCAGGTTCCATTGTTGGAAGAGCAGGCACCTGCGCCAGTGATGGAAGAGCGAGTAGTCAGCAAAGAGCTGTTTCGGGCAAGACCATGAAGGTTCTGGTCACGGGAGCGACAGGTTTCATCGGGCGTCTTGTCGTGCGCCACCTTCGCGAAGCCGGTGCCGAGCTTCGCCTCGCCTCCCGCCATCCCGAGAGGCTGGGTTCGGAAAACGAGACTGTGCCGATGCCCGGTTTCGACGCGCCGGCCGCCGCCTTCCTGGAACTGACCCGGGATATGACTGACGTCGTCCATTGCGCCGGCCTCAACAATGATCAGGGAAATGCAACCGAAGCCGATTACAGGGCAGTCAATGTGGAATTGAGCGCGCGGCTGGCGCATGCAGCGGCCGCCCAGATAAGCGGACGCTTCATCCATCTCTCCTCGATCCGAGCGGTAATCGGCGCGCACGTCAGCGCAACGATCGACGAGGACACGCTTCCTGCCCCACAATGCGCCTATGGACGCTCGAAGCGCGAAGGCGAGATCAAGGTTTTGGACGCCTACGCGTTACACGGCCGCTCGGACGCCGCCGTGTTGCGCCTGCCTCCGGTTTATGGAAGCGGCATGAGGGGAAATCTGGCAACGCTGATGCGCCTTGCCGATACGCCGCTGCCGCTGCCGACGGGTGCCTTGACCGGAATCCGCTCGCTGATGTCTTCCGAGGCCGCGGTGCGAGCAGTGTCGCACCTGCTCAGCCATTCCGGACCGCTTCGCCCGATCTACGTCGGCGCCGATGTGCCGCCGGTCACCGTCGAGACCGTTATCGTCGCCTTTCGCAGAGGTTTGGGGCGGCCTGTGCGTCTGATGGCTGTGCCGGCCGGCCTGATACGGCCGGTCGTGGCCGCGCTCGGCAGGCGGGCGTTCTGGGACAGCCTGACTGCGACACAGATATGCGACCCCGCCCTGCTGGTATCGCAGGGGTGGACGCCTGAAGCTCGCACGGTCGAGCGGCTGGCCGAGCTGGCGCGGCTCGGTAGATCCTGACTCCCTGGTGACCTATCCGCTTCGGTAGAGCGTTCCAAACAGGATCCGAAAATCGAGCCAGAACGACGCAGTGCGGAGGTAGGCAGCATCCGTTTCGGCCAAAAGCTCCGGGTTCGACATGTCGATGCTCCTGATCTGGGCCAGGCCGGTTATGCCCGGCAGCGCCGCCAAAACCCCCAGCCGCCTGCGACACTCGATCAACTCCGTTTGGGTCGGCAGGCAGGGGCGCGGCCCGACCAGGCTCATTTCGCCCTTCAGGACGTTCCAGAATTGTGGCAGCTCGTCGAGCTTGAACTTCCGTAAGACCTTCCCGACCGATGTCACGGAATCCACCGGCGCCTCATGCGAGGGCAGTGACGGCGTCCCGACATACATCGTGCGCAACTTGTGGCAGCGAAAAAGCCGACCGTCACGGCCGACCCGCACCTGTGAAAAAATAGCCGGGCCCGGCGACGATGCCCGAACGGCAAGGACGGTGAGCGCCAAGACAGGAGATGTGGCCACCAGCAGCAGAGCCGCACCGGCAATATCGAAGATTTGCTTGGCTGCCTTCATGAACGGCCGATAGTGCTCCCTGCCGAAGTCCCGAGGCAACGCCGCAGGCAAATGCCGTCAATCCGGTCGAAGTAGCATGAGCCGATCTTTTGACCAAGCGTGCCACGCACTCGTGCCAATGTTCAGATGCGCCCCAGGACGAAAGCGAGATAGAGCCCCAGGTTTCCGGAAACGGTCTGCCGATAGACGCCGCTTTGGCGCAAGCCCGCCAAGCGCCGGAAAAGACCGCCGTTGCGCCCGCGGGTGAAAAGGTCGAGGCATGCCGTCGCGTCCTCGGTCAGGAGGTCGCGATTGAGGGCGAGACCGTCGAGGTTGAGGTCTGTCCAGCCGGCGAATTCCCCCTTGAACAGGCGGCCAAGCCGGGACACCCTTGCCTTCCAGGACACGTTGGCGCCGACCAGGTTCGCCGCGTGCTGCCGGTAGCGCACCAGCGGCCGCGGATCGTAGCGGACGATGCCGCCGGCGGCGGTCACGATGAGATAGGCCCACCAGTCATGGCTGACGAACCCGGTCCGCGTGGAGGCCCTGGCCAGCAGGTCGCGCGCCGCAGCGTTGAGCAGGATTGTGTTGCCGCCGGCGATGCTTTGCACAAGCGCGTTGCGAAAGGTTGGCGGCCGGGCAAACAGCGGCGAATGGCCGACGAGACTTCCTGTTTCCGTCATGGTTGCGGTTCGCGAACAAAACATCAGCGGGGTTTTCGCATCCTGGGTCCGCATCCAGCTGATAGCGCTCTCCAGCCTGTCGGTCTCCCAGATATCGTCCTGGTCGCAGAAGGCATAGCAGTCCGCCTCGATGCGTCGATCGACGATCATGGAGCGGAAATTGGCGGCGAAGCCTTGCCGCGGCCCCTCTACCAGCGTCATCCGACCTTTGGGCCGCCAGCGGGATTTCCATGTCTCGATGATGGCGGTCGTGCCGTCGATGGAGCCATCGTCTGAAATCCACAGGTCGACCAGAGGGTGCGACTGCGCGAGCAGGGACTGCAGCTGTTCATCGATGAAGGCCGCGCCATCCTTCGTGCCCATCAGGACCGCGATGCGCAGATCTGCTTTGCTCACGACCAAGATCGCTTTCTGAATTCTGAACCTAGCTCGCCTGCCCGGCCGTTTTCGGGATCGCGTCTTGACGTGCACTCTCCCTGGCCTTCTTGGCGCGGTCGAGACCTGCCAATGCGGCGAGCGCGGCAGCCTTGTCCTGGTTTTTCGCCGACTGCTGCAGCGCCGAGAGCGCGACCTGGACATCCGACCATTCTACGACGTCCGTGCTGAGGCCGAAAACCTTCGAGATGCCGAGTTCGACGAGTTCCTCGTCTTCGCCATGCAGCGTTTCGTGAAGCTTTTCGCCCGGCCTGATGCCGGTGAACCGGATCGCGATGTCCTTGTATGGGCTCTTTCCGGACAAGCGGATCATCGTTTCGGCCACTTCAAGGATCGGCACCGGCTTGCCCATGTCGAGCATATAGACGGCATAATCGTGTCCGCTCTGCCGCGACGCGGCATCGGCCGCCGACATGATGACGAGATCGACGGCTTCGGCCACGGTCATGAAATAGCGCGTCATGCGCCGGTCGGTGATGGTGACGGGCCCTCCGGCCTCGATCTGCGCCTGGAATATGGTCGCCACCGAACCATTGCTGCCGAAGACATTGCCGAACCGCACTGCAATGAACTTGGTGGCCGGGCGACGCCCGCCCGTCTCGCCTGCCGGCGTGCCATGCAAGGCGCTGATGATCTGTTCGGCGGCCCGCTTCGTCATGCCAAGCACTGATGAGGGATCCACCGCCTTGTCGCTCGATATCAGGACAAATTGCGCAACCCCGCACTTGGCGGCAACTTCGGCGCAGACGAGCGTTCCGAAAATGTTGGTCTGGATGGCCGAATCCCAGTTCTCCTCGAGCAGCGGAACATGCTTGAGCGCCGCGGCGTGAAAGATGATGTCCGGCCGGAATTCCGTGACGACACGCGTTATCTGGCGCCGGTCCGCGACATCGACGATGCGGACCTTGAGCCGGTCATGGTCCTTCTCGTCAACATACTGGCTCAACTGGAAAATGCCGAACTCGGAGTTGTCGGCGACCAGCACCGCCTCGGCTCCCAGTTCCAGCGACCGCCTGACAAGCGTCTGGCCGATCGAACCGGCGCCGCCGGTCACCAGAACGCGTTTGCCGCTGACAAAGGCGCCGATGCGCTGGATGTCGGACGCGACCGCCGGACGGCGCAGGATCGTTTCCATCTCAACGGTGTCGAGAACCAGCTTTCCGTGCTGTTCCAGCTCCGAAAGGCCTGAGAACTGCACCACATTTATGTCGCCGTGCCGGGCAATGCGCACGAGTTCCGAATAGTCCTCGATTTCGTGCTCGGCGCCGCTGCCGAAAATCAGCAAGTCCAGGCTTTTGGTGCCGGTCGCATAGTCTTCCAGCACATCGATCAGGCGCGGCATGGTCGCCACCACGGGAACACCTTGAATCCGCGTGCCCAACGGTGCGCCGCGCTCGGTCGCCATAATGCCGGCGATGGAATAGTCCGCCGGTTGCGCCGTGCGCGTGAAGCGAATGATCAGGTCGGCCTCGCCGAGCCGGCCAACGAACAACGCGCGCTTGGGCTCAGTATCATCGGACTTGCGGCCAAGAATGCCCCAACTCGCGCCGTCACGCAGGAAGCGGTAGAACAGCCGGGGTGCCGATATTATGGTGAAGGAGACGAGGAAGAAGACGATGAACTGACGCTCGTTGAGCCCCGCCACCGGCCGGTAAAACCGCAGCAGCAGCGACGCCACATAAAGAGTGAACGTCAAGATCGCGCAGCTCTTCAGGATGTTGAAAAAGTCCGGCGTCGAGGCGAAGCGCCAGACGGTGGTGTAGAGGCCACTGTAGCGGAACAGCAAATGGCTGATGACGACGATGCCCGCCCATGTCGCCAGACCCTCCTTGGAGAGCGCGTCGAACGAAAGATTAGACCGCGAAAGCACGAGGCTGAGCGCAACGGCGACCAGGACCATGACCACGTCCTGGACCATGATGAAGGCGCGCCGCATCTGTGGCCTGAGCCCGAACACAGCTTCGAGGTGGGAATTCATTGGACGGCACTAGACTCCAGGCTCAGGGGTATCGACACCAGCGAGGTGCGACACGAAGATACTTCGCGACCGATCACCTTACTCAAGTGCCATCCCCGGCCCCCGCCGTCCTGTATCGCATACTTCGGGGGCGAGGGCATAGCCAGAGGTTTTTTCGGGAAGAGGCGTCCAGTGGAGAACATGGATCTTGCTCGGGCGATTGCCGCAAAGTCAACATTACCAAACGCTAAATAAGCCACACAGCATCAGCATGCGTTCAGTTTTGCCGCAGTTGACTCTGCTCCCCACCGCGTTACGACGCAATGCGTTGCCATATGCCCATCGAAATGGCTATTAGAGACGGGCTTGGTGGTTCGCTATGGCCAGCGAAGAATAATGGGCCAGAACAACGGATTGCGATACTCCCAGCTATGATTGCGGCACTAAACGGCGCTTTTGACGACATCTCAAAAGCCATGAGATTACACCGGGTCTGGATCGCGCTTGCCCACGAGGACATCGGCGACCAGCACAGACGCACGACGCTCGGCCCGCTTTGGATGCTGGTCAATTATTTCGCTTTCGTCGGCACTTTTGTCTTTGTTTTCGTGACCACCGACGCCAGCAACCCAAGCTATATAGCCTATGTAGCCATCGGCATGCTGGTCTGGTTCTATCTCACCGAAACCATCACCATGAGCGTGTCGCTCTTCCAGCGAGAAGCGAGCTTCATTCAAGGCACGACGCTGCCGTTGTTCGTCTATGTGATGCGATTGACGATGCAATGCATCATCAGGGCTGCTTATTCGTTGGCGGGTTGCGTTCTTGTTCTGCTGCTGGGCGGTTACGGAATCAGCACGAATTGGCTGCTATCGCTGCTGGGTCTGCTGCTCATCGTCTTGGCAACGCCTGCATTCGTAACGGTTTTTGCGTTCTTGGGCGCTTTCTTTCCCGATAGTGAGTTCATCGTCGGGAATCTGATGCGGGTCGGCATGTTCTTCACGCCGGTCTTCTGGGTCTATAGCGGCCAGGAAGGCGTCCAAAAGTATGCCTATCATTGGAATCCCTTCACCTATTTCCTGGAGGGCGTGCGTGAGCCGATCACGGCCGGCATATTTCCGACGCACGCATTGGCCGTGGCTGGTTACATCAGTCTCGGCCTATGGGCTCTTGCGCTGCTGTTGCTGGGCCGTTATCGCAAACGCATCGTTTTCCTGACCTGAGTTCCATGACATCCATCCAACTGAACAATGTCAGCCTCGTTTATCGTCTGTTCGAAAAACTGACACTTTCGGCGCCTGGCCGGCGTCGCAGCGCTCTTGGCGGCAACATAGCCAAATCGGGCACCAAACAGGTCGTGCAGGCGCTCGACGATGTCAGCTTCGAACTCAAGGCAGGCGACCGGTTGGGCCTTGTCGGCCCGAATGGCGCCGGCAAGACGACGCTGCTCAAGGTTCTATATGGAATCTATCAGCCGTCGGGTGGCACGATATCGATCGCGGGCAAGGTCGATGCCCTGTTCAACATCAACATAGGATTTCGCCCCGAGGCCACCGGGCGCAGGAACATCGTGCTGAGAGGACTGATCAGCGGCTGGACGGCGACCGAGATCGAAGAAAAGATGGAAGAAATAATCGATTTCAGCGAACTGGGTGACTTCATCGACCTGCCGTTCAAGGCGTACAGCCAGGGCATGGCGGCGCGCCTGGCATTTGCGGCGGCGACCACGCTCGAGCCCGAAATTCTGCTGATGGATGAATGGATTGGCGCAGGCGACGCATCGTTCCAGGAAAAAGCCAAACAACGGATGAACGAACTGGCGGAAAAGGCCGGCATCATCGTATTGGCCAGCCACGACGAAGCGCTCATCGAGCGCGTTTGCACGAAGAAAATGACGCTTCGAGCTGGGCGGGTGGAATCTCTGACGACGGCTTAAAAGGCCGGAGCACGGATTTGGCACCCAATCCACATGCATGCACTAATCAGGTTGTGCGGCCCATTTTCGATACCCAAACTCCACGGCCGACAAGAGAACATCGCCCAGAAGAGTGACGACCCGATGCGTAATTGCAACGGCGGCGGAGGGCGCCGTGGGCATGCCGATTGAAGTAAGGCCAGCGATGAAAACGGCCTCTCTGACACCCAAACCGCCCGGAGCGCCCGGCACGACAAAACCAAGCAGCCAGCCGGCCGCCGAAACGCCGATTACCATCTTCCACTCAATTGTGGGCTCGTACAGTACATGGACAAGGAAGATGACGATCAAGCCGTTGGCAACGAAAAAGAGACCGTAGTATCCGACACTGAGCGCTGCCATTAAAAATGCACGGCGTTTTCGGCTTTGCTTGAAATATCGGCCGGCGACAATGGGGGCGAAAATAAGCGCTGCCAAGCCAATAGCGACATAAATGGAAGAAGTCACATAACGACTTACTCCATAGGTTTCGCCAATTTTGAGTAGGAAAGAAAAGGAGAAAAGGAATGCCACGCTCCCGGAAGCGAGGAGCATCAAGATGATCTCCATAACCTGCGCATAAGAAAGCGTATCCTTGGCAGCGCCATATCGACTTGCCAGAACAAAGCGGCCGACAAGGTGAATCACGTTAGTCGGGAGATATTTGTAGACTTGAGTTCGCGCGAAAACACGAAGAGCCCGGACTGGGGAGATTGCCATTTCACCAACCGAAACCAAGAGGGTGAACCAGGCTAGGCCCACAAGCTGCAGAGCGACTGCATAGAGAAGTGCACTGGCCAAAACCACGACAATGAAATGGGGGCGTTGTAGCATCTCAGCGAGCTGATCGGTATATCCGTAGACGGAGCGGATGACAAAATACATTGCCGCCACCGCAATGACCGCACCGCCGACACGAATTATCTTAGCGTTCGCCACGAGCGTCGAGCGACTTTACGGGCAGCCCGCCTTCCGAACTTGCAATCTCGGCGACAATGCCCGCGTCGCGACCATCACCGCGGGCCGCGACGATCAACTCGGCAACCATACCGAACAGTGTGAACTGCACTCCCACGATCATCAGTAACGTTGAAACAAGCAGTAACGGACGGCCGCCAATTGCTTCCCCGCCCAACCACAGCACGCACAAGTATAAGAAAATCGCAACGCCAATGGCTATTACAGTCATCCCTAGCCCACCAAAGAGATGACCTGGTCGTGAATTGAACTTCGTGATGGTCACGACCGTAAGTAGGTCCAGAAACCCCTTCAGAAGACGGCCGATCCCATATTTTGATTTTCCAAAGCGGCGAGGATGGTGTTGAACCACGATCTCGCTGACCTTGAAACCAGTTGCATGGGCCAGGGCGGGGATGAAGCGATGCAATTCGCCATAGAGGCGTATGTTGTTGAACACCTCTCGGCGATATGCTTTGAACCCGCAGTTGAAATCGTGCAGAGCGACGCCGGAGACTTTCGCCGTCGCTAGGTTGAAAAGCTTTGATGGCAGCGTCTTGCCGAGTGGGTCATGGCGCACCTGCTTCCAACCCGAAACGACATCGGAGCCGTTGCGTATTTCATCCAGAAAGCGCGAGATTTCCTTCGGGTCGTCTTGAAGATCTCCATCCATCGTGACGATGGTATTGCCGAAAGCATTTGAAACGCCTGCCTGTAGCGCGGCTGCCTTGCCAAAATTCCGCCGAAGACGGATGCCCTTCACGCATGGATGGGCCGAAGTGGCGCTCAAAATCTCCTTCCAAGTATTGTCTCTACTCCCATCATCTACAAAGATGATCTCTTTGAGTGAAGCCTGCGCACCATCCATCTGATCAAAGGCCGCCTCAATCTGAACAACGAGTTCCCGAACTGTGTCTTGCTCGTCCTTTACCGGGACCACTATCGATACGATGTGCACAATCAAGTCCTCAAAGTCAGAATGGAGGTCTGGCTCGGGAATGGCAGTGCAGGCGCAAGTCCCCGTGTCACTCGTTCCTGCAAGCCGCAAGAGTTGATGGCTTCGCGGTATTCGAGCCTGTTGCTGTTGTCGAATAGAATTATACCGCCTGGTGACAGGCGGCTGACCGACCTCGCCAGACATGAAACCCTTGCTCGGCCGTCGATCACGATAAGATCGAAAGTTCCTTCGACTTGATCAATCGATGACACGTAATGATCAAACGAGCTTTCCGTATACCCCTTTCGATTGGACCTAGCCTTAGTCGAATGGGCAACGGCTGTTGGCTCCACAACCCGCAAGGTAATGTTCGGATAGGCACCAAACATGCTGTCCATGGATTGTGCGAACGGAGCGTCATGTTCCACGGAGTCGACCGATCTGCTTCGTTTCGCCAACCAAATTGTGCTGGCCCCAGCACCAAATTCATAAACCCGGGCCGAGCCGTTGCGTGACGACAAAAAGACTTCCAGTGCGTCAATGGCAGAAAATGTCCACCATGGCATATCCAGTCGAACAAGATCGGCGCTGTCGTAAATCCCAAATAAACTTCTCACCCAGAGGACCGAACGGTTGTTCGATCGTTCCAGGCGCGCAAGTAGTCCACAGTGATCAGCTATCTTTCTCGCGGCTCTTACGGCGCCTATGTAGATCGCTTTCAAAACTCAAACCCGACTTCAACTGGTTTCTGCAATTTCGTCCATCCGGATGGAGTGTCCAAAGCCGCGTATATCGATCGCAAGGCGGGCTCGCGAGACAGTAGTTGGAGGTCGACGTACCCACTCCAGCCATAGTCGTCACGTGGCCGTCCAAGAGCCTTTGCCGCGTCCGGCCGATGCAACCCTCCCAACCCCAACCCGACAACCGTCCCCTTGCCGTCCAGAAAGGCAATACAGCGGTAGGTGGAAAGGAGATCGCTGCCCAGGAGAGGTGGTCGTTTGTCTGAACTGTCTGCTACCCATCCGACGACGCGCGCCCACTGCGGATCTTGTATTTTGGACACGGAATCGACAAAGCCTATTAAATTGTCTGGCTGGCTAGAGACATTTATCTGCGCGCCCAGTGAAGGACAGCCGAAATCCCTCCCGTCGAATGGGACATGACTGAACTTCTTTAGATACGCCTCGAGAGCATAGTACTGATCCGGCACTGGCGTAACGTACTGCATAACGTCGGGGTCCCTGACACCGAGAGACAACGCCAACGTTGCGATATCTTTTCCTTCAGCTCTGGCAAGGGCCTCCGCCAACCTTGGCGTTCCATTCACCAGAATTGTTGCAGCTGCAGCAGCAAATATCGCGATCGAGAAACGACGACCGAAAGCAGTATGCCGCAAGAGGCCAAAGCCTGCTCCAAACAATCCAACCCAGAAAAGTGCTGGAATGGTTGCGTACCTGCTCGCCAGGGCTGCCGCGTCTCCCCACAAATTTGATCTACCAATTGCTGCCAGTCCACTCGCCATGACCGCATATGCCATAATCGCAACCCAAAAGGCTGATCGAAAGCTGCTCTTGTCAGGCCGCAAAATACGAAATCCCGCAATCACGAAGGCTACCACAATTGCGATAGCGCCGAGCAGAATTGCGGCGGATTCGTAAGTTGCGATACCGCCACCAATGAAGGTAAGGCAGAACAGAACAATCTGTGTTGGATTGAAATTGCGTGCACCGTGTTGGGTGGGGACGTGCTGAAGCATAGCAATCATAACCAGGTAGGCTACGCCTATCACGAAAATCGCGATACCAAGCCGCCTTGTTTTGTCTGAGCAGAATCCTTGGATGCCGATCGCGCACAATGCAGTGAGGCCAGTGCTGTAGAATTGCGCAGCGATGGCAGCCAAAGCAATCGCAACGACATAGCCGTATGGATTGTCGCGCTCGGCCGATTGCCAAAATGCCAATGCGGCCAGTACCATGAAGAGATTCGCGCCAATCCATGCTACCCCGCTCATACCAAGAAAGAAGTTGTGTGCAGCGAGTGGACTGAAGACGAAAAGCGATACGGCTATCCCGATAACAAACGCTTCAAACTTGGATTTCGTAGAGCGCGAGAGTGCATACGAAAGTGCGACAGCGATGAGCAGCGAGAAGACGGCGGTAATGGCTGACAGGCCGAAATTGTCCCCGTTGGAAAGATGGAAATTCAGGAGATAGAACAGCTTTGCGCCAGCAACGATATGCTCGTTCGATTTTACATAGAGGTCCGATGCCGCTGGGAACCCGTCCAGCGATCTGATCATCGGAGAGAAAATGTCCCAATAGTCATTGTCAGGAAGACCTCTCGCCTGCGCCGTCAGGACGAGCGCAACCAGGAAGAGCGCGATCGGTCCAAAGGAAGCAACCAGGAAAACGGGATCTGAACGACTGATAGAATCCGTACGAACGTCGGTCGACATCAATTCAACACCGTTGATCTGAGATTGCTGCATCTTGCCTTGGTGTAGTCGGCACCTCGCACAACAGGCCGAATTGCGCAACCAGGAAATCGACGGCTTGGCCGGCGGAGCAACAGGAGCCCGATGCTAAGCTCTACAAGCCGGCTCTGCCGAAACGCATCGATACTCACCCGACTTTAAAGCGCGAGAACGTCGATCGAATATATCGTAGCGGGGCAGTTACTTTCCACGATGTTGACTGCAGCAGGGCATCGTTCCTTGCTGTGAGGTACTGAATCTCCTGCTTGGCAGCATTGAGCTGTTTTGCGGCGTCGAAGTCGTACTTATCGTCTCGGCTGGTGCGTATTTCGCGCAACTCGCGCTCTGTCTCCTTGAGCAGATCGATGTCGGGTTTCTGCAGCACCGGAGCGGCCTTAGAGAGGCTTATGTAGAATTCATGCATGCCTGGGCGGGGGGAATCATGCTTATGAAAGGCCAGTTCGCCCGACTTGATGTATCCGAGTGAGCGAAGTTTCTTGACCAGATACCGGAACGACGTCGGCGTGAACTGCCATCCATGCGCGTCGTGATAGTCGTCACTGGCCTGCGCGCTTTCGAACTGCATTTTGGCTTCCTCGCCGCCTCCCACCAATTCAACGTCATCCAAGGTCGGCTCAATCCAGACGATCTGTTTCGCCTTGGTGCAGGTGTACGAGGCCTGGTCGAAAATGACTCCAAGAGCGTGCCGTTTGCGTTGTTCAATGTACGCCTGCAGCGCCTGCCCAACGGTGGACAGCGGGCGGAATGCGTCAAAGCAATAGCGCTTGTCCGGCACAGCCAAGACCAGCCGGCCATCGGGTTTCAGAAGGGTTTCGCAGTCCTGGATAAACCGAACGACATCGGTAACGTGCTCGATCACATGCGAAGCGCAAATGAAGTCGTACCGTTCCTTTTTGCCAATGACTTCGAGTAGACTACGTCCATCCGAAACATAATCGACTTCCTCTATTTTTGATGCATTGTTGCTATATTTCTCGCGCAAGATTGCAGCATCGGCGTGATCGATCGTTTCGATGTTGAAGCCCGCAGATTTTGGTAAAAGTGGGTTGTAGCTTGGACCGACCTCAAGCCCAAAGCCGTTCGAATCGAATAGTGAAAGCAGCAATTCTGTCCTGTCCATGTCTCCTCCGGTGTCAAGAACGGCCGATGCTAGTCATATGATTCCATCGCTGAACTGGATTCTCTTCAAGAAACCCATTTGAGTTCCAACGCCTTTCCGCCTCATATCCGACAGAATTTCATCAATATGGCCCTCGTGACCAAGCTCTTGAAGACGGGCTTCAACATCATAGATTGAATACTGCAACCGATACACGAGATCTCTCTTCAGAATCGGGCTTCTCAGAAACTTCCGATACAGGAACCCACCCGTGTGAATTTGCGAACGCCCCGATATTCTATCCAGTATCTCGCCTTGTATCTCAACTCTCCGAGATCCTTTGACTTCCTTTTTCTTGAAACGAAGTGCGACCGGAATGCTGGTGTTCATCGAAATTAATTCACTTGACGTTAGATCATTTAAGTGCGGCTTGATGTCATTTGGTGAATAAATCAACTCTATTTTATTCGCACCCGGTATAATTGCTTTTGAAAGCCCGATTTCACCGGCATTTATCGCCCATCTTCTCGAATTAACAGGCAGGTAGTTTTTCCAGAACTCTACTGCTGCAGCAGAGTCCAGCACGCGGCGCGACATCGAGAAGCAGAACGATTGGATATGGTAGAAAATCTCCCAATTCTCGAATGCGGCGCATATGTCAGCTTTCGAGGTTGCGAGCCGCTGCATCATCTCTGTCAAACCTTCCCTGAAAAGGTAGATGCTGTCATTGAGATAGATCAGACGATCAATCTCAAAGTTCTCGCGCACGAAATGGGTTGCGTCCTGGAATCCGCCAATGTCGAATCCCGTATTATCTCGCGAGAGCATCCAACGACTTTGCGACGAAAGCGCTGCCTTCATCGATTCGTTGAGGGCATGATTTGCGACCACGATGACATTTATTTCTGCCTCCGAAAGCGCATCGAGGGCATTCTGGACGTACCAGGGCAGACCATGCGGCTGCCATATTAGAAAGATGGCATATTTACCATTCTCAAATCGGCGTCCGCCTTCAATGCTCTCCGTTATAAAGCTATTCTTCCCCGAAATGCGGCGCAGCATCGCAGAAATTACCTTTGGGTAATGAAATATCGCACGAGCACAATATTTTAGCGGAGTTTCGATAGCCTTGCCAATAAGCTTCTTAATCGCCACGTCAACTTTCCTTCATAACGACTTCTTGCCGTTCCGGCCTTCCAGGTGACTTACGGACTCTGATGACCGCACGGATTCCGTCTGCTCAGCGCGACAAAATAGCAGTGAATTCATTTCGGTTGTGCGATGTCCCATGCACTCTTAATGGGCGCAATGGCGAGTAGCCGAGTTCATACAATGCCTGGATGTCGCGCTGAAAGCCCTCCGGTGTAAACTGCCATGCGTGGACATCGACATAGCCGCCATGGGCTTGCTTGTATTCTTCAATCGCATCTCGCACGCGGTTCACGATTTCTGGAGATTGCAACGGGGTACCGTGGTCACCCTGCCAATGCCGAACGCAATCATTATGCACAGTCAGCGCACGATGTTCGATCACACTAGCGAGACTGTGCGTTCTGCGCTGCGAAAAATGTGCGTCCAGAAAATCGGCGATCGTGGATTCGGGAATGAAGCGATCAAAGCAATATCGCTTGTCTGGAATGATTACATAATATCGTCCGCCATCGTCCAGGATATTTGCGACCTGCTGAAGATGGTGGATCAAATCGGGTTGGTGTTCGATACAGTGACAACTGATCGCAGCAGCGAACCTGTCGGGAACCACCGAAAGATTGCCGACGGGTGACGTGTAGTGAATTTGTGGAACAGCCTTTATCGGATACCCGATCTGCTCGGCCCTGGCGACCAATTGCTGACTATCAAGGACGTCGAAATACCGAACGTTTCCGCCAGTCACCTGGGGGTTACAGAACGGGCCGATTTCGAGGATCGAGCGGTTTGATCTCACTTCATCCAGAAAGTGCTCGCGCAATGACATGCGCGTGCCTAACCGCCCCTCTTGAGCGCCATGCTTCGCAAAATGATCGCGGAGATGTTCGTCGCTCATATGAGCCAAATCGGCATAGCTGTTTCGATAAAAATCGACATCGAGATAAATGCCCTTCGTCGCCATATCCTCTTGGATCATATCTTGGTATCGGGGCCATTCTGATCGGCTCAGTGCAAGCTTCGTCTCTGCTAGCCTTGCCGCATCGGCCGTATTGCCGCGCTGGGCAACCGCCTGGCCAAGATGGGCGAAGGCGGTTCGTACAGCCTCCCGGCAATGATCTTGTTCACCGGCGGCGAAAAGTCCCTCGACCGCTTTCGGGTAGCTGTCGCCAATCCCCAAGACGCCCAGGCCATGCCCATGCAGGAACTCGAAATGCGGCCGACCCGCCGAGACCTCACCCCAAAGTCGATAGACTCCGAAGTCGCGTTCATGCACGTTCGTGTCATGAAAGAGCACTATGGCATTCCGCGTAAGTTTCGGCCGCCAGTTTTCGAAGTCATGGCGAACGGCGTCGTAGGTGTGCAGTCCGTCAATGTGCAACAGGTCGATGCTTTCATCCTCGAAATGGTCAACAGCCGCGTCGAAAGTCGACCGCACGAGACTCGAGAAGGCCGCATACTTTGGAGCGTGGTAGGTGGCCAGATCGGTATAGACCCGCTCATCGTAAAAGCCGGCATGCTCGTCACCCTTCCAGGTGTCGATCGCATAGCAACTGCAGGGGAGACGCAGCAGCTCGATGGCTTGGCAGGCGGCACAATAGGAGACACCGGTGTGCGTGCCAAGCTCGACGAACCGATGCGGCCGGAACGCATCGACAAGCCAGAACATGAATGGAACGTGCTCGATCCATGCGGACGGAGCATCGAGGTCAGGGAATCGGAATGCCGTCGAAGTGAAAGGAATCATCGCTGTCTTTCAAGTCCAGGCAAGCGCGTTGTTCCCGAAGGGCAAGGGCATCGTCAAGCACACCGAAGAAGCCGCCGCACCACCGCTTCCGTCGATTGCCGCCAGTCCGGCGCATCCCAGCCGAATGCAGCGGCAAACTTCGCGCTCGACAGCCGGGAATTGGCGGGGCGGCGCGCCTTGGTCGGATAGTCCATCGTAGCAATGTCCCGTACCCGCGCCCAAGGACCACCCAACACGCGGCTTGTGTCGAGGATATGGCGGGCAAAGCCGCTCCAGTTGGCCTCGCCGGTTCCGGCCAGATGATAGATGCCGGATGTGGCGGCGCCCTCCTGCAGCTGTGCCGCCGCATGCAGGATTGCGTCGGCGATATCAAGTGCAGATGTCGGATTTCCCCACTGATCGGCCACCACCGCGATCTCGTCGCGGTCGGCGGCCAGCCGCAGCATGGTTTTCACGAAATTCTTGCCGAACGGGCTGTAGACCCATGCCGTGCGCAGGACCAGATGGCGCGGATTGGCCGATGCAACCGCCTGCTCGCCGGCAAGCTTGGAGGCGCCATAGACGCTGCGCGGAGCGGTGGCGTCGGTCTCGACATAGGCGCCAGGGGCGGTGCCGTCGAAGACATAGTCGGTCGAAAGATGGATGACGGGAACGCCCAGGCGGGCCGCGGCTTGCGCCACCTTGCCGGCGCCGACGGCGTTCACCGCGAACGCCAGATCGGGCTCGTCCTCGGCCTGATCCACGGCCGTGTAGGCGGCGGCCGACACGACGATGTCGGGCTTCGCGGCCGCGATCGCTTCGATCACGGTGTCGGGTCTTGCGAGGTCGAGTTGCGGACGGCCAATGGCGATGACCTCAACGCCGGCGACCGCCTGGCCGGCCTCCAGGAGGCCTGCCGCGACCTGCCCGTCGCGTCCGGTGACAACCAGCCTCACGCCGCCCCCTTGCGTGCTTCGCCCAGCCGTTCACCGGCATAGCGCTGCTCGCGGATCGGTCCCCACCACCATTTGTTGTCGAGAAACCAGTCGACGGTCTTGGCGAGGCCGCTGTCGAAATTCTCATTGGGCGCCCAGCCCAGGTCCCGGCCTATCTTCGAGGCGTCGATGGCATAGCGGCGATCGTGACCGGGGCGGTCGGTGACAAAGGAAATCAGGTCGCGATAGCTCTTGCCCCCTGCCCGCGGCCGCCTGATGTCGAGCAGATCGCAGATCGTCTCGACGACGCCAAGGTTCGTCCGCTCGGAATTGCCACCGACATTGTAGCTTTCGCCCGGCAGTCCCCTGGTCGCGACAAGTTCCAGCGCGCGCGCGTGATCCTCGACGAACAGCCAGTCGCGCACATTGGCGCCGGCGCCATAGACCGGCAGCGGCTTTTCATCGAGCGCATTGAGGATGACCAGCGGGATCAGTTTTTCGGGAAAGTGATAGGGTCCGTAATTGTTCGAGCAATTGGAAAGCACGACCGGCAGGCCATAGGTTTCGTGCCAGGCCCGCACCAGATGGTCCGAGGCCGCTTTCGAGGCGGAATAGGGCGAGGATGGGGCGTAGGGCGTTTCCTCGACGAACATGCCGCCATCGAAGGGAAGATCGCCGAACACCTCGTCAGTCGAGACATGATGGAAGCGGAAATGGCTCTTCCTGTCTTCGGGCAGGCCGCGCCAGTATTCCAGCGCGGCATTGAGCATCTTGTAGGTGCCGACGATGTTGGTTTCGATGAAGGTGCCCGGCCCATCGATCGAGCGGTCGACATGGCTCTCGGCGGCAAGGTTCATGACGATGTCGATATCGTCGCGCCGGAGGATGTCGAGCACCGCCTTTTCGTCGCAGATATCGGCCTGCGCGAAGCAATAATTGTGTGCGTTCTCGATCGGCCGCAGCGAGGCCAGGTTTCCCGCATAGGTAAGCTTGTCGAGATTGGTCACCCGATAGGCCGGGTTGGCGCACAGATGCCGGCACACCGCCGAACCGATAAAGCCCGCACCGCCCGTCACCAGAAAATTCATGCCGCTGTCCTCACGTAACCCATCAGGCGAACACCTCGGCGGCGGCCAGCAGCGGCGCCTTGAGATCCTTGTCCGAGAGCTGGAACCCGCCGGTCAATGACGGCCATTCGATGCCGATGTCGGGATCGTCGAAACGGATCGACCGATCATGCGCCTGCGAATAGGTGTCGGTCACCTTATACAGGACCTCGGTGTCAGGCACGAGCGTCACGAAGCCGTGCGCGAAGCCTTTCGGCACCAGAATCTGGTTGCCCTTCTCGGCCGATACTTCGAGAGCGACCCATTTTCCGAAGGTTTTCGAACCGCGGCGAATGTCGACCGCCACATCGAGAATGCTGCCCCGGATGACGCGCAGCAGCTTGTCCTGCGCGCGCGGTGCAAGCTGATAGTGAAGCCCTCGCAAGACGCCCGCCGCGGCGGAATAGGAATGATTGTCCTGCACGAAAGCCAAGTCTATGCCGGCCTGCGAAAAGCGCTCGGCATTGTAGGTTTCCACGAAGAAACCGCGCGCGTCGCCATGTCGCTTCGGCACGATTTCCAGCACGCCATCGATGCCAAGGGGCCTGACCTCCAACGCCTAGCCCTCCGACAGGTCAACGACACGCCGGCGCAGATAGGCGGCATATTCATTCTTGCCCAGGTGGTCGGCGCGACGCAGAACCTGGTCCACTGTCAGCCAACCCTGTTCAAAGGCGATCTCTTCGGGACAGGCGACCTTGATGCCCTGGCGGTGCTCGATGGTGCGCACGAATGACGAGGCCTCATGCAGGCTGTCATGCGTGCCGGTGTCGAGCCAGGCAAAGCCGCGCCCCAACCGATGCACATGCAACTGGCCGCGCTCGAGGTAGACGTTGTTGACCGCCGTGATCTCGAGCTCGCCGCGCGCCGAGGGACGGATGGCAGGGGCGATGTCGACGACGTCGTTGTCATAGAAGTAGAGACCGGTGACCGCCCAGTTGGATTTCGGCACCTGCGGCTTTTCCTCGATCGTCAGCGCCGTTCCCGTGGCCTTGTCGAAGGAAACCACGCCATAACGCTGGGGATCCTCGACATGATAGGCGAACACCGAAGCGCCCTTTTCGCGCGAGGCTGCGTCGCGGCAAAGCTGCGACAGCCCGTCGCCGAAATAGATGTTGTCGCCGAGGATCATCGACACGTTGTCCTTGCCGATGAAATTGCGGCCGATGATGAAGGCCTCCGCCAGCCCGTTGGGCTGCGGTTGCTCGGCATAGGACAGGTCGAGGCCGAACTCCGATCCATCGCCAAGCAGATCGCGAAAAATCGGCAGGTCACGCGGCGTCGAAATGATCAGAATTTCACGGATACCCGCGAGCATCAGAACGCTCAGCGGATAATAGATCATCGGCTTGTCGTATATCGGCAGAATTTGCTTAGAGACTGCTAATGTTAGTGGATAAAGACGCGTTCCACTGCCTCCAGCAAGGATAATTCCTTTCAAGAAGCTCTCCTTGACATGCCTGAACCCCCCGGCCCCAGCCGCCCGTGCTTAGGTTCCATGCAATGGCTTGTCAATCTCGGCGTTCGGCAAACGACCGGGTCACGGTCCAGCGCCAATCCATGGCCAATTCCAGGCGACGCATTGCTATCGTCTTGCCAAGGCCGGCCTGACGGGAACAAGCAGATTGTCATCATGGGCCTCGGTCGACTCGCCTCTCTGGCTTAACCGCCCAGCGAATCCCTTGTGAAAGATGATGCCATTCATATAGGCGAAAGTCATCGCAAGCGCCGCCGTTCGCATGGGATAATCGACCAGGGAATGAACGAGCAGAAACGATACTGAGAGAAATGCCATTTTCTGCAGCGGATCTCGCCGTGCCGCAAGGGAAAACGCAAAAAGCAATACCGAGTAGGCCGCGACCAGAAAGACAACAGGCGCGCCACCTTCAAGTGCCAACTCCAGATAATCATTGTGGGCGTGATTGACGTAGGGCTTGAAGATCATCTCTCCCTTTTCGTAAATCTGGTAGACCTTCGGAAAACTGCCAAAGCCGACGCCCGTCGCCCAGTTCTCTTCAATTCCCGCGATCGTCGTGCGGGCAAATTCGGCCCGTCCAAAGGCCGGGTCAACCACTTCCGCATCGATCTTCGTCCACGCCCCGATCGTGTAAAGCGAAAGCCCGATGAAGACAGCGGGTATTCCATACCCGCCCAGCCTCGAGCGCGCGGACAGAAAGACAACCGATATTATTGTGATCGCCAGCCCTATCAGAATACCGGCGCGCGAACCGGCGGCCAGAAGCAGCAGCAGCAGCGTTGTCAAACCGAGCGACCCGGACAGAAGGTGCCCGCGAAACAGGCCGTAGTAGACGACGAAGGGGATGGAGACGAAGAGCAAAGCTGAAAAATGGTTCTGGTTGGCAAACAGTCCCGCATTGATCGTGAACGGCAGCAAACCCTGTATGGCAACCGTGTCGGAGAGCGAATACTGGATCGCCGCAGCCAGTCCGTTACAGATGACACCCATCAAAAAGAAGGGCAGAAGACTGTAGATCTGATCTGGGCGCAAGCGGGTGACGCTCAGAAAGAATGCAGCCATCGCCACGAAGTACAACAGACACTCGATCGTACGTCCCACGCCGACACTGACGAAACGCAGCCCGGTTTCACCGCTCAGCCATGGATTTGCAAGTAAAACCTCAGGCCGCAATCCGCTCAACAGGGCGGCAGGCAGCGGCACGATCTGAAAACAGAACACGGCTAGGCCCAGAGCAAGCAACCACAGGGCCGAGCGAGGGATGCCGTGCTCCGACGGCCTTGAAAAGACGGCCGCGGCCGCTGCAATCGCCGCCACCTCGATCAGCGCTTCGGTGTAGAGACCGCTCGCGGTGCCGCCGCCAATCAGCACTGACAGGAAAAGAACCGACCCAAGCAGATATTTTTCCCATTCCGTGGACCGGGTTGACCGCTCTCTCAAGATGAAACTCTTTCGATGCTCAATTTGTGCATGACCAGCGTGCCAACGTACCGAAATCGCCAGCTCTCAGCGATGGCAGCTGTTTCCAGCCGCAACAATTGCATGGGACACGCGCCTGGTCCGATCGCGAAATCCAGGCTCAACTGCCGCCGATTGAATGTGCCTTCCGGAATGTTGAACCGCGCTATTTCGCCCGCCGGATCCGCGCATCTGATGGACCAGAACAACTGTTTGGGCAGCTTCAGGTTTCTCGCGGAGGCGATCAGGGAAATCCTGTAGGAGCCGGGAGGCAGTTCGACATATTGCTCGAGCGCGGCGTTCTTCACCGGCGTATTCAGGAACCGGACAGTCGCTCCGCTATCGCTTTCGCCGACATCGCGCGCCCCGGCAAAGGTAATTTCCAGACCGGAGCGGTCGCGAACCTGCCAGTCGAATGGCTTGTCGCTGAGGATATGCTCAAAGCCGCCGTTGAAAATGTATCCGGCCAGTGTCCGCTCCTGATCGGACAGACTGAACAGGAACAGCCGATAGGCCGCCTCGTATTCCTTCTGCCGGATATACCCGTCGATTACGGCAGACAATTCCTTCGACGTCGGTCGTGAGCTCGATCCGGCAAGGTCAAGCAACAGTTGATTTGCGACGCGCAGGCCCCGCGGATCCTTACCAAGGGCGGAGAAAAGATTGGATCTCCACGGCGCCTCGATCCTTAAGGCTGCCAGGACAGCCTGATATCCGTCCGGGTTTGAAAGAATAGCCGGCAAGCCTGCCGCAATGACTGGAAATCTGTCGGGCCACCGGCGCAGCAACGTGTCGATCTCGGCAACGGCCTTTGACAGATCGCCCACCTCGATCGAGCGATCGATCGATCTCTGAAGCGAATGGATTTCGGTCTTGGACAGCTTTCGAGCTTGGTCGAAGAGTTCAAAAGCCTCGTCTTTCTCGCCTTGTCGATACTCAATCTCGCCTATCAGGCTGTAGAGCCGGGCGTCCGCGACGTTGAAACGAAGCGCGCCCCTCGCCTTTGCTGCCAAGACGTCGAGATCAACACCGTCGCCTGTTTCGCTCAACCGACCGGCAATTTCGCCTATCAAGGCATCTGTGTTCAAGGGATCAAGCGCAAGCGAGACGGCCCGCGTTTCCGACTCAAGAAGCCGACTTAGCCCTATCGACGAAACCGCCAACACCAGAACGGAGGCGACGAACCAAACGCCTGAACGCCGGAGATTTCGCGTGAGCGGGCTGGCCTGCTCCGTCATCGACTTTGCCCTCAATTTTCGGGGTACTCGCGCCATAGTCGTAGTACTGATAGTTCATGTATTTATAGGCGTAATTGTAATCGAATTTGTTGACCGTAAATTTCGACATCGCCGCTCCGATCACGTTCGCACCGGCTGAGCGCAGACGCTTGAGTGCCGTTTTGGCTGACTTGCGTGTGACCTGATTGGTCGAAACGACCATCAATGTGCCTTCGGCAAGCCGGCTAAGGATTGGTGCGTCGGAAAGACCGACGACCGGCGGGGCGTCGATGATGACCAGATCGAAGCGTTTGCCTAGATTGGTCAAGATCAACGCCATCTTCGGCGACGAGAGCAGGTCGGCCGGATTCGGCGGAATCGTTCCGGACGTCAGCACGGTGACATTGGGGTATTTCGTCGGTCTGAAAATGCTGGGCAGATCGTCCTTGCGAACGGTATTTGTCAGCAGGTTGCTCAACCCGATCGCATTGTCGAGGCCGAACAGCCGGTGCAGGTTGGGTTTGCGGAGATCGCCGTCGACAAGCAGAACCCTTGCGCCGAGTGCCGCGAAATCCTGGCCAAGCTTGAACGACGTGGTCGACTTGCCTTCCGACGGTTCCGAACTGGTCACCAGCAGCGATCGCGGCGCGCCCTCCGCACCGGAGAACTGCAGCGATGTTCGCAGCGAACGATAGGCCTCGGAGAGCCCGGATTTTTGATCGGCGATGCTGGCTATGAGTTCGCGGTCACCGACAAGCGGCAGGATGCCGAGCATCGCCAGCCCCAGCTCTTTCTCGATCTGCTCCGGGTTGGTGAAAGTGTTGTTCAGCAACTCGATGATGTAGATGATCGATGCCGCCAGGGCCATGAAAAGCGCGAGAGCGACTGCAAGATTGATGCTCAGACGTGGAGAATAGGGGGCTGTGGGCAGCGAAGCGAAATCGACTATCGCAGCGCTTTGCGTCTTGAGCTCCGAGCTAACGCCGACTTCATTCAGCTTGGCGATAAGGCTGTCATACTGCGACCGGTTGGAGTCGACTTCGCGTTTCAGGATCGTGTATTTGATATTCTTGTCGTTGAAGACGACCTGCTGCCTCTCCATCTCCGCGAGCTTGGACTTGAGGTCGGTTTCCTTGTTCTGCGCTTCCTGATATTTCAGCCGCAACGAATCGGTTATCGCCAGCACGCCGTTGTTGTAGAGTCGCTGCAGTTCCTTGATCTGCGATTGCAATTGCTGCATTTCCGGAAAACCGGGCTTCAGGATGCCCAATTTCTGCTGATACTGGCTGGTCAGATCCGCCAGCTTGTCGCTAAGCTTCTGCAAACCTTCGCTTTCCAGAACCGGACCGAGGCTCGACCCGCGGCCCTTTTCTATCTGATCGACCACCCGCCCCGCATCAAGACGCTCCTGGATTGCAGTGGCCAGGGCGGTGTTCAGGGCTTCGATGTTGGAGCCGATCAGCGATTTGTCATCGCCGGTAACCGTGATGCCGGCATCTTTTGCATAGGTGACCAGTTCCTCTTCGGAGGTCTGCAGCTTTTGCTTCACTTGCAAAACCTGTTCCTGGATGAACTGCCGTGCCAGATCAGAGGTCTCGCTGGTCTGATCGAGACGTTGATCGATAAAACTCTGCGCAACCTGATTGGCAACGTCGCTTGCATATTTCGGCTTTTGATCGACGAAGGTGATCGATAGCAGGCTTGTATTGGTGACCAGATTGACAGTCAGATCTTCCTGGATGCGCTTGATCGCAATTGCCTCGCGCTCTTCGGGCGTTTTCTCCTCAATGGAGGGTGACTTGGACATCCCGAACGCACGGTAGACAATATTGCTCGGGGAAAAGCTCGGCGTCGGAAACAGAAAATCCGGTTTTTCGCTAAGCCCAAGCTGGAACACCACGCGCTGAGCCAATGCCCGGCTCTTCAGCTTCTCCCGAGCGGTCAGGAAGGCCCGGACGTCGCTGTTTTCGGAAACAACCTCAATGTCCTGAAACACTTTCGCCGAAGGCACCAGAACTTCGAGCTGCGTCATCGCCTGATACTTTGGTGTCTGCATCATCGTCACGATGACGCCGGCAACGAGCCCGGCCGCCGCCATCATGACGATCAGCCAGCGATACTGGACGATGTATAAAAGCAGCTTGAGCGGGTTGAACCCCTCATCCTGGCCCGCATAGTCGCGACCATAGGGACCGTAGTTTTGCGGCACGTCGTAATAGGAGTCCGCGGACAGGGCCTGGCCATGTCCGGGTCCGGCAAGTTGGGGCTGCCTGTTACGATCGAGCATGCGCGAGGTGATCCTGGAGTTGTCCGTGTCTACGGAATGACCGCAATGCGGGCAGCGCTGGAGGCGAGGCCCAGCGCATCCTTCAAATTGTTCATCGCGATTTTCGACTTCGAAGCAAAAACGACGACCACGTCGCCGCCATAGATCCGCGGGTTGCGGTTCTTGCCGGCGCGGATTTCCTCGACATTGTAATTTGCGACCAGCTTGTTTTGGCCGACATTGCGATAGACGAAGACCTTGCCGGCATCACCGACCGGATTGAACCCTCCGGCAAGGGCGATCGCGTCGAGCAAGGAAGCGCTGCTGGACACCGGATAAATGCCGGCCTTGTTGACTTCACCATCGACCGTGATGCGCTGGCCAATCGACTCCTTGACGAAAATCGTCACGTCAGGCGACTGCAAGTACTTTTCACCGTAGGCAGTCTCGATTTCCTTCTCGAGCTGACGAACGGTCTTGCCGGCTGCAGTCATGGTTCCAATCAGCGGAAGCGAAATCTGCCCGCCCGCGTCGACCTGAACTGTTCTGTTCAAATTATCGACCTGAAACACACTGACCTCGAGTACATCGTTGGCAGACAGCGGCTGCTCGCTGCCGTTCTGGGTATTCTGCGGCGGCGGGAGATCCTTGACCACCTGCAGCGTACCACCGCCTGAGAGCGCCGATGAAGACGCCATCGGCTGCAGCGCATCGACAGAACTGGTGGAGGACGTCGATGTCGACGAAGTGCTTGCGCAAGCAGATATTGCTAGCGATGCGAGCAAAGCGGGCACGGTGCCCGCATGACTTCTTGCAAGATCGAAAATGCCCATCAAAGAGCCCCGCTCTTGAACAACCGGCCCAATCCGCCAAACCGCCCCGCACTGCTGCCGCCCGATTTCCTCGCGCTTTGCTTTCCGATGGGCACGAGCGGCCGATTTTGCAATATCGCGTCCGGGCGTTTCACTGCCATGTTGTAAGCCTCATCTTCCCCACACCGGTTCGCGATGGCGACAACCGCCTGCGAAAGCCCTGGCCGGCGCCGGCTGGCGCCGTGCGTGTCGGAGGCGACAATATCCACCCTGCCCTCATCCAGCAGCTTCTCCGAGTAGTAGAGCGCCGTACGTCCAAAGGCCCCCGTCACAGAATCAGCCGTGAGCTGAATAAGGCAGCCTAGCGTATTCAACCTCTCGATGACGTCGTAATTCGCCTTGATCCAGGTCAACCGCTCTGGATGAGTGAGGATCGGCACGAAGCCGGCGCCTATGAGACGCGCGGCGAAGTCTTCGAGCCGCGGAGGCAGAATGTGATGTGGCGGTTCGAACAGGAAATAGCGGGATCCGTTCAGAGTCGGCACCGTACCAAGCCTCAATCGATCGGAAAGATCAGGCGCGAGATGAACATCAGCGCCAACGTATAGGGTAAGCGGTATGGCAGCGCGATGAAGCTCCAGTTCCAACGCCTGAACAGCCTCGGCAATGTTTTGCGTGGCGTTCTCATAAACCCCAGGCATTACATGCGGCGTACATGCCATATGCGTTGTACCGTCGGCGACTGCCAGCCGTGCCATCTCCAGCGACATGGCCAAGTCAGGAGAACCGTCATCGAGACCGGGCAGGATATGTGAATGCAGGTCGATCATTGGCGTTTCTGGTTGAGAGGAGGCAAAGCTTCGCCTCGACAAAAATAGAAACGCGTCACCCGCATGAAGGCGAATGACGCATTTGACAAATTTACGCAAAACAACGGGGGTCGTATCCCGCCTATTGGCTGACCGCGTCGTCGTCATCCTGCAGGCCGATAATAAGGGCGACGGCACCACCGACGGCGGCGCCGCCCAAGAGAACCGGCAGCATGCCAGGTTCTGAGCTGGCGGGTACGATCGTCGCAGATGGTGTCTCAAGCGAAACGCACATGCCGCCTTCGATAGGGTCGACCTTGACGGTGGCATTGGCTGGAATATCGAGCGCGCAATTGGCTCCGATAGCCAGCGAAGCAGACGCCTGCGCCCCGGTCATGATGCGCGCGCCCGCATACACCGGCGCCTCGGCATCCACCCCTGCATAGCCGCCGGCCTGGGACATCTGGACATCACCCCGGACCTGCGTAAGACGACCTATCGCGTCTTCGGACGCCGGCACGGGCGCAAGACAGGAACAGGTTTGCTGAGCTACAGCCTCGGGCTCGGCGAACAGGACGCCCCCTGCGACGAATGCAACAAAAGCAAAAGCAGCCCCGAACCGATGGCAACTCATCATTTTACCCCACCAAAATCTGTAACTCGCCCTGTTGGTACGAATTACAGCCCGCCCCGCCCCAAGCAATAGAACAATATGGTTAACAAACCCAATAAACCAGCCGGCCCGCCAACCTATCCAGACCCTTCTCCACAGCGGCCGACGCCGCCATATCTTCGTCAGCGGCTGACGCCGTTGTCGTCGTCCTGCGTCGCCGCGAGCACGCCAGACGTCAGAAGCGCCCCGGCGAAAATCGTCTCCGGCGGACCGAACCCAGCGCCGCCGCCGGAGGGCTGAATAGCAGCCGTCTGCTCCGAGCCGACAAGCTTGAGGCAAATGTTGTCGCCAAGGCGGGAAACGTCGAGGCTCGAATTGGCCGAAACCTCCAGATTGCAGCCGCCGACCAGAACGGAGGCCGCGCCCTTGGCGCCAACCACCACACGGCTGCCGAAATCGAGCGCGCTTCCAACCTTGGCAGCGCCATAGCCCGCCGTCTGCGACACCATCACATCACCGATGGCGGAACGGATGGATCCGATCGGGTTTGCCGAACCTTGATAGGGTGTCGCGCAGCTGCACGAAGCATCCTGGGCAAACGATGAAGCTGGACCAAACCCGATTGACACGACAAATACGGCAAGCGCAGTTTTGACCACAAGGTTCATCAGTCTTCGATCCCTTCTTGCTGCACCACTTCAGACGCACCCAGTCAAAGGCAGTGCATCAGCGCGTACCAGTTTTTGGCCACAATTCCAACCTGTTTCGCGCGCGCGAGGCGATTTAAGCTGATGCGTGTCTGTCCGAGCACAGTACTTTAGCCAAATCGCATTAATAGTTTTCGACTAACTTTCACAGGTTTCTTATTACCGGGCAAAAATTTTAGGTCTCCTTTCCGCGGTGACTGGCTCGATAAGATTTGACCAAGCTGAGCGCGCCAAACCTTCCGACACCCAAGCTAATATATTGAATTATAGATACATTTTCGGTGTAGATATTCCTGCTGACAGCATGTAATTCGAGATCGGCTCGATACCAATCGCGGCCAACGGGGTAGACGGCCGGCTCGGCTACCCATTCCTCATCTCTCGGCCATAGAGATCTGGCTCCATGCCCCCACCTCGATCCAATTCACCAAGTCGACGTGCCTCAGACTTGGAGCCTTTACCGCCTATTTTGGCCGTACCACGTTCCCTTGCCGGTTCCATGTTGGGCCAGATGGTTCGCTTCGACCAGAATGGCCAAGTGTTTTTTGACGGTGTTTCGGTTTGCACCTGTCAAGTTGACGATCTCGCTGATGGTTATGCGCCCACGCTCATTGATGGCCTCAACGATTTGCAGCGAGAGTTCGGGCAACGTGCCGAGCACAAGGCGTTCCCGCTCGATTTTTTTCTCCAACCTCCGCTTTTGCTGCTGCAGAGCGCGCAGGAAATACACAGCCCATGGCTGCCAATTGGGGTTCGGGCTGCGGATCGTCTTCTGGGTCTGGCGTAGCGCCAGATAGTAGCCTTCCTTGCTGTTCTCAATCACGCTTTCGAGGGAAGAGTAAGGCACATACGCATATCCGCTGCGCATCAGCAGGAGCGTCGTCAGAACGCGCGACAGCCGTCCATTCCCGTCCTGGAATGGGTGTATCTCCAGAAACACCACCGTGAAGATTGCGACGACGAGCAGAGGGTGCAGGCTTTGCTCGTTGAGTGTGTTGCGAGTCCACTCGATAAGCTCCTTCATCCGCTTTGGTGTATCGAAGGGCGTCGCCGTTTCGAAAATGACGCCAATCTCTTTCCCGTCGGCATCGAACGCACTGACATTATTGGCGAGTGTCTTATATGCACCGCGATGGCGTTCATCCTTGTTGCTGAACGCCAGCAGGTCACGGTGTAGTTGTGTCAGGTGGTTTTCGGTCAGATCAATCGCATCGAAATGCGCGAAGATCATTTCCATGACCTGCGCATATCCGGCGACTTCCTGCTCGTCTCGGGACTCAAAGAATTTGATGTCGAGGTTGGCGAGCAGCCGCTCCACTTCGCCGTCAGTAAGCCTGCTTCCTTCGATACGGGTAGAAGAGCCGATGCTCTCGATGGTCGCAACGCGGCGCAGAGCCGATAGGCGCTCCGGAGCGAGCGCGCCCAGCGCTCGCCAAGCCCCTTTGAATTCGTCGATCTCCGAGACCAGGGCAAGGATCTCGGTGGTAATTTGCAGAGAGTCGATCTTCAGGGTCATACCCACAAATATACCCACAAATACCCGAAAATTCAAGAACCGACATACCCAAGAAAGGACCCATAAATACCCAAATACGGGCAGCCGGCCAGCTTGAGAACAAGACCCACTCACTTCGCCGCAAGAGGCTCCGGTCTTTACTGGCGACCTGCTCAGCAAGGTTTGTACGTTGCGCCGGCCTGAACCGGCTGGCCGCAGAGAATTCCGCCCTGCGTAAGTATGGTGGCCAAATCTTCGCCCTCGGCCGTCAAGCACTGCACAACAAGGTATCGCCAACCCTGGAGGCGATCTTGCCGTCGCAAGGTGTTCCGGCACCGACAGGTTTGCAGGCCAGGACGAGCCCCTGATAGTCTCGGCGCGCCGCTTCCGTCACCAGGAGGCGCATAGCCTGAGGCCTGGAAAACGCCGCTCCGCACAGCAGGATCTTGCGACCGCCGACGCGCAGATCATCGACCGATGGGATTGCGAGCTTGCCGTCAAACGGCTTGAGCTCGGCTACCGGCTTCGCGGGGGACGGGCCGCCCCTCTGCATCACGATGATGCCCAGAAAGCCAACACCAAACAAAACAGCCACGACGGCAAGCAACGCTATGCTCCTGACTGACAAAACCATCCTCCATCCGACCCTGTGCGGCCGGTCCGCTCATTTCGTCGCAAGGGCGCTCAGTCTTTCTATCTGCTGCATGTACTTCTCGATGACGATCGTTTCCGAAAACTGCCGCTCGACCTTGTTTCTGCTCTGTGCCCCCATTCTGTCCCTGGACGAGCCGTCCAGCCGCGCAAACTCGACCATCTTGCTCGCAAGGTCATCAGGGTCCCTCACCTTGCATAGGAAGCCATTGACGGAGTGGTCCACCACTTCCCTGCATCCTGGCACGTCGGTTGCGATCAGCGGCTTGCCCATCGCAGCCGCCTCGAGCAGCGAGCGCGGCGTTCCCTCCCTGTAGGAGGGCAGCACGACACAATCGGCGGCACGCATGAAAGGCCGCACATCCTCGGTGGAGCCGAGATATTCGACCAATCCCTCGCCAACCCATTTTTCCACGTGCTCGCGGCTGACCGCGGTCCGGTTTTCGACATCAAGAAAGCCGAGTAGCTGGAAACGCACTCCGGGCACCTCACGGCAAACCCGACGGGCCGCCGTGATGAACTCGCCGACACCCTTGTCCCAGAGAAGCCGGGCCACGAGAAGAAAGACGATGGCGCCAGACCCGGTGCGCGCTTCGGACAACGGGGCAAAACGCACGAGGTCGATGCCGGAGCCAGGCAAAAGCGCGGTTCGATCCTTGCGAACCAGACGTTCGTCGACGAACAGCATCCGGTCATCGTCATTCTGGAAGAAAACCATTTTGGAACGGGCCAATGCCACCCGGTACAAGGCCTTGGCAATCCTGAGCAGCAGACCACCGCGGACGAACGCCGTCCCCAATCCCGAAATGTTGTTGATGACGGGAATGCCGTTCAGATTGGCCGCGATGGAGCCGAACACATTGGGCTTGATCGTGAAGCCGACAAACGCCAGCGGTCTCTCGCGCCGCAAGAGACGCCAGTAGCGCCACAGAAGGACCAAATCCCGCAACGGTGACGTGCCGGAATTGTCCATGTCGAGTTCGACATAGCGGCAGCCCATGGCCCCAATCAGCGGAGAATACTCGTCTCTCGGCGCGACGACGACCACGTCATAGCCACGGCTCCGCAGCGCCTCGATCAGTCCCTTGCGGAAATTGACGACATTCCAGGATGTGTTTATCGAGACGACTATCTTGTTGCGAGCAACGGCCGTCATCTCTGCCCACCCGGATATGACGACGGCGCTCTCAACAGCATATCCGCAAACCGATCCGGCGATCTTTCCGACAAGGTCTTTCCGTACAAGGCCGACCGATCACCGACTTGAATGACCTTCAGCAGTGCTTCCGCAATTTCCGACGCGCCAAAGCCGGCTGAAATCTCCAGGCCCGACAGCATGTCCAGATCTCCCGCACAGGGGGTGGTGACGATGCCGGGAATCCGGCAAGCCATCATTTCCAGAAGGACGTTGGGAAATCCCTCCGTCGCCGACGTGAGCATGCCGGCACGCGCTGCGCGAAACAGCGGAAACGGGTTGTCTCTCTGGCCGAGCAGATTTAGTCGCGAGGCCAGATCAAGCTTGCCGGCGCGGGCTCTCAACTCCGCTTCCATGGGGCCAGAGCCAACCATGGTCAGCTCATAATCCTCGCCGGTCCTTCGTCTGACTTCGGCCAGCACATCAACCGCGATCGTCGGACGCTTCACATCAATCAGCCGGCCGCACCAGACTATCTGTGGGCGGCGGGAAAGTATCTCGGCGTCGTGCCCGGACAATGACTCCATGGACATTTTGACGATGAGATCGTCGTCGACCGGGTTGGGCAAAGTACACAACTTGGCGATTGCTCGCCGGGGCAATACGTCACGCAAGCGTTCATTCATATAGCTCGTTTGCGCGACTATCATGTCTTGGCTGCCATAGGCAGCGTAGAGCGCCTTGTAAGCGAGCGCGCGAGGACCCTTGAAGCGATCCAGAAGTACCGTGGACTCGCGGGCGACCAGCCTATGGCTGCGGAGAAGTCCAATGCTTCGGGCGGCAGCCAGAAACGAGTTTACCCGTGCGTGACTCGAGAACACCAAATCGTACCGACGCCGGAGCAGCCGCGGGGCGAGCAAAAACTCGCTCATGGCCTTGCCGCCGCCAAAGCCGTAGCTGCACCGAATTCCGTCCTGGTGTGATCCAGCGGCCTCGCCCGCCGCCTGGCTACCCAAGAAACCGATTTCGACGTCCCAGTCGGGTCGCCTCGCGAGTGCGCGCGCAACAAGTTTCAGGATGGTTTCGGCACCGCCTCTTCTGTCGAGCGGAATGGCGATCAGCGCGAGCTTCCTTTTCATGAGCCGCGGGAACTCACTGTTTTCGCCGAAAGACATAGGCGTAGGTTTCCGCGGCATCCTTGCGGAGAAACAGGGCCGAAACGCCTAACCAGATGCGCCAGGCAAGAAAGGCCGGCACGAAAAAATAGAAGTAGGAGCTTTTCCAGAACAGACGGCGCTCGACAAGTTCCAGGTCGTTCCGTTTTGCGATTGTCTCGACGTCACTGGGCAAGCACTTGTCGTAGAAGGCCGGAAACCCGTCATGACCCATGCCCTTTTCAGGATAGATCGCAAAAAGCAGCCGTCGCTTCATCCCCTCCGGCAGGACCCGATTCAATCTGGCAAAAACGGCGTTGCGCGAGGGCGAGAAAATGGCAACCATGCCTCCCGGCTTCACGCAACTGGCAATGCCGCGCAGGGCACCCTCGCCATCACGGACGTGCTCGAGCGTTGCCTGGCAAATGACGACGTCAGCATCGCCCCTCCCCCTAAACGAGGTAAGGTCCGCTTCAATCTCCTCGTCGTATATTCCGCGTGGCGCTTTCGACAACTCTTCCGCGTCGAGGTCGAGCCCAACGACAAAAAGCCCCAGGCGCCGCTTCTCCGAAAGACTGACGAACGGCCTGGCACCCCCGCCAAGATCGTAAACCCGTGCGTTTGAGGTAAGTAAGGGAGGTGCTATCTCCGTCGCAAAGGTCCGGTTGCCGTCGATGCGAAGGCGCCGCGGCAGAGCACTGTCCAGGAGCTCGGAAATGGCCACATTCGCGCGAACAAACTTTCGCAATATCGACACTGCTTCACCACCGGTTTCGTCTGGCGATCTGCGCCCACTCGGATTTGACATCCGCGCTATATCCTGTGGAAGACGTAGAGCCGCGTATGATGCGAAAATGGGCCGAGCAACCGGTCCGCGGCAGCACGCAAACCTCTCAGGATTCCATTCTTGCTGTCGTACCAGGCCTGCATCGGCTTGGAGAAAAATGTCTCGTCCTTCAGCCCCTTGAAGCCTCCCCTTGGCTGTGATCCCAGAAGCTTGAAGCCGTGCTGTTCGAAACTGGAAACAATCGAAGACGGCTCAAGAACGAACTGGTAAAATCCGGCCTGTTCACCTGAAAACCTGGGATAGAGACCCATTCTGATCTTCAGCCGTCGGAGAGGAGAAATGCTCGGCACTGTCACGAAGGCAACTCCTCCTGACCGGATGATGCGCCTCATCTCCAATGCGATCTCATCGTAACCGTCGAAGAAGTGCTCGATCACCCCCAGAGACCACACCCCATCGAAGAATTCGTCCGCGAAGCCCGTTGCTCGAACATCCCCCACGGTCACTTGCAAATGGGGCGCGGCACGGTTCACCATCCCCACGGTCTTCTGCGCGAAGTCGATCCCGTAGGCGGAAAAGCCTGCCTGGTGGAGGCCATGGACCGTATTGGCCAAGCCACATCCAGCGTCCAGGATCTTGGCCGATCCGGTCAGGTATCGCCTGGTGGTTTCAACGACTAAGCGATCCGGCCTCAAGACAATCCCTTCGGCCCAGTGAGAATCCCAATAGTCGTCATCAGCCACCGTGCCGACATGGACGATGCGCCTGTTTTCCTCGTCGTAGAGTGCTTTCTTCTCATTCATTTCTGGCATCCGGCCCGACCACCAAAACAGTGCGCTGTTTCGCATCAGGCCCTTGGTCTGCAATCACATTCCTCAATGCGAAAAAGGAACAGGCAGCGGCAACGACATATCCGAACAAAAACGCCATTTCACTGCCAAGCGGCACCCGCCACCAAAGGCCCAATGCCGCCAGACAACAGCAAGCCAACGCCCCTATCGCGTAGGAATAGGTCAACGTCATCGCTTTGCTCGACCGAAGCGCAAACGGATCGATGATCACCTTTTTCGTCCTGTTGACCAGAACAGCACAAGAAACGATCCCGAACACCACAGGGTCAAAAGACTTCCCCAGCCATCCGGAGGCATGGCCCGAGAAAAACAGGCCAACTATTCCGGCCGCCGCCGCGGTCGCAAAAATGAGTGCGATGGCCGCTCCCTCGAACAGTCCGCGCCGAAACTCCCTGACGTTTCCATTTGCGGCGCTGAGAAACGCCCTTGGCACGAAAACGAAGCTGGCCGCATTCATGAAGAAGCCGACGGACCGTTGTGAAAGATCGACACAAAACGAGAAGACACCGAGATGGGTCTCGGAGCCAAGCAACAAAACTATGTATCGGATGCCGACAAACACGCCGCTCTCGGCCAGATTGCTCAACACAAATCCCCAGCCAGTGACCAGAGACCCGGCAAGATAGGAAAAGCCAGGCCGTCTCAGATTCCTAGGTCCCAGCAAGGCAAATGAAATCAGCGCTCCGACGAAATAGCTGAGCGAAAAGGCTGCAAGAGCCGAGCCTACTTTCGCATCTCCGACAAGCAGGACTATGGCTCCTGCCTGGTATGCGACGGCCTGGCCAATCGCCGACCAACCGTACGCCCACAAGCGCAGTTGTGACCTCAAAATCTCTTGAAGTGCGGTGTGCAAGCCGAAAGAAACGATGATGGTCGCGGCAACGGCATTGCCAAATCCCAGCCACGTCAGTGCCAGTCCAGACAGGACGACAAACAACGCCACAACTGCCAGCACGGTCAAGATGGACGATACGTACTCTCTACCCATTCCCGCGGCATGCATTTTTGCGGAAACCGGCATTATCGAATAGGTCGCGACTCCAAAAACAAGTGTCGAAATAAATGAAACTGTTGCAATCGTCGTGCTGAAAATACCGTACTGTCCAGTCTCCAGATGGCTGCCGATGTACAGCAACGTCGCTATGTTCAGAAGACCAGGAACAATTCGTATTACGATGGCTTCCACCAACTTCCACAGGCTGGCTTCTTTCATGAAGTCACCCGCACGAATGACCTCTTGAGCAAGAACGGGAAACTCAAGGCACCAAAGCTCAAACAGGCAAGAACCGCCTTGCCCAGGAACCGAACCGACCGATATCGTCCTAGCCAGAACGCCTTGATGTAGTTCAAGTTCAGCAACAACATCGGGTATGCATTTTGCCGCTGAAGAAGCCGAATCCTTGCCGTCATCCCCTCCGGCAAATATCGTTTCCGTCCAATCTCGACATTGACACAGATAACGTCGTATTCGATCGCCAATCTGGACCAGAGAAGAGATGTTGGAACACGGCGGAACCGCCCCGCTGGGGGCACGGCAACCCGTTTAAGCAAAGGAGTTTTGATGACCTCCTTCTTGTCGCCGACCACCCGTTCGTCGGCCCGCATCTTTATCAGGTTTGTCCGTTCCGACGGAAACGGCTCTGCTGCCCTCTCTGGGTGGCCAAGAGCCATCGAGAACACAAAACCCGCAATCTTCTCATCGACACTTCTCTGCGAGAGGTGCTCACAGACTTCCGGCAAGCGATCGGTGAAGAGATCGTCGTCATCATCGAAGACCATGCAATAGTCGCCAGTGGCGGAAGCAATCGCCGAAAACATCGCGCGGCCTCTGCCGTCATTCGGGCCGGTGGTGACCACCAAACTGGCATCGCGAGATGCGATTTCCGCAAGCGCTTCGTTCGTTCCGTCGGTCGAACCGTCGACATGGACGCATATCTGCAATGGGCAGTCCGTACGCAACAGTTGCTGAACCAGCGCCGCAACGCGATCCCGCCGATTGAACGTGGGGATGCAGACGCTCAATAGCGCCTGGGACTGCAATGGATTGCAGACTGCCTGTTTGCGAGCCGTATCGATTCCATCTGCTCCTGGTTACGTGATCATGGAACAGCGCGGATCAGCCGGGAAACGCCGAGCCTTATCCCCGCCCGAAATACGCCTTGTACCACTCGACGAACCGCCCCACGCCCTCGGTCACCGTCGTCGTCGGGCGGTAGCCGACCGCCTGCTCCAGCGCCGAGGTGTCGGCAAAGGTATCGGGCACGTCGCCGGGCTGCAGCGGCAAGAGTTCGACGATGGCTTTGCGGCCCAGCGCGTTTTCCAGCGCCTCGACATAGGCGGTCAGCTTCACCGGGTTGTTGTTGCCGATGTTGAAGATGCGCCAGGGGGCGCTGCTTGTGGCCGGATCGGGAC
>NZ_RZRV01000049.1:0-41229 GCF_004023085.1 Mesorhizobium sp. M7A.F.Ca.US.010.02.1.1 | reverse complement strand
CCCCTAACCCCTCCCCAAAAGGGGAAGGGAGACTTCCGTTGGCGCTGACCCAGAAGCATCGCCTGTCTTTTCGGCGCCAACAAGAATTAAAGACACGCGGCAGCATTCCCTCCCCCTTGTGGGGAGGGTTAGGGTGGGGGTTCTTCTTCGCAAGAATCCATATGCGATAGCCCTGCCACAAGTGGGGAGATCGGCAGCGTCACCCCTTCCGCTTCTCCACCTCGGCCTTCCTCAGCAGGAACCGCTGGATCTTGCCGCTCGGCGTCTTCGGCAACTCGCTGACGAACTCGACTTCGCGCGGATAGGCGTGGGCCGAGAGGCGCTTGCGGACATGCTGCGCCAGTTCCTCGGCCAGCGCCTCGCTGCCTCGAAAGGCGGGCGCCAGAACGACGAAGGCCTTGACGATTTCGGTGCGCTGCGGATCGGGCACGCCGACGACCGCTGCCTCGTTGACCGCCGGATGCTCGAGCAGCGCGCTTTCGACGTCGAACGGGCCGATGCGGTAGCCGGCCGAGGTGATGACGTCGTCGGCGCGGCCGATGAAGGAGATCGAACCGTCGGGCTCGAACTCGACCGTGTCGCCGGTGCGGTAATAGCCACCCGCAATGGCAGGGGTTTCGGCCTGATGATAGCCGCCGAACCAGCGCAGCGGCGAGTTGGCGATGTCGACGGCGAGAATGCCGGGCTGGTTGGGGCTAAGCTCGTTGCCGGCCTCGTCGAGCACGACGACGCGGTAGCCCGGCATGGCAAAGCCGGCCGAGCCGTGGCGTACGGGGTGCGACAGGCCGTGATGGTTGTTGACCATCATGCCGTTCTCGGTCTGGCCGTAATGGTCGTGGATGGCGGCGGCGAGATGAGCGTCGAACCAGCGGATCACCTCCGGGTTGAGCGGCTCGCCGGCGCTGCTCACCACACGCAGGCGGCCCTTGACGCGGGCGGCGGCCTCGGGTCCTTCGGCCAGCAGCAGGCGGAAGGCGGTGGGCGAGCCGGCAAGGCTGGTGACGCCGAGGCGCTCGATGATGTCGTAGGTGCTCCTGGCGGTGAAGGCGCCCTCGTTGAAGGTCGTGGCGATGCCAAGCAGCAGCGGGCCTGTTATGGCGTAATAGAGGCCGTAGGCCCAGCCGGGATCGGCGATGTTCCAGAAGACGTCGGCGGGCCGCAGCCCGATGGCATCGCGCATATAGGCGCCGAAGGCCAGCAGCGCGCTGAGCGGCACCGGAACGCCCTTGGGGAAACCTGTCGTGCCCGAGGTCGACATCATCATGAACAAATCGTCGCCCTTGCGCATCACCGGCTGGCAGTCAGGCGAGACGGCGGCAAAGGCGGCGCGGAAATCGATGTCGCCGGCCGGCAGGGCTTCGCCTGGGGCAAGGATGGTCGCAACCCGAGGGCAATCCTCCACCTCGTCGAGTTTGCCGCGATTGGCCATGTTGGTGACGACGAGCTTCGCGCCGCTGGTCTTCAGCCGGTGGTCGATGGCCTTGGGGCCAAAGGCGGCGAACAGCGGCTGGTAGACCGCGCCGATACGCCAGGTGCCGAGGATGAGTGCCACCAGTTCGGGAATGCGCGGCAGCATGCCGGCGACGATGTCGCCGGAGCCGACACCAGCCGCTTTCAGCATGTTGCCGACGCGCGCCGACATCTCCTTGAGATCGTCGAAGCTGAACTCCCGCAGCTCGCCACCGACGGAGATGGCGCGCAGCGCCAGCCGGTTCTGGCCGGTATGGCGATCGCAGCATTCGATGCAGGCGTTGATGCCCGTCGCGGGATCGCCGTGAAGTCTTGCGATCTCATCGTCGATGCGAAAGTGAGCAACGGCATCGACATAGCGCGACAGCGCCGGTGTGTTGGTCATGGCAGTCCTCCCTGGCTGCGCCGCATCTCCCCATGCGGCGCTGTCGCGTGTGAACTTGCCCGAAATTGTGGGCGTGGTCGATGCGGCGAAAGTTGGTGGGTGGGAAGGTTGGTGCTTGAACACCCCCCTCTGCCCTGCCGGGCATCTCCCCCGCAAGGGGGAGATCGGCGCCTCAACGACATCCAATCTCCCCCCTTGCGGGGGAGATGTCCGGCAGGACAGAGGGGGGTGTGAAGGATCACAGCGCTGACAATCTGCGTGGTTGACCTAATCAGTCATCCAGCGGATAGGTCCGGCCCAAATATACCCGCCCGAGAAACTCCGATGACCACAGACACCAAATTCCACCCCGACACCGCCTGGCAGGCCGAAATTCGCGCCGGCGTGCGCCACGTGCGCGATCTGGCGTCCCTGCCGTTGTCGCCAGCTGAGCGCGTGGCGGCGCAAGCGGCGGCGGTGAACCACAAGGTGCGTGCGCCCAAAGCCTATCTGGACCTGATCGACTGGAACGACCCGGCCGATCCGATCCGGGCGCAGGTCATCCCCTCTCCGCAGGAACTGGAGGAGGTGGAAGGCGAACTCGACGATCCGATCGCCGACCATGAATTCAGCCCGGTGCCGCGATTGACGCATCGCCATGCCGACCGGGTGCTGCTGTTCCCGACCTATCAATGCGCCGTCTATTGCCGGTTCTGCTTCCGCAAGGAATCGCTGACCGCGATCGGCCGCGGCTACACGCGCCAGGCGCTGGAACCGGCGCTGGCCTATATCGCGGATCACCCCGAAATCCGTGAGGTGATCCTGACCGGCGGCGATCCGCTGTCGCTGCCCGACAAGGCACTGGCCGAAATCTTCGCGCGCATCGAAGCGATCCCCCATGTGCGGCTGCTGCGCATCCATACGCGCGTGCCGGTGGTGCTGCCGTCGCGCATTACATCAGGGCTCGTCGCGGCGCTGCAGGGCCGGCTGATGGTCACTGTCGTCACCCATTTCAACCACGCGCGCGAGATCACCGACGCAACCGAGGCCGCCTGCCGCACGCTTCGGCAAGCCGGCTTCGTGCTGCTGAACCAGAGCGTTCTGCTCAAGGGCGTCAACGACAGCATCGAGGCGCTGGAAGAACTCTGCCGCGAGCTGATGTACCGCCTCGGCGTCAAACCCTACTACCTGCACCATGGCGACCTCGCGCGCGGCATGGCGCACCGACGCACGACGATCGCGCGGGGACAGGCGCTGACTGAAGCGCTGCGGGCGCGGCTGTCGGGCATCTGCAACCCCGTCTATGTGCTCGACCTGCCGGAAGGCGGCGGCAAGGTGCCGATCGGGCCTTGCCATGTCGAGGGACGGGACGGCGAGAACTGGCGGCTGCGCGGGCTCGATGGCGAGGTGAGGGCGTATACGGAGGTCGTTGGCCAATAGGGCTGCGCGCTACCGTGCGTTTTTCTCGACAAATGCCAGCACCACCACGCGCGGGGCAACGCAGTAGGCGAGGCTGGCCTTGCGGCCCGTCTTCGTCGTCGCGCAGCCTGCGTTCAGGTCGATGGTGATGTCCTCATAGCCCAGCACCTTGCGATCGAGCGGATAGACGGCCTTGTAGACGGCTTCCTTGGCGGCAAAGAGGATGCGGCCGGCAAGATGCCGGTCGGCTGCGTCCGTGCGGTCCGCGGGTGTTGTCACGAGCGCCAAAATGTCATCCGGGAGAGGCTGCGCGGGCTCGACGTCGATGCCGAGCGAGGCGATATCGCCAATCGGTGCAATCGCCGCCACGGCCATGTCGTCGTCGTGCGCGAGCGAACCGGTTATTCCGTCGGGCCAGACCGGCGCGCCGGTTGGCGAGCGCAGGATGGCGACGTCGCCGACGCCAAGCTCCGCCAGCAGTCCGTGCGCGATCCACCGGGCCGCGCCGCTGGCGCGCCGCATGCCAGGCTGACGCGCGGGGATGGAATGCGCTTCCCCAGGCAGCAGATGGGCGTCGTCGCCGTCGCGTATGAGCCGGCATCCGATCCGGACTCCCGATGGTGCGATGGCGGCGATCGCTTCGGCCAAGGCGATTTCCTCGGGCAGCCGCGTCACGGCCCTTGCATCCCTGCCGGCAAAGCGAGATCGGCGATCATCTCTCCGTCCTCGTCGAGCCCTTCTTCGATGAAACCGGCGCTGCGATAGAGGTTTCGCGCGGCCTCATTGTCCGGTTCGTAGCAGATCGAGACGTGGCTGATGTGGCCGAGCCCCTGGATTTCGTCCAGCACTTCGCGCAGCGCGGCCTTGCCGTAACCTTTGCCTTGAGAGGCGCGGTCGATCATGAAGCGGTAGATGCGCGCCTCGTCGTCATCCTCGGGCGCCTCGTACATGAGGAAACCGACGACACGGGTCCCGGCCATGACGACGCGTGGCCGCGCGTCTTTGTCGGTTTCGGCTTCTTCCAGCGACTCCGCATTGCCGGCGACGAAATCCCTCTGCTCCGGAGCCAGTTCCAGGGCCGTGACCAGGGCACGGTTGGCCTCGGTCACGGCAACCAGACGGATGTCTCCGGTGTTCAAGCCGATACCCTTTTTCAAGCCGATGCCCTGGCCGATGCCTTGGAGCCATCGTCGGTGATCGGTTCGACGAAGCGATGCAGCTTGGCCGGGTTGCCACGCCATATGGAGTTGGGCTCCAGCTCTTCGCCCTTCATGACGAAGGAGTCGACATCGACCACCGAGCCTTCGCCCATCACCACGCCGTAATGGACAAAGGCTGAAGGTCCGAGCGTGCAGCCCCTGCCGATGCGGATGAAGTCGGACTTGAAGGCGCCTTCTTCCAGCGAATGGGCCTGGATGACGCAGCCCTCGTTGAGGGTGGCGTCGTCGCCGATCTCCACCAGCGAGCGTTCGGTCAGATTGCTGCCGCCGTCATAGACACGGCTGCCGATCTTGACGCCCAGCATGCGCAGGATCATCGGGCGGAACGGCGTGCCGGCGAACAGGCGCACGATCGGCGAATCCGCCAGCTTCCAGTGGCGTTCGTGGCGCCAGAACGTGACGTCGTAGATCGTCGTCATCTGCGGCTTCAGCCGGCCGAAACCAAGGCTCGCCCGTTCCACGAAGATGTAGAACGGAATGGTGATCGCCGAGGTCAAAAGCACGGCGACGAACAGTGCGACTTCAGCCCATTCGGTATAGTAGTTCAGCGCCCGGTCCCAGATCGCCAGCGTGGCGAACAACATGATCCATTGCGTTGCCACGAACAGCAGGATCGTCACCAGATTGTGGCGGTTCTTCAACGGGATGCGCCGGCGCCGGTCGTCCTCGTCGATGCCGGCGATGAGTTCCTTGTCGCGGTTCACCATGCGCGGGATTTCAAATGCCGGCGAACCCAGAAGCCCGACATTCTCGCGCAGCGGCCCGTCGATGGGGATCATCACCTTGGTGCCGAGCAGGACGTTGTCGCCGGTGCGCCCGTCCGGCGGATAATAGATGTTGTTGCCGAGATAGTTGCGCTCGCCGATCCTCGTCGGCTCGAGCCGGAAGGCGGCGGCGGATTTGTGCATGTTGATCATGAACAGGCCGTCCGACACCATGGTCTCGGTGCCGATCTCGCACAGAAGCGGGTTTTCGTGCTGCTGGTTGGAGCCGAAATTGGAGCCGGTCTGCACCACCTTGTTGAGGTTCCAGCCGATGGCTCGCATGTAGTGCACGATCGCCGAGCTGTCGCCGGCCAGCAGGCCGAGCACGCGGGAGTTGCTCGAGAATTCGGCGACAGTCTGCAGCCAGTAGCGGAAGCCGTACAGCGTGTAGGTGCGGCCGGGCTTCAACAGCAGGCTGACCAGGCGCGGCACCAGCGTCGCCGCCAGAAAGGATGCGGCCATGTAGCCGAACAGCGTAACCGTGGTGCCGATCGCGACGACGCCGATGGTTTCCTGGTAGTCGTCGCCGACATTTTCCCAATAGCTGTGGAACAAGAGCGGCAAGGGGGTGACGATGGCAAACAGCCCGATCAGCTGAACCGCTTCGAACAGGAAGCGCCGGATGTTGGACGGATCGACATTGCGCACCTTGCAATAGTCGGCCGTGGTCGGCACGGCCGGCGACCCATGCCAGCGTTCGCCGTCGGGGATGCTTTGGCCGCGGTGCAGCGAGGACGAATGGCCGAGCTGGGCGCCGTTGCCGATCCTCGTGTCGATGTCGAGCGTGGAGCCGACGCCGACAAAGGCGTCGCGGCCGATGGTCAGCGGCCCGGTGTGGATATAGCCGGACTGCGCCCGGAAGCCGAGAATCATCGATTCCTTGCGCAGGATAGTGTTGGCGCCGATCGAAATGAGATCCGTGCAGACGGGCACGGATTTCGATTCGATGACGGCGTTCTTGCCAAGCTTGGTGCCGAGAAGCTGCAGATAGATGCTGTAGAGCGGGCTGCCGCGGAACAGCACGACGGGCGCGGTGCGGATCAATGTCTTGACCACCCAGAAGCGGAAGTAACGCACGCCCCAGATGGGAAACGCCTCCGCCTTCCAGCGGCCGACGAGCACCCATTTGGCGATGACGGCAAAGCCCGACATGCCGAAGAACACGGCGGCCGAAAGCGCCACGCACCTGATGTACAGCTGCAGCGGATCGTCGAGCGCGTCATACATCCAGTTGAGGCCGTCATTGACCGCCCACAGGGCGCCATAGCTGTAGAGCGCGTAGAACAGCAGCTGTGCGGCGCCGCAGGTCCAGTAGGCGAAGTTCGAGGCCCGGCGGGTGAGGACGGGCTCGTTGGTGGCCGTCGCCATCTCGTCGGCCACGCCCAGGTGAAGCGCCAGCCGCGCCACGGTCGGGTGGAGATAGATGTCGCGCATCGACGCCGTCGCCCATTCCTTCCTGGTGCGCAGGCGGGCGCAGAAATGCGCCATCAGCAGCGAGTTGGCGCCGAGATCGTCGAAGAAATTGTCCTCGACGGACACGTCTTCGAATTTCAATACGGCGGCCAGTGCGTCGGCCAGGAAACGCTCGTCGTCATTGCCGGGCGCGACCATGGCGCGATCGCCCGAAAGCCGCACACTTGTCGGCTTCGGCAGCTGGCGCAAATCCACCTTGTTGGAAACCGTCATCGGGATGGCCGGCAGTTCCTCCAGATAGGAGGGCACCATGTAGTCGGGCAGGCGCCGCTTCATCGTCCTGGCGAGGTCAGCGCGCGAGATCTCCGGTTGGCCGGCCTTCGCAGCGTAATAGGCGACGAGTTCGACGCGACCGGGCTCGATCTCCCAAGTGGTGACGGCGGCTTGGGCGATTTCGGGCTGGTCGAGCAGCACCGCCTCGATCTCGCCGAGCTCGATGCGGTAGCCGCGGATCTTCACCTGGGTGTCGATGCGGCCGTTATATTCGATCTCGCCCTGGTCGTTGATGCGGCCAAGGTCGCCGGTCCGGTAGATGCGCTTCGACGGGTTGTTCGGCAGGCCGACGAAATCGGCGATGAATTTCTGTTCGGTCAGGTCGGGCCTGTTGAGATAGCCGACCGCGAGCCCGATGCCGGCAATGCCGATCTCGCCCAGTTCGCCCGGCTCGGCAAGCTGCGGCAGCGAAGCGTCGAGAATGACGATCGAGTAGGTCGGCAGCGGCGCGCCGATGGTGACGGGACTGTCCGGCGTCAGCGCGCCCATTGTAGCGGTGACGGTCGCCTCGGTCGGCCCATAGGTGTTCAGGATCTGCCGCCCCGGCTTCGACCAGCGCACCACCAGATTGTGCGGGCAGGCCTCGCCGCCGACCAGCAGCGTGCGCAGGCTGGGCACATCTGACGTCATCGACGACAGCAGCGTCGGGCTGCAGGCGATGCAGGTGATGTCATGGAGCCGCAGGAAATCGGCCAGTTCCTCGCCCACCAGCGGCATCTGGCCCGGTGCCGGCACCACCGTAGCGCCGGCGACGAACGGCACCCAGATCTCTTCGGAGGAAAAGTCGAAGGCGATGGTCATGCCCTGATAGACGCGGTCGCCCGGCCGGTAGCCATAGGAGGCGGCGGCGACGCGGATGAAGTTGACGAAACTCTGGTGCTTGATGACCACGCCCTTGGGCTTGCCTGTGGTGCCCGAGGTGTAGAGGATGTAGCAGGTGTCGTCTGATGAAGCGGCCTTCGCATTCGGCTTCAGCGGCGCGCCGGACTCTTTGGAGATTTCGGCGGCAGTGCTGTCGATCAGCAGATGCGGGACCGGCAGCTGGCCGGCGCGCGACGCATAGGCGGCGATGGTGACGATCAGGCTGACGCCGGCGTCTTCGATGATGAGCGCCATCCGCTCCTCGGGAAAAGCGGTGGCCAGCGGCACGAAGGCAGCACCTGCCTTCATCACGGCGAGCAGCGCGACATAGGTCTCCGCCGAGCGGTCGAGAATGAGCCCGACGCGGTGGCCCGGTCGCACGCCGCGCTTGACCAGCAGGCGGGCGAACTGGTTGGCCCGGCTGTCCAGTTCACGATAGGTCCAGACACGCCCGTCGGAGATCACCGCCGGCAGCGCTGCAAACATTTCGGCGAGCTGTTCGAAGACGGTGTCGAGCCGCTCGCCGGGGAGGCCGTGCCGGGCAAAGTCGGCGCCCGTCAGGATCTGCCCGCGCCTGGCTGTCGCGGGGGCCGTTCTTACCAGCGCATCGACACCTGCCAGGCCGCTTTCCAGCCCCGATCGTTCCGCGTCCAGTTCGGCGATATCGACACCGTGATCCATTTCCATACTTTCCCGTCCAGGCCGGGCATCGCCCGGCACGGCCATTTTTCCAGTTGTTGTGGGATGCTTATGCCATCCGATCTTTTCGCCAGTTTTTCCGAACTGTTGAATATTGTTTCTGAACTGTGTCTGGGCGGGGGTTTTGGCCCTCTTTGTCGGGGCTTGCGGGGGAGGGAAGCCTCCGCCCGTCGCGCCCTACGGCGCCCCCCTCTGGCCTGCCGGCCGTTCGTCGTTCGGAAAGCCAAGCAATTGGCTTTCCGTCCGCTACGCGGACCACTTCTCAACCCCCACTTATGGGGAGATTGGCAGCTCCGGCGCCGGCCTTTTTCAGGAACCAGCCTTGAGGCCCCGCATTCTATGAGCAGGGACTTAAGGAGCGTGTCGTGAAAGCGGTTTTGGGACTGGTCTGCGGCTTCGTGCTGACCCTTGCGGTCTTCGGCAGCGGACTGGGCTTCGCCGCCTGGCTGCTTGCCGCGAAGCCGCCGCGCCAGGCAACGGCCACTGTCAGCGTGGCGGAGCTGTGGACCAAGAAGGCGCTGCCGGTGAACAAAGCCGGGCAGGGCCTTGAGCGCTTGCCGGCCGCCCCGCCCGCGCCGACGGACATCTCCGCTAAACCGCAGCAAACACCGCCTGACCCCACCGTCACCGGCGCCATCGCGCCCAAGGCGACCGACCTGCCGCGTCCGCATCTCGCCTGGTGCGCCAGCCGCTATCGCTCCTACCATCCGGACGACAACAGCTATCGCTCCTACAGCGGGCAGCTGCGCCCCTGCATCTCGCCCTATCTTCAAGCCGCCGGTCAGCCTGTCCCGCTGGTTGCCGGCGATGGCGACGAAAACGGCGCCGGCCTGGGCGTCTACGTTGCCGATGGTGGCGGCGAAGCACTTTCGGCCGACCATGTCGATTACTGCTTCAGCCGCTACCGCTCCTACCGCCCGGAAGACAACTCCTACCAGCCATATTCCGGCGGCCCGAGGCGGCAATGCCAGTAGAGCCCGCGCGCCGCACGATCCGATCGCGCGGATTATCCGGAGCGTCCGCATTGGCGCGGCGTTCAACTCTGACCCCAAGGAGGACTGACCATGAGCGACGACCGGGACGACAGAATTCGTGAGCGCGCCTACCAGATCTGGGAACGGGAAGGCCGCATGCAAGGCGACCCTGAGCGGCACTGGCACCAGGCCGAGGCCGAGATCGACCGCGAGGCAGCCCTGCCGCTGACGGCGGACGATGCGCTGCCTGAAACCGGCGAGATCGCCAGCACCGACGTGCTGGAGGTCGAGGCGCTGGCGGTGCGCACCGGCATATCGGGCGACGAGGCACAGGAACTGCTCGACCGCCTCGGCAACGACCGCGCCGCGGTGGAGCAAGCCGCCCGCAGCCTCAAGGCCAAAAGGCGGCGAAACCCCGATGAGGGACTGGCCAAATGATCGAAAGCTGAAGGATGGAAATACCGGCTGGATTGCGCGGCGGCCCCGAAAGCCCGCGCCTCTGGCGGAGGACGCGGGCCGATCGGACGGCCGATCTTCGGCAGGCGATGGAGGGCACCACCTGCCGCACAGATCAACAATTAGCTATAGCTAATGTTCCGTCAAGCTGGATCTGAATTTACTTTCGTTCGAATGTCGGCCTCCACCGCAATTGCGCCGCTGGCTGTTGGTCGGGAATGCACGGGTCCGGCGAGCAGCCGGTGCTGACGTCGATAGGAATTTTTTCTTGACGGGTGAGGGCAGCTATGCTACATTTCTGCCTATGGTGCTGATTTGCGCCAGTGACCCGCCGCAAAGGCGGGTTTTTTGTTGACCCGCCGCACAGTCGTCACCTGCAAGATCTCTCGCCCGCAAGATCTCTCGCCCGCAAGATTTCTACGCCGCGCGTGGTTCGGCCGGCCTGGGCTTGACCATTGTGGCGAGGACGATGCCGGCGACGATGAAGGCCGCACCGACCAGATCGTAATCGTGCAAGCCTTCGCCGAGCAGCAGATAGGCGAGGATAGCCACGAACACCGTCTGCAGGTAGAGCAGCATGCTCGCCCGGCTCGCGCCCAGCGTTTGCACGCTTTTGTTGTAGAGATAGTACATCAGGGCGCCGCCGGGGCCAGCCAGATAGGCGAGCGCGAGAAGGCTGTGGAGGTTCATGGCGGAGCGTTCGTCGTTGAACAATTCCCACAGATGGAAAGGCAAGGCGACCAGCGCACCGGCGCCGAGCAGCAGCACGACCATCGGCAGGAGTTCGATGCCGAATTTGGCACGGCGCAAAAGCACGGTGTAGAGGCCCCAGCAGAACGCGCTGCCGACGATCCACAACTCGCCGGCGTTGACCTTGAGTTGCAGCAGCGCCGTCAGGTCGCCGTGGGCAACGATGAAAATCATCCCGGCAAGCGCAACCAGCGCGCCAAGCGACTTCCACTGCCCGAGCGGCTCGCCAAGCACGAAACGGGCGAGCACCATCGTCATGACAGGCGACAGCGCCATGATGATGCGGGCCGTGGTGGCGTCGGTGTGGTTGAGACCATGGTAGATCATACCCTGGCAGAGCGTGAGGCCGATCGCCCCCACGGCGACGACCTCCAGGGCGCGGGTTCGCAAAAGCCCGATCATCGCCTCGTGATGGCGGTGCACGATTGGCAGCAGGATGGCGCAGGCAAGCGTGAGCCGCCAGAAGCAGAGGCCCCAGGGCGGCATTTCGAGCGCCACCCATTTGGCCGCGATATAGACACCGGCCGAAAGCAGCCAGCACAGGACGGCGGCCGGATAGCCGGCCAGGGAGGGGCCTACCACGGGTTGCGAGGATTCATGCGCTATCGGCACTGCCTGCATGTCATGCCCCCTTCGATGATTTCGGCCAGACGGGGCAACATAGCCTGTGTCGTGGGGGCGTGCATCCGTTTTGAAGGGGTGGGGAATCCGAGCTCGGCGGCCTATGTCCTCGATGGAGTAACGATGTCAGTCCGCCTTGTCGCCGGAAGGCATTGCGGAAACGTCCATCCACATCGCGCCCACGGCATGGCCATCGGGATCAGCGAGGTCGCGGGTATACATGAACCCGTGATCCTCGATCGGATTGATGTCGGCGGTGCCACCATTCGCGGCGGCAGCTGCGGCCATCGCATCGACCGCCGCGCGGCTGTCCAGGGACAGCGCCAGCATGACCTCGCTGGACGTCGATGGCGGGATGGGGCGCGTGGTCATCGTCTGCCATTTTTCACGGCTGAGCAGCATGAAATTGATGTTTTCGCTCCACACCATCCCCGCCGCCGCCTCGCTGGTGAACCTGGGATTGTTCTTGAACCCGAGAGATTCATAGAACGCCATGGATGCCTTCACGTCGGCCACTGGCAGGCTCACGAAAATCTTCTTGCTCATCGATCATTCCTTTGGTTGTCGAGATGCCAATCCAGGCGCCTGCTTTAAGACGGTTGACAGCCTGCGGATCCGACATCGCATCTCAACTTTTTTAAATCGCCAGCACAGCGGCGTCGAGGCACGCGTTCACTTTGGCATCGGGTGTCCGCTTTTTGCGAGCGCCACTGGCACTAGGCGCGATGGAGATCGACAGGGAGCCCCCCTGCCGCTGACGGCGGATGACGCGCTGCCGGAAACCGGCGAGATCGCCGGCACCGACTTGCTGGAGGTCGAGGCGCTGGCGGCCGGCCTGTCGGGCGACGAGGCACGGGCGCTGATCGGCTGGGCGGTGACACCAAATTAAACGTGTATATATTATGCGTCGGTATTGCTTTGCGGGCTATGAATTGATTCATACATTACAGAACCGTGAATACTGTTAGGGAATGCTTTTGCTTTTTGGGAGGGGAAGTGACCGGATATGAATTTCCTATCGTATAATGCTGGCCATGATGGTGCCATAGCCTTTCTTCGGGACTCCCGCCTGGCATTCTCCATTGAGGCAGAAAAGGACTCCAACTACAGATATTCCGCGATTTCAGTAGCTGACGTACTGGATGCTATCGGTGAGCTCGATGTCATTCCAGACGTCATCTGCATGGGTGGCTGGTGGCTGCGTGATCATCACGAGTATCTACACGGCTCCCACAGGAACAGTGGGTATCGAGGCGTCTCGACCAACAGCGCAATCATGGATAAGGGCAGGCTTTTGCGTGGCAAGGCTGACTATTTTTCCTCCTCCCACGAGAGGTCTCACATACTCTGCGCGTTTGGCATGTCGCCTTTGCCCAAGGGAACCGCCTGTTACGCACTAGTGTGGGAAGGAGAGATAGGTACGTTCTACGATATCGACTCTGAGTTCAACATCACGCTAATCGCCGATGTACTGTCCCAGCCGGGAAATCGATATGGACTGCTCTACGGCCTAGCTGACCCTACGTTCCCCAAGCACGGACCGTACCCCCGCGCCTCTGACGCGGGAAAGCTGATGGCCCTCGCCTCGTTCTCGAAGCGTAGTGCCCCAACCGAGGAGGAGAGGGACCTACTCCGCTTCCTGCTGAATGGTCCCTATCCAAAGCTCAGCGACTACGATCGCATCGCTCAGGCGCCGCATCTCGACGCGGGCCTGGATGATCACGAATTCCGCAACTTCGCGGGAATCTACAGCGATGCGATCTTCGACGTTTTCCACCAGTTCGCGAGGACAAATCTGGAGAAAGGGCGACCGCTGGTGATAGCGGGCGGTTGCGGCCTCAACTGCGACTGGAACACCAAGTGGAAGGAGACAGGCCTCTTTTCTGAGATATTCGTCCCTCCGGTTGCGAACGATTCGGGGGCGGCGATTGGCACGGCCATCGATGCGCAGTTCCGCTATACCGGCAATCCGAAGATCGACTGGAACGTCTACTCGGGCCTAAGCTTTCGCGCCGAAAGCGCAATCGATTTTGGTCAATACGAGGTGTACGAGAAGAATCACGAAAGGGTCGCCGACATGCTAGCCCATGGCCTCATTCTGGGCTGGGTGCACGGCAGATACGAGATCGGTCCCCGCGCGCTAGGCAATAGATCCATTCTCGCTGCTCCGTTTAGTGACGAGACAAGAGTGCGACTAAACGAGATCAAGCAGCGCGAACAGTTCCGCCCAATCGCCCCGGTTTGCCTTCGGGATGACGCGAAGAGATGGTTCGGATGCGATCAAGAGAGTCCGCATATGTTGTATACCTATCGCTCGACTACGGACGAACTCCGGGCCGTCACACACGTGAATGGAACCGCGCGCCTTCAGACGGTCACGCCCGATACCAACAACGACCTCTATAGCCTCCTTGTCGCGTTTAAGGCTCGCACTGGCTACGGAGTCTTGTGCAACACGTCTCTCAACTTCAAGGGCAAGGGCTTTATCAACAACATGACCGATCTCGATGCATATACTCACGAGCATGGTCTAGACGGCTTTATCGCAGAGGGAAGAGCACATCTTCTCAAGAGTTCCCCACGCTGCCACGCGTACCTGAGCGCGGCAAAGGCCCAAGTCGTCGATCGCTTGCCAGCCTAGCGCAGGAAAGCGGAGAAACTTTGCATGGCGGTTGGCATGCGCGGAAGCCCTCAGTTCTCGAACCAGCTACTTCGGGGCCCATGACAGACATGAATCCATATCCACTCGGCTTCGAAGAGCGCGAGGACCTTCGATCCGCTTTCATCCGCGAGATTACCTTGCAGCAGCTAGAAGTCTCGACGAGAGCAGTCGAGGACCGCAACGTGGAGGCGGGCTCTATTCCAAGGAGGCTGGTCAGATACTGGCACGATCCGACCAACCTGCCGCAGGATGTTCGCGCCTGCCTCGAAAGTTGGGATCGCCTTGCCGACGATGGTTTCGAGTTCCACATGTTCGACGACGCCAGCGCTGCAGCCTATATCGCGGACACCTATGGCAGACGGGAGCGCGAAGCGTTCGCCCGCTGCAGCCATCCGGCGATGCGCTGCGACTATCTGCGCATGTGTTTTGTGCTCGCGGAAGGAGGCCTCTACGTCGATGCGGATGACGTGCTTCTCGGAGATGGCTGGAAACAGATATTTCGGGACGGCAAGCTTAAGATGCAGCCGCTCTGTTACGACATCACAGCGAGCGGAATGATGCCAAATGCCGAGATCTGGCGATCGGATCTGCCCACGGACGGCCGCATCTTCTACGTCAATAATGACCCGATCGCTGCACCTGCCGATCATCCAGTCCTGCGACGCGCGCTCTTCCGCGCGACTGAAAGGCTGCTCAGCGATGATCTTTGTCCCGAAATCCAATCCACGACAGGGCCGGGGAATCTTACTGCCGCGCTGGCTGTCCACGCGCGCGAACTGCAGTTAGTTGGTCTTCCATTCGATTTTGAGCTACTGCGCGATTGGTCGTTAATCGCGGAAATGCGCTGGGACCTATCCTACAGGGCGGATACCCGCAATTGGCGCAACGTGTACGGCTGCTAAGATCTGATGCGCAGCGAGTCCGTGACGTGAATCTCCAGAAAACCTTTGGTCGGATACAAAGGCTCGCCTTCCGCGCATCGCGCATCATGTTCGGCCTGATACACGGCGGTCGGATCTCGGCGTTCGGTAAGGGCAGGGGGAAGATCGGAATGGTTCTGATCGTGAATTTGGAGCGGCAACCGCAGCGGCTGCGGCGGACGCTACGTGAGCTAGGCCGCTTTATAACCTCTGATGGCGCGTCTCTGGCCTCCCTAGCGAGGCGGCTGGCCGCGGTAGATGCTCGCGACGGTCGTGAGGTAGCAGCAACGGCTGATGTCGACCAGACTTACTTTCTTGGCGATCAGCTCTACGTTCAACCAGATGGTAGACTCGAGGAGTGCTTTGGCGTCGACGAGCCGATCAGGATGACGCGGCAAGAGGTAGCAGTCGCCCGATCGCACATTGAGGCATGGAAGGCCATCGTCGCAGGCACCTGCGAGAACGTTCTGGTGCTTGAGGACGATGTCTGGTTCAGACGCGGCGCCGCTGCAGCGATCGACCGGGGGTGGCGCGCAGCAGGCAGGCGTTGTTCTGGCGAGAGAGGTCCGCGTCTGCTCTATCTCTCCTATGAGGACGCCGGCGGAACGGCCGCACGTGTCGACATCTGCGACGCCCTGTTTCGCCCGAAGCGTGGACTCTGGTTTCTGTCAGGCTACGTCCTGTCTAGAGAAGGTGCGGAGACCCTGCTGCGCTCGATGCCGGTCATCGGCCCTGTCGACATGTGGATCAACTATCGTTTCGATGAGCTTGGTGCGCTTGCACTGTCCTCGCCAGCAATCCTGCAACGCCCGGATGGAGGCTCGGACAACTGCTATTCGGTCCTACCGTATCTCGCACGAGCTGGGATCGTTGATGCAAATGCCGTCCATATGCCACGCAGAGCTGCCGTTGGCCCCGTATTTGCGTGGACCGCCGGTCGCGACCTGGAAGGTTTGGCCATGGCATTGTCGATGCTCGGTCTTCGTGTGCGGGTGTTCGACGGTGATGAGCACGCGATTGGGGCAAATGATCTGAGCGCGCTCCTTGAGACATTCGACGCCCTCGTCGACGCTCCGCTGTCGACGGATGCGACCTCCGCTGCAATCGGACGCACGAGCGCAAAGTTCGTGCTCGAAGCGGATGCCTGTCTCGGCCGCGGGATCGAACTAGATCGTTTACCCTCCGCCAGAATTGCATTCTTGCCAAACTGTGAGTCGGGCGATGCTTCGTGGCAGCCGCTTTGCGCCCTGTTAGGTGTCGCACCGCCGATCCAGGCTTTTCCCATCGGTCCCCCGCGTGAGTGGAGGGTCTTCCGCGACGACCGTGCGGCAGCACTGCGCCTCGAGAATAGTGCCGCGCCTTGGGCCGGTCCGATTGATGACTCGCCTTGGGCAATTCTTCCAGGAAGCGGCTGGCCTTTGTCACTACCAACGGACCAAGCTGTGCAGCCCAACGGCACTTGCCTCGTCCGGGCGATGATGACGACCCCGACACCGCTCTTCCCAGGACGCATTGAGACGTTCCCAGGAAATCTAGCCGCATTTACCCGGGAGGGTCTGGTGCACGATGCACGCGGGGCACACCTCGTTCTTAGCAAGATGGCAATCGGAGATAGACCGTATCGCTCCGGCGCGTTTGCCTCCGCTCGCACTTTCGGGCACGGAAGGTTTGAGGCGGAGATAAGAGCTGCCCGAGGTTCAGGCCTCGTTACCGGCTTCTTCCTTCACCGGGACTCGCCTCGGCAGGAGATCGACGTCGAGTTGACCGGCAATGACCCGTACAGCATGCTAGTCAATGTTTATTTTAATCCTGGAGACGATGGAGCGTCGATGGGTTTTGGCTATCGGGGTTCGCCCTGCCGTATCGAGCTCGGGTTCGACGCCTCCTTAGACTTCCATCTTTACGCCATCGACTGGAGTCCAGGTTGCATCTCTTGGTGGGTAGATGGCAGAGCCGTCCACGAACGCGTGGGATGGGATCCAACCCCAATTCCGCATCTTCCAATGCGTTTGCACGCCAACCTGTGGGTTCCTCGTTCGGAGGAACTCGCCGGACGGATCGATGACCGCGCCCTGCCTTCGACGGCAACCTTCAGGAACGTATCGATTTGGGCCTGAGAACTCACCGAAAACGATGGTGGCTATCATATACGCTGAACCGAAACCGGCTTGGTCGGCCACCGGCCCTATCAAAACATTCAGTGTGTCGCCAGGCAGCGGCCGCAACTGGCGGATCTTCCAATTCTGGCACAGCCGCCAAGTCGGATCACACCTCATTAACTATTCATTAACCATCCTCCCGCTAGCGTTTACCTCTCAGTAAGGATTCGCCAGCCGTGACCTTTGCCGCCCCCCTCGAGGCCAAATCCATTCGTTTTCGCGCGCGTTCTTTCGTCGCTTTCACGCTGACGCCCGAAGCGCCTTTGGACGTGTGGCTCGAGGGGCTGGATCACTGGATCGGCAACTCGCCGGGCTATTTTGCCGGGCGGCCGGTGGTGCTTGATCTCAACACCTTGAAGCCCGATGTCGCCGCGATCGAATCGCTGGTCGGCGTGCTTGGCCATCGTGGCATCCGCATCTACGCCATCGAGCTCGACGGCCACACCGCACTCGAGCCCAACCTGCCGCCGGTGCTGGTCGGCGCCAAGGAGGCGACGACGGATGGGTTGCTGCCCCGCGAGGCGCGGGCGGAGGGTTTCGACAAGGCCGAGGGCAAGGCGCCTGAACAACTCGCGGACGCGGGTAGCTCGGCCAAGGTCGGCGACGGCAAGGCTGGCGCAAGCAAGGCGGGCGATAGCGAGCCGCAGGTTCAAGCTTCGGGCACGCTGATGGTCAAGTCGCCGATCCGCTCCGGCCAGGCGATCGTGCATCCGCATGGCGATGTCATCGTGCTCGGTTCGGTCGCTTCCGGGTCGGAGATCATCGCGGCGGGCTCGATCCATGTCTACGGCACGCTGCGCGGGCGCGCTTCGGCGGGTGCGCTGGGCAACAGGGGCGCGCGCATCTTCTGCCGCAAGAACGAGGCGGAACTTCTGGCGGTCGACGGCTGGTACGTCACCGCCGAGGAGATGGAAGGCGTTTCGCGCGGCAAGCCGGTGCAGGCGTTTCTCGACGGCGACGCCTTGCGGGTTTCGACGCTGAGCTGACATTCGTTTCGATATTGGGGCGGCCGATGGTCGCTCGACCAAAAACAAATGAACAACAACGGAGGCTTTTCAATGGGCAAGGTAGTGGTGGTCACCTCGGGCAAGGGGGGCGTCGGCAAGACGACCTCGACGGCGGCCCTTGGGGCGGCCGTGGCCAAGACCGGCAAGAGGGTGGCCTTGGTCGACTTTGACGTCGGCCTGCGCAACCTCGACCTGATCATGGGCGCCGAGCGGCGCGTGGTGTTCGACCTCGTCAACGTCATCCAGGGCCAGGCGAAACTCTCGCAGGCGCTGATCCGCGACAAGCGGGTCGAGACGCTGTTCCTGCTGCCGGCCTCGCAGACGCGCGACAAGGATGCGCTGACCGAGGAGGGCGTCGGCGAAGTCATCGACAAGCTGCGCTCGGTGTTCGACTACGTGTTCTGCGACAGCCCGGCCGGCATCGAGCGCGGCGCGCAGCTCGCCATGCGCTTTGCCGACGAGGCGGTCATCGTCACCAACCCGGAAGTGTCGTCGGTGCGCGATTCCGACCGCATCATCGGCCTGCTCGACGCCCGCACCTTGCGGGCCGAGCAGGGCGAGCAGATCGCCAAGCATGTGCTGGTCACGCGCTACGATGCAGCGCGCGCCTCGCGTGGCGAAATGCTGTCCATCGATGACGTGCTGGAAATCCTGTCGGTGCCGCTGCTCGGCATCATTCCGGAAAGCCAGGACGTGCTGCGCGCCTCCAACCTCGGTTCGCCGGTGACACTGTCAGAGCCGCTCAATGCGGCCGCCAAGGCCTATATCGACGCCGCCAGGCGGCTGGAGGGCGAGGAATTGCCCGTCATCGTGCCCTTCGAGCGCAAGGGCTTCCTCGATCGTCTTTTGGGAAGGAGGGCGGCATGAACCTGCTCGACATCTTCAAGCGGCGCTCCAGCGCCCCGGTGGCGCGCGAGCGGCTGCAAGTGCTGCTCGCCTACGAGCGCCGCAACCGCAGCCAGCCCGACCTCGTCTCCATCCTGCGCGAGGAGATCATGGCCGTCATTGCCAAGCATGTGCAGATCGACCAGGACTATCTGCAGGTCTCGATGGACCGCGGCGAGACCATGTCGACACTGGAAATCGACATCCAGATCCCCAACAAGAGCGCCGTGCCGATGGCCATGGCGGGGTGACTTTACCCTCCCCCTTGTGGGGGTCCGAAGGACGGGCGAGACCGGTGGCTCGCCCCGGCAAGTCGATCCGCAAAGCGGATCGGGGTGGGGAGGCGGCGCCAGCACCCCCCACCCGGACCTGCGGTCCGACCTCCCCACAAGGGGGAGGTGGGGAGCCCAGTCCGCTCCCTCCGCGTGTGGAGCGGCTTCGCCTGCCATCGTTAGGACGTTGATAAGCATTTGGTAATAAAAAGCCGGAAATGAGATGCTGGCTCGATTTGACATGCGCAATGCTGTCGTTCTCGGCGGAGCCATGACATGCGTATCAAGAGCCAGATCATTCTCTCCATGGTGGCCGCCGCGGCCCTGATCGGGCTGGTCGGCGGCGTTGCGATCTTTACGCAGATAGCGGCGACCAAATCGTTGGGGTTGACCGAAGCGACCAACGTCGCGCGGGAATTGGCCGACACCATCGTTTTCAAATCATCCGATGGGACGCCTTCGCTGCTCGAGCGGCCCGAGGCGCTCAAGCAATTCATGGAGCACCAGCACCGCCGCCTGCACCGGGATTTCCTGGTCCTCGACAACGACAAGACCATCCTTGCCCATGCCGCCGACGAAGAGCACCAGGTCGGCGACAAATTCGGTCACGACCCCGGCAACGAAATAGGCCAGACCTTGGCGGACGGCATTCCGCGCAGATTTGTCGACCCGGAGGAAGTGAACGCCATACTGGCCGTTCCGATCGAAAATCCCGAGGATACGATCATCGGCGCCGTGCTGCTGGAATATGACCCCGTTCTGCAGGCCGCCGAACAAAGCACCAACAGCCTGCTCTGGCTGGTTGGCCTCAGCGCGGCGGCCGCCGTGCTGGTCGCGGTCGGCTTTGCATGGCTGCTGCTCCGTCGTTTCAGCTCTGGCCTCGGGGACATGATGCGCGGCATGGAAGCGCTGGCGAAAGGCAACGCCATGACGCGCATCAGCCACGCCCGCAACGATGAATTCGGGCAGCTGGCCGATGGTTTCAACACGATGGCGGACCAGCTTGCATCGGCGCGTGCGCATGTCGAGGACATCGTCGAGACGGCTGCCGAAGGCATCGCGGTTCTGAACGGCGACGGCCGCGTCGCCAGCGCCAATCCAGCGGCGGCAACGATGATCGGGCGGCGCGCCGACAAGATCGTCGGGCAGCAATGGGATTCGGTGCTGACGGTTCGCGACCCCAGAGGCGGTGCGTTCGCCGCTGGCGCTTCTCCCATCGAAATGGCGTTAGCCACGGACCGGCAACACCAGGGCGAAGTGCGCCTGACCAGATCCGACGGCTCGCATCTGCCGGTCATCGCCAGTTGCAGTCCGCTCAGCAGATCCGAAGGCGGCCTGGTCCTCACGCTCAACGACATCAGCGAGCTGCGCCGCGCGGAAGGAGTGGTCAACGAGCGTGCCGATCAGCTGGCGCTCCTCAACCGCGAACTGCACGACAAGTCCGAAACCACGACTCGTCTGGTGAAGCTTGGCGAACTGCTGCAGGCCTGCGTCACCTTCCCGGAAGCGTTCTCGGTGGTCGGCACGGCCATGGCCGAGTTCCTCGGTGGCTTGAGCGGAACCGTCCACTTGACCAGCGCGTCGCGCAACCTGGTGGAAGAGATGGCGCATTGGGGCGACGTCCGCTCGAGCGCCACGCAATTCGCGCCGGAAGACTGCTGGGCGCTCAGGCGCGGCCAGGAACATGTCGCTGGCCCCGGCATGCTCACGCCGCGCTGCGCGCATATCACCGAGAACGGCAAGAAGGGCTATGTCTGCATGCCTCTGGCGGCCCAAGGCGAGACGCTGGGCATCCTTCATCTGTGCGAGCCGAATGCGGCCGAGAAGCCACAATGGCTGACTGAAAGACAGCAGATCCTGCGAGGTGTCGTCGACACGCTGGCGCTCGCCCTGGCCAATCTGCGCCTGCGCGAGACGTTGCGGCAGCAGTCGATCCGCGATCCGAACACCAGTCTGTTCAACCGGCGATATCTCGAGGAGACGAGCAGCCGCGAACTGCGCCGGATGGAGCGCTCGGGCCAGCCGCTGGTGATCATCATGCTCGATGTCGACCATTTCAAGCAGTTCAACGATACGTTCGGCCACGAAGCCGGCGATCTCGTCCTGAAGCAGGTCGCCGCCACCTTGATCGAGCACGCCAGGGATAGCGATGTCGTGTCGCGCTACGGCGGCGAGGAGTTTGCCCTGGTCATGCCGGGAAGCTCGGTCCAGGAAGGTGCCGAGCGGGCGGAAGCGCTGCGCCAGGCAATCAGGAAGCTTCATTTGACGCATCGCGGCCGAACGCTGGGCACCGTCACAGCCTCGTTCGGTGTCGCCGCCTACCCCGAGCATGGCGTGGGCTGGGCCGAATTGACCAACGCCGCGGATCACGCGCTCTACGAGGCCAAGGGTAGTGGGCGCGACCGCGTCGCCATCGCGCTGGGCAACGCGTCCGGCGAGCGACCTCCGATCCAGTTGGTACCAGCCCCGAAAAGCAGCTGAGACCGTTTGGGGTAGAGCACTCGGCCCGGCCCGCGATAGTCATCCTGCGCCTGCCAAGAGGGATCAGGCAAGTTCTCTCTGCCCTCGAGGTCTCGCGCGCGGGCTCTTCCTGAGCGGCCGCGGTCTTGCCGTCCTTCAGACCTCCACACTGTCAGAGGATCCGGCTCTTTTCGGCTGCGGCATTGGTTGTTCGGGCTATTTCAACCCCCAAATGTCCCAAATTTACCTTTGTGCCGACGGGGCTTCCCCTGCGCAAGCAGCGGATGTAAGGATATATTAGCAATTTGTTAAGTTCGAAGCGAGGTATGCGTAAGGGGAGTTTGGTGATGAACTTCAGAGGCCTGATCAAGCGTGCTGAAGACGTGGATAAAGCGATCCAGGACCTGCAGATCGATTTGGCGGACGCGCTGGATGCAAGTCTCGACGCCGACGACCTGGTGCCGTCGGAGAGCGACGATGTGCCGGATGCCCAGGCGGCACCCGATGACGGGCCACCCCAGGCCGACGCGGCAAATGACGACAACGCCAGCAAGGCCGACGCCGCGGGCGATGCGGACAGTTCCGAAACCGCGCCACGACTGACGGCCCATACACAGACCCGGCTGGCTGCATTGAGCGCCTTCGAGGGTCTCTTCCATGACGCCAGGGACTATCTGGAGGAGATCAACGACAAGCTGTCGGAGATCGGCACCTCACACCATCTGACGCGTGAATTCCTCAACATCCTGCACAGCGACATCCTGCGCGCCAACGAGCTGGAGGTCGCCAATGCCGCCCTGGCCGCCGAACAAAGGGCGCTGTCGGAGAAGCTGCACGATGCGACGAGAAAGCTGCGCGAGCGTGAAGGCGCTTTCGAAGCGCTGCAGCAGCGCGAGACAAGCCTGGTTCAGGACCGGGAGACGCTTCGTGCGGCGCTTGCCGCGGTAAGGCTGGAACTCGTGGAGACAGCCAATGCGAGCGCCAAACGCGAAGCGGAGTTCGGCGACATCGCCAAGCGGCTGACCGCCAGGACGGTCGAGGCCAACAGGCGCTTGCGCGAAAGCAAGATGCTGCGCGAAAAGCACGTTAACCTCTCGATCGAACTCGACAAGGCGCTGAAGCGGGAATCGCAGGCGCGCCACAGGCTCGACGAGCTCTCGACGATCCATGCCAGCGAAGCAGCGCGGCTGGCGGAGCTGCTGGCCGCGCTCGGCAAGAGCGAGAAAGAGGAGATGCGGCTCCAGAAGTCACTCGAGGCCGCACAGGCGAAGCTGTCGGAAACGAACGAAGCGGCACGCATGATGGAAGGCGACAAGGAAGCCGAGCTGGCTCGCGGCCAGGCGGAAATGCGCGGGTTGAACTCGGAGATCCAGAACCTGCAATCGCGGCTGGAGCAAACCTCGACCGAAAACAGCGAAGCCGCAGGCGAGATCGCCAGGCTCAAGAGCGAACTGAACGACGCCCTGGCCGAAAAGAAGATCGCCGATGAAAGACTGTCCGCGCTGACCCAGGAGAGCGAAAGCGACAAGATGAGTCTTTCCAAGGTGAACGCCAACCTTTCTCAACTGACGCTGCAACAGGCGTCAGAACAGATACAGTTCGACGTGCAGAGGCAGGAATGCGAGGACCTCAAAGCCGAAATCGCATCGCTCAATGCCCGGATCAAGGAACTGCTGCCCTACGAGCGGCTCCACAAGGCCACCAATGGCAGGCCGCCCGAGAACGGCGTGGTCGAGATAGCCGGGGCGATGGCGAAGAAAGCACGGACGACGGGCAGGCGGCGCATGCGCAGGAATGTCGGCGCCGCTAGCTGAAGTGTGGCGCTGAAGGGCTTCAGGCGACCCGCTTCAGGTCTTTTGTGCATGGGAGGCCGGCACCTCACCCGGAGAGTAAGCCCAATGGGGCACCGGCCAGGCGGATCGACAGGTCCGCCGCACAGGCAAGGTAGCGCGCCTCGGTCCCGGGCGGCATTGGTGCGATCACGGAAGGTGCCAGCGGCACTTCCCCAAGCTTCTGATTCGAACCTTTGCGACGACCCGCCGGCCGGAGGCTGCAAACACGCCCGGGAAACGATCGCGGCCGGCGGTGCCTCCTCAGTCGAGCGGCTCGTGCTGATAAAGCTCGTCCATGCTGAGCGAGGCCAGGGCGCCGAAAGGGGCCTGCTTTTTCACGCGGCCGCCGCTCAGGATGACCACGTCGTCGCAGAACGAGATGGTGCTGTGGTGGTGGCTGATGACGATGGTCGTGCGGCGGCCGGCTCTCGACTTCAGGGTCTCGACGATGGCCGCTTCCGACAGCCCGTCCACCGCATTGGTGGCTTCGTCCAGGATGAGGAGATCGGGATCGCGGACCAGGGCTCTCGCCAAGGCGATCCGCTGCCTCTGTCCCGCCGACAGATTGACGCCCCTGTAGCCGACCAGCGTCTCGTAGCCCTGAGGCAGCCTTTCGATGAACTCGTGCGCTTCGGCCAGTCTTGCGGCGGCCTCGGCGTCGCCGGCTGTCGCCGTATCCTGCCCGTAGGTTATGTTTTCAAAAATGCTGCCATCGACCAGTTCCAGTTCCTGACTGGCCAGGGCGATGTGCCGTCGCCACTGGCTGGCGTCGATCCCGTCGAGCGGCGATCCATCGACGAGGATGCTGCCAGTGTCCGGTTCGACGAAGCGGCACAGGAGATTGACGATCGTCGTTTTGCCGGCGCCCGAGCGGCCGATCAGCGCCGTCGAGCGGCCGCCGCGGATTTCGAATGTCGCCGCATGCAGCACGACCTCGCGCCGGTCCGTACCGGAATAGGTGAATGTCACATCGTCGAACTTGATGCCCTGGCGCAGGCCGTGGAACGGCTCGTCGCCTTGCGGCGGTTGCGGCTTGCCGGCGGGATCCAGCAGCCATGTCACCTCTTCGAGCGATCCGCTCAGGCCCTGCAACTGGCTCCACGACCCCTGCAGGGCCCGCATATGCGGCTGCAGCCTGTAGAGCAGGATGACGAACGCGATGATCAGCGGGAAACTCACCTGCGCCAGCCAGGCGCCGATCACCACCGCCAGGAACAGCATGGCGTGGAGAACCTCCGTCAGCGGCGGCAGCGCTCCCTGGCGCACGAGCAGCGCGAAGGAGGCGCGGCGAACCGCATCCGACGCCGTGTCGAATATCGCCTTTTCCCGGTTCTCCTGTCCGAAGATGCGGATCAGCCGTCCGGCATGCACAAGGTGAAGCATCTGCGAGGCGAGGTGGCCGTTGCGCGAAGCGACGCTGCGGCTGGGCTCCTTCAGATTGGCAGAGAGGATGGCGTGCGCGATCTGGACGAGCGCCAGTCCGAGCGTGACCAGAAGCGTCATGCGCCACGAAAGCAGCAACAGGAAAGCCAAGAGGATGATGGCGGCCGATGCGCTGACGATGGCCGACAGCATGATCTGGATCGCATCGGAGGCCCGCCAGGATTCGTTGGAGATGATGTTGAGCAGGCGCCCGGGGCTTTGCCGCAGGAAGAATGGGTAGCCGACCCGCAACAGCTGCTCCGACAGGGCGCTGCGGATGGAATGGCTTGCCTTGCCGGAGATGAAGGTCGTCAGCAGCGTGTTGGCGAAGGCGAAGACGTTCTTCAGGATGATCGAGCCGAGGATGGCGACCGAAATGACGATCAGCCGGTCGCGCTCGCTCAAGCCCGATCCGACATGCTGGAGGACAGCGGAGAAGCCGCCCATTCCGGCCGCATCCCCATGTCCCATGATGATGCCCAGCAATGGGATGATCAGGCCGATGCCGAACCCTTCGAGGACGGCGCTGAGCAGGCCGAGTACCACCACCGCCGGAAGCAGGCGCAGTTGCCGCTTTCCGCACGCCCGGAACAGCATCGGCAGGCTTGGCGGCAGCATCGGCATTATAGCGTTTCACCTCGCCTGGGCATTGGCTTGCTGATCTTGCCGCACTGGCTCGGCCCGCGGCCGTCTGGCCAGAAGGAGAACCGCGAACCTGGCCGCGCCGAGCAAATTCATGGCGACGATCGGCCAGTGCGGCAGGTTGAGTTCACGATCGAAGGCGGGGCCTCCCGCCAATTCCCGGATAGCCCCTCTTGCGGCCCAGCAGAAATGGCGAAGCAGCCAGGGCGCATGGCGAATATGCTTCAGGCAGAGCCCGCCATTGCCCAGGCTGTAGTCGCGGTGGAGCTTTTCGATGGCTTTGCGATCCCGCCGGCCATGATGATGGAATATCGTCATATCAGGCACATACTCGACTGCGATGCCGAGCAGCATCGCGCGCACGAGATAATCGGTATCCTCGGCCGACCGCAATGGTCCGCCCGCGCCGAAGCGTTCGTCGAAATAGCCGATGCGGGCCGCGACGTCGCGGTGCATCGTCATGTTGCAGCCCAGCACGAAACCGCCGGGATGAACATCTGGCGTCAGCCGCTCGCGCGCCCACGACCGCTTGATGGTGAACGGCAAATCCCTGGCATCGCCAAGCTCGACACGTCCGCCCCGGATGAGCCATTGTTCCCCGGACGCATAGTGTCGCTCCAGATCGCGCAAATAGTCGCGATGGACCGCGCAGTCATCGTCGACGAAGACCAGCACACGGCCGCGCGCGCGCCGCAGCCCGGCGTTGCGCGCGGCCGCCAGTCCGGGGCGCGGCTCGCAGACCGGCGTGAACGGAATGTCCGACGCAGCGGCGATGCTGGCCAGGCGTTCGGCCGTGCGGTCGCTCGAACCGTTGTCGACGACCACGAGTTCGGCGGCGAAGCCGGCATGTGCGCGGCACGCGGCTTGCACCGACTTGATACAGGCATCGAGCACGGCGACGCGATTGCGCGTGCAGATGATGAAGCTGACTTCCGGCGCCGCTCGTTCCGGGCGGGGACCGGCCGGGGCAGGGCCAAGCGCCGTCGAACGATCGCGCTGCAGAGGTTGGTTGGCTTTGACGATCATGCCCCTAACTCAACCGATGAGACGCCAGAACCGCCGCGGCGGGCGCGGATTTGAAGAAGTATGCCATGGCATCGGCTTGTCTGGCGGCCGACAGCGAGGCAAGGCTGAGCCAGGGCGCCCAGGCGCCGGGCCGCAGCGCATATTGCTCGCGGCGCCGGATGGCATTCCATTTCGCGGTCCGCGTCAGCAATTCATGCGTCAGCGCGGGCTGCTTTTCGTCGGCCACCAGCTGGTAGAGGAAATAGAACAGGTTCAGCGCGCCGGCCTCGAAGCTCGGCCGCGTCGCCGCCGGCAGCGAGCGGATTTCCTCCTCCAGCGCGACGATGAAGCCGGCCGCACGGGCAACCGTGTCGTGGCTGACCGCGTCGCCAATGTCGCGCAGGTCCCGCGTGGCCTGCGCCAGGCCCTCGCGCTCGAGGTTCTCGGCCACGATCCGCAAATGCGTCCTGCGCATCTCCTTGACGTGCCGGCTGGTCACGCTTGCCTGATGGACGCGGTACACGACCAGGTTTTCGGGCATCATGGCTGCCGGGTAGCGGCTGGCCAGCCGCCTGAAAAGATCGAAATCCTCGGCGTGCCTGTAGGCCTGGTCGTAGTGGAGAACGCTGTCGTCGACGACCTTCCTGTTGTAGACGACTGTCGGGTGCATGAAGATTGTGAAGAACATCGCCAATATCGGGATGCGGCCGAACTGGAACACCGGATCGGGCCTGCCGATGGCGATGCGGCCGCGGATCAACATGTCGACGCCGGCGCCGCAGAAGCCCAGTTCGGGCCGCCGCTCGAACAGCGCCACCTGGCGCGACAAACGCCAGGGATAGGCGACGTCGTCGGCGTCCATCCGCGCGACCAGTTCGCCCCGGGCGAGCGCCAGCCCTTCGTTGAGCGTCGCGACAAGGCCGCGGTTTTCGCGCGAGACGATCGAAATGCGGCTATCGGCCTTTTGGCAGCGCTCGAGTATCTCGAGCGAATTGTCGGTCGAGCCGTCATCGATCGCGATGATCTCCAGGCGGCCGTAATCCTGCCGCAGGATGCTTCCCAGCGCGGTGGCGAGATAGGGACCGGCATTGTAGACCGGCAACAGGACGGAGACGAGCGGCGCGGCGGTCATCGTCCTGCATCCGTGCGCTGGAGTTCGAGCGCCGGTGTGCGGCCATCGGGCGGTCCGACGGCCGCCGTCGCGAGCCAGCCGCCATGGCTGCCCTGTGCGGAGCGGGTGCGCGCGACATAGGGGAAGTAGCGCTTCAGGCTGTTGAGCGGCCTCTCGAAAACCACCCAGGAAATCCAGGCCGCGACAATCGTGGCGGCGCCCGCGACAAGGAATCGCCCTGGCCCTTGCTCCGAGACGTTGAGCGGAATCCAGGGCTGCGCCTTGACGGCGAGCGACAGCAATATCGGATGGTAGAGATAGATGCCGTAGCTGATGCGGCCGAGGCCAAGCAGCGGCGGCAGTTCGGCAAGCTTGCCCAGGATGCCGCCAAGGCCGCGCGAACAGGCGGCTACGATGACCATCAGTGGCACCAGGGGCAGGACCTGCCGCACGAGCCAGTGGGTCCATTCCAGCATCGGATCGGCAGGCGCTGGCACAAACCACTCGATGACAAGGAATGCGGCCGCGAAGCCAGGCCAGCCCAGTCGCATCCAATGCGGCAGGGCCGCCCCCCTGGACCGCCAGCAGGCAAGCAGCGCGCCCGTCGCCAGCGCATCCATGGACGCCGGCGGCAGCAGGTCGCGCGCCAGCGCCGGCGTGGCGGTGATCGGCCAATAGAAGCGATAGGCCAGCGACAGTGCGATGACGCCGATGCAGATCTGTTCGAAGCGGCGGCGTGGGGCCAAAAGGACGACCAGCGGCCAGGCAAGATAGAACTGCTCCTCGATGCTCAGGCTCCAGAAATGGCACAGCACCCAAGGGTTCCAGTCATTGCGCAGCGCATACCAGAAATTCGACAGGTAAAGCGCATGCCAGACCAGCGATCCCCTGGATTGGTCCAGGTCGACCAGCCAGACGAAACCCAGGACGGCAAAATAGGGCGGAAATATCCGCAAGCCTCGCCTGATATAGAAGGATCGCAGCGCGGGGCCGGTCTCGAATTCGGCGGCCGAACGCGCGTCCAGGAGCAGGCGCGTGATGAGGAAGCCGCTCAGCACGAAGAACAGCCGCACGCCGATATGGCCCCAGAATGAAGATCCTCCAGCGGCGAAGAAATGGGAATACAACACCATCGTCACGGCGATGGCTCTCAACGCATCAAGTTGGACGTCGCGGGCGCTTCCCATCAGCGGCTTCCGCGGCATTGATGTCCGCGACGTATCCGCCAGCCGGTCGTTTCGGGCACCAGGCGGACGAGATCCGCCAGGGCACCGGCACCGTCAAACCTTCGCTTTGCGGGTCCGATCGCGGCGAGTCCGATCGGGCCGGGCTCGAAATCGACGGACGAACAGCACAAGTTGGTCAACGTGCCGGAATCCTCCACAGCGTATGTCCAGTCGCAAACGAACCCCAAAGGAATGGTTCGGCCACCCTATTGTGCGGCGCAACACAAAAAATCTACCGGGATGAAATACTTATGTGAGCAAGCGCTAAAGATTCCTGCTTCGGCTGATTGGGAGGACGTCGTAGGCTGACGCAATAAGATAGGCCTAATCTTTTGTTAAACCAGGCGAAATTTCGGAGTCTGTGTTTTTTGCCGAGGGGATTGGCTCTGGTTACGCCGAGAAATGGGCTGGAACCATTGGCTTTGCGCGGTGCAGCATCGTCGCCGTCTTTTTCTTGCCGTAAGGCTCACTGCTCCCGAGGCAGGCATTCCGTCCAACGGGAACTCGCACGTAACGCTCCTCACACTCCCTCGAACACCACCGTCTGTTCCAGCCCGCCGCCCCGGCGGTTTTGCAGCGTCACGATGCCGCCGTAGCGCTCGATGATTTCCTTGGCGATGGCGAGGCCAAGACCGGCTCCGGGGACGGATTGCAGGCGGCCGGGGTCGACGCGGAAGAAGGGCTCGAACGCCTTGTTCAGGAGTTCCGTGGGTATGCCCGGGCCATGGTCAGATATGGTCAGCACGGCGCGATTGTCGGCTGCGGCCAGGTCGATGCGGCACGCCTTGCCATGGGTGGCGGCGTTGACGATCAGGTTGCGCAAGGCGCGGCGCAGGCCAAGCGCGCCGGCCCGCACGCAAACCTTGTCCAGGTGCCCGATCGAGACGGCATGGCCGAGCGATACCATCTCGGCTTCGATATCGCGCACCGTCTTTGCCAGGTCGACCGGTTCGACGGCGTCCTGGTTCACTTCTTCGCGCACCAGGCGGATGGCGCTATCGGCGATGCGGTCGAGTTCGTCGAGGTCGTGAAGCCATTTGTCGCGTTCGTCGTCGAGGAATTCGGCGCGCAGCCGCATGCGCGTCATCGGCGTTCGCAGATCATGGCCGGCGGCGGCGACCAGCCGCATTCGGCTTTCCATGGCGGTCCGCAGCCGCGACGAGAGCTGGTTCAGCGCATGCGCGGTAGCCTTGACCTCGGCCGAGCCCACTTCCGGCACCGCCGCCAGCACGCCGTCCGATCCGATCTTGGAGACGGCGGCCTCCAGCATCTCGAGCGGGCGGATCAGCACCGAGGTGAAATAGACCGACACCGCCGTGGCGCCGGCGACGATCAGCGAGATCCAGCCGGCCAAGACCAGCCATTCGCGCCTTGGCGGCTTGAGATGCGGCACCTCCATGATCGCCCAGCGGCGGTCAGGCAGGTGCATCGATGCGATCTGGCCGGGTTCGTCCGTCTTCTCGTTGACGACCGCCGGAAAGTCGAGGCCACGGCGGTGCAGGATGTCATTGAGCATCGCCGTTTCCGCACGAGCCACCTTGCCGCCCGCCGGATGGTCGGCGAATTGCACCCGCAGGACGTCGGGGATCGGCCCCGGCAAAAGCCGCACCACCAGTTCCATCTGTTGGGCAATCCAGGGCACGGTCAGTTCCGGCGGCGGTCCGCCGCCGCGCACGCTGATGATGGCGGCCGTCGCCAGGCCGACGACGCCGACGATCGAGGCGACCAGCAGCAGGATGAGACGGCGGCGCAGCGAGTTCACGCGTGGCTCTCCACGGTGTCGACGCGCGCGGTGAGTTGGTAGCCGCCATTGCGCACGGTCTTGAACAGCGGCCCGTCGCCGGTGTCGGAAAATTTGCGGCGCAGCCGGCTCACCAGCACATCGACCGAACGCTCCAGCGGGTCGCGCTCGCGGCCTTGCGTCAGGTCGAGAAGCTGGTCGCGCGATAAAAGCCGGCCGGGACGGTCGAGAAACACCTGCAAGAGGTCGAACTCGGCGCCCGTAAGGTCGACGGCCACGCCTTGTGCATCCGTCACCTTGCGGGTGTCCGGCTCCAGCCTGTAGCCGGCGAAGCGGTAGGTACGCGCGCGCGGGGAGGCGGGCGCCTCCTCGGGAGCCGAGCGCCTGAGCACGGCACGGATGCGGGCAATGAGCTCACGCGGGTTGAACGGCTTGCCGAGATAGTCGTCGGCGCCGAGTTCCAGGCCGATGATGCGGTCGACATCTTCTTTCAGCGCCGTCAGCAGGATGACCGGGATATGCGGCTTGCGGTCACGCAAGGCCCGGCAGATATCGAGCCCCGAGCCGTCCGGCAGCATGACGTCGAGCACGATCAGGTCGAACTGGCCCGCGCCCAGCCTCTGTTCGCATTCGCGCCGGTCCGCCGCAGCTGTGACACGAAAGCCCTGGCTGTCGAGATAGCGCTGGAGAAGCGTCCTGATCTCGCGGTCGTCGTCGACGACGAGGATATGGGGTTGTGACTGCATGACCGTGCCCTTGCCTTGGCCGCGATTATAGGGAGAGCCGCATCCAAGCGGCACGGAAAATTGCAACTGAATGTTTCCGGCAGGCCGTGGGAAACATTCAGTTACAAATTGCCCTCTTGCGGAAACCTTCGGCAATACGCCGACGCGAAGCGGACAAATACGCTTCCTATCCTCTCATTTGTCCGAGCATGAGAGAAAGGAACACCGTCATGCGAAGCAGACTTCTTGCGCTCGGCCTGTTTTCCGTCGCCGCAATTCACCCCGTGCTGGCGACACAGCGCGATCCGGGTGCCGCCCCCGGCGAGCCGCCACCGGTCATGGCCCAGCAGAGTGGGGCAATGCAGGATGGACCCGATCATGGCCCGATGGCCGGACCCGGCCCGCACGGGCCGATGCGGCATGGTCCGCAGGGTTTTGGCCCGCGAGGTTTTGGACCGGAAGGCTTTGGCCCCCGCCGCATGGGTCCGCCGCCGGAATTCATGCTGGCCGCCCGGCTGGCAGCGCTCGAGACCCGCGTCGGCATCCGCTCCGAACAGCTCGACGCCTGGCGCGACTACACCAGCGCGCTGCAGGCCGTGCTGGCGCCGCCACGGCCCGATCATGGGCGGCCCGGTGGTCCTGATGGCTCCGGCAGTCCTGAAGCGAAGGGCTCCGACTCAGCCGGCCCTGACGGCAAGCGCGATCCCTTCGCCTTCCAGGAAAAACTGGCCGACGACGTCACGGCCCGCGCGGTTTCGGCCGGCAAGCTGAAAGACGCGATCGCGGCACTGCGCGCCAAGCTGACGCCCGAACAGCTCGAAATCCTCGCTTCGGCGGAACGTCCCCACGGACCACCCCCCGGTCCCTGGGGCGGTCCGCCGGATGATGCAGCCGGCCCCCGAGGTCTGCCCAACGATGGCAGTCCGCCGCCCCAGCCCGGGAACGGCTGAGAACTCTGACCGGCTGCGCCGGCCGGCCCGGTACCCAACCCGTTCTCGGGCCGGCCGGTCTCTTTCAGGGATGGCGGGCGTATCTTCGCCATCCCTATTTTTCAAATCATGCCCAGTTCAAATCAAACGGAAGCACGACGATGTGGGAAGCCATGATACTGCTGCGGCTGCTCGCGTCCGCCAGCCCGAGATTGTCACTCGACCATGCCGGACGCGGCCTGCCACTGGCTCTGCCGGCCGACACGCTGAAGGGCGCGATCCGCCTGCGCTTCGCCGCCTGGCGGCTGTCGCTTCCGCTCTCGCAGTCGCTCGACAACCATGGACATCATGACCGCAAGATCGCGTGAACTCCGGCAAGGCGCTTGGCATGTCCTCGCTGATCGGCATAATGATGTTGGTGGGCATCGCGGCCAGCTACTCGACCTTCGAGCAGCTCCGGCCGACGAGAAGGAGCGCGACATGAGCCGCTTCGAAGCATTGCTCGTCGCCGCCCGCCGACGGGTGCGGCCTATCATCATATGGATCGGCATGCCCTCGACCAAGCGGTCCATTGCCAGCGCGTACGCAACTCCAGGGAAAGATCCAGGCCATGATTTCCAAGTCTAGCCAGCCTCGTTTTTCGGCGCGTCGTCTGGCGCCCTGGGCCGCGATGTTCGCCGCCACTCTTCTGCTGGCGTCCTGCTCGCAGGAGGGCAGCGCCCCCGCCGGCATGGGCGCGCCCGGCAAACCGGAAGTCGGCGTCGTCACCTTGCATCCGCAATCGGTGGCAATCACCGCCGAGCTGTCGGGACGCACGGCGGCCTCGCTGGTTGCCGAGGTGCGCCCGCAAGTGAACGGCATCATCCAGCAGCGCCTGTTCAAGGAGGGCAGCGAGGTGGCGGCGGGACAGCCGCTCTACCTCATCGATCCGGCGAGCTACAAGGCGTCGTATGACAGCGCGGTCGCCGCACAGCAGAAGGCGCAAGCGGCGGTGCCCACCGCACAGGCCAAGTTCGACCGTTATGCCGGTCTGTTGAAGCAGAACGTTGTTTCCAAACAGGATTATGACGATGCCGCCGCCACGCTGGCACAGGCGCAAGCCGATGTCGCCTCGGCCAAGGCCAGTGCCGAGACCGCGCGCATCAGCCTCGACCGGACCTCGATCACCGCGCCGATCGCCGGGCGCATCGACAAGTCCACGCTGACGCCGGGTGCGCTGGTGACCGCCAACCAGGACACTGTGCTGACGACCATTCGTGCCCTCGATCCGATCAATGTCGACGTCACACAGTCGAGCACCAACCTGCTCAATCTGCGCCAGGCGATCTCGGAAGGGCGGCTGAAGTTCAGCGGCCCCAATGTCAGCGTCAAGCTGAAGCTCGAGAACGGCACCATCTACACGCAGACCGGCAAGCTGGAATTCGCCGGCGCCAATGTCGACCAGACCACCGGCACCTTCGCGCTCAGAGCCGAGTTTCCCAATCCCGATCGCCTGCTTTTGCCCGGCATGTATGTGCGGGCGCTGGTCGAGGAGGGCGTCGCGCAGAATAGTTTCCTGGTGCCGCAGCGCGCCGTCAGCCGCAACACCAAGGGCGAGGCCACCGCCATGGTCATCAATGCGCAGGGCAAGGTCGAGACGCGCGTGCTCGCAGTGCGCAACAGCGTCGGCAACAACTGGCTGGTGGATTCGGGTGTCGGCGACGGCGACCGCGTCATCGTCGAGGGCATGCAGCTGGTGCGCCCCGGCGGCGACGCGACGGGCGTCGAAGTGACGATCGACGAGACGACAGGCGAGGTCAAGGACCGCGGGCAGGGCACTTCCGCCGCGCCCGCCGCGTCCAACGCTGCCAAACCGGCGCCTGCCGCCGCGGCCGGGAACTGAGCGATGTCCGTATTCTTCATCAACCGGCCGATCTTCGCCTGGGTGATCGCCATCGTGATCATGCTGGGCGGGCTTCTGGCGCTCACCTCGCTGCCGATCTCGCAATATCCGCAGATCGCGCCGACCACGGTCAATATCAGCGCAACCTATCCGGGCGCCGACGCGCAGACCGTCGAGAACTCGGTGACCAAGGTCATCGAGCAGGGCATGACCGGCATCGACAATCTCGACTACATGACGGCGACGTCGACCTCGACCGGTTCGGCCTCGATCACGCTGACCTTCACCACATCAGCCGATCCCGATACCGCCCAGGTGCAGACGCAGAACAAGCTGCAGCTGGTGCAGTCGCAGCTGCCGCAGGTGGTGCAGAGCAACGGTATCACCGTCTCCAAATCCTCGACCGGCTTCCTGATGGTCATCGGCTTCGTGTCGACCGACGGCAAGATGAACTCGACCGATCTCGCCGACTATGTCGATGCCACCGTCAACGACACGCTGAAGCGCGTCGAGGGTGTCGGCTCGACGCAGCTGTTCGGCTCCGGCTATGCCATGCGCATCTGGCTCGACCCCGACAAGCTCGCCAAATACGCCTTGATGCCGAGCGACGTGGCCTCGGCGATCGAGGCGCAGAACACGCAGGTTTCGGCCGGCCAGCTCGGCGGCCTGCCGGCGCGCAAGGGCCAGCAGCTCAATGCCACCGTGACGGCCAAGAGCCGGCTGCAGACCGCCGAACAGTTCCGCAACATCATCCTGAAGAGCCAGACGGACGGCTCGCTGGTACGCCTCAACGACGTCGCCACCGTCGAACTCGGCGCCGAAAGCTATACGACGCAGGCCAATTACAACGGCAAGCCGGCGGCGGGCGTCGCCGTCAATTTGGCGACCGGCGCCAATGCCATCAACACCGCCGAGGCGGTGCGTTCGACGATCGCCCGGCTGAGCTCGACCTTCCCGCAAGGCGTCGAGGTCGTCTATCCCTACGACACTTCGCCTTTCGTGCGGCTGTCGATCGAGGAGGTGGTCAAGACGCTGGCCGAAGCGATCGTGCTGGTGTTCCTCGTGATGTTCATTTTCCTGCAGAATTTGCGCGCCACCATCATCCCGACGATTGCCGTGCCGGTGGTGCTGCTCGGCACGTTCGGCGTGCTGTCGCTGTTCGGCTATTCCGTCAACACGCTGACCATGTTCGCCATGGTGCTGGCGATCGGCCTGCTGGTCGACGACGCCATCGTCGTGGTCGAGAATGTCGAACGCGTGATGCAGGAAGAGGGCCTGCCGCCGAAAGAGGCGACGCGCAAGTCTATGCACGAAATCACCGGCGCGCTGATCGGCATCGCCACCGTGCTTTCGGCCGTGTTCGTGCCGATGGCTTTCTTCGGCGGTTCGACCGGCATCATCTACCGGCAATTCTCGGTGACCATCGTCTCGGCGATGGTGCTGTCCGTGCTGGTCGCACTGGTGCTGACTCCCGCACTTTGCGCCACGATCCTGCGGCCGCCCAAGGACCATGCGACGCAGACCGGTCCGTTCGGCTGGTTCAACCGGGTCTTCGATCGCGGCACGCTTGCCTATCGCGACGGCTCGCACGGCATCATCAACCGGTCCTGGCGTTTCCTCGTCGTGTTCCTGGCCATCGTCGTTGCCGTGGGCTGGATGTTTGCCCGGCTGCCGAGTTCGTTCCTGCCGGAAGAGGACCAGGGCATCCTGATCACCAGCGTGCAGCTGCCGGTCGGCGCGACGCAGGATCGCACGGAGCGCGTGCTGGCAGAGGTGACCAACCATTATCTCAACCAGGAGAAGGACGTCGTCGACGGGGTGTTCACCGCCTCCGGCTTCGGCTTCGGCGGCGCAGGGCAGAATGTCGGCATCGCTTTCGTGCGGCTGAAGGATTTCGACCTGCGCAAATCGCCGGCCTCGGCCGCACAGGCAATCGCCGGCCGGGCAATGGGCGCGTTTTCGAAGATCAGGGATGCGCAGGTCTTCGCGCTCGCGCCTCCGGCCATCCAGGGCTTCGGCAACACCAACGGCTTCGACTTCTACCTGCAGGACGTCAACGGCGCCGGCCATGACGCGCTGATCCAGACGCGCAACCAGCTTCTGGCCCTGGCCGGGCAGAGCAAGCTGCTCGCCAACACAAGGCCCAACGGGCAGGAAGACCAGCCGCAATTCTCGGTCGACATCGACCAGGAAAAAGCCAGCGCGCTGGGCGTCAGCTTGGCCGACATCAACAACACGCTTTCGACCGCCTGGGGCAGCGACTACGTCAACGACTTCATCGATCGCGGGCGGGTGAAACCAGTCTATCTGCAGTCGGACCCGAACTTCCGCATGCAGCCGGAAGATTTGGACAAATGGCAGGTCCGCAATGCCAGCGGCGCGATGGTGCCGTTCTCGGCCTTTGCCTCCAGCCATTGGACATTCGGTTCGCCCAGGCTGGAGCGCTACAATGGTTCGGCGGCGGTCGAGATCCAGGGAGCGGCGGCCACGGGCGTCAGCTCGGGTGCCGCCATGGACGAGATCGACAAGCTTGTCGCGCAACTGCCCGCCGGCTATTCCCACGAATGGACAGGGCTGTCGCACCAGGAGAAGCTTTCCGGCAACCAGGCGCTGTCGCTCTATGCGATCTCGGCACTTGTGGTGTTCCTGTGCCTGGCAGCACTTTATGAGAGCTGGTCGATCCCGTTCGCGGTCATGCTGTCGGTGCCGATCGGCATCTTCGGCGCGCTGCTGGCGGCAAGCCTGTTCGGCCAGTCCAACGACGTCTATTTCAAAGTCGGCCTGCTGACCACGATCGGTCTAGCCGCCAAGAACGCCATCCTCATCGTCGAGTTCGCCATCGAGCGGCAGACCGCCGGGATGGGGCTGGTCGAGGCGACGCTGGAGGCGGCGCGACAGCGGCTGCGGCCGATCCTGATGACGTCGCTGGCCTTTATCCTCGGCGTGCTGCCGCTGGCGATTGCCAGCGGCGCGGGCTCGGGCGCGCAGAACTCGGTCGGCATCGGCGTGATGGGCGGCATGATCGCGGCGACGGTCATCGGCGTGTTCCTGGTGCCGCTATTGTTCGTCACGGTGCGACGCATCTTCAAGGGCAGGGCGGCCAAACCAGATACGGGCGAGACGCCGGTGACGGCCAACCAGCAATAAGGAAAACTTCACATGACAGGCTTGGAACGTGGCTCGGTGGCCGCGAGGCGGCTCCTTGCGCCTATGCTTACCGCTGTCCTGCTCGCGGGATGCGTCGTCGGTCCGGATTATCAGACGCCGATATTGGCGATGCCTGCAAGCTGGAGCGGCCAGAAGCCGACAAAGCCTGCCCTGCCGGCGCAACTGTCGAAATGGTGGCAGCGGCTGCGCGATCCCGAGTTGAACACGCTTGTCGAGGAAGCGGTTGCCGGTAATCTCGATGTCGCCACCGCCAAGGCCAGGATCCGCGAGGCGCGCGCCAGCTATCGCCAGAGTGCCGGCACGTTGCTGCCGTCGGCCGACGGCTCCGGCTCGGTCTCCCGCAACAAGTCGTCAGAAGCCACGTCAGGCTCTGATGCCACCTACAGCGAGTATCAGGCCGGCTTTGACGCCAGCTGGGAACTCGACCTGTTCGGCGCCAACCGCAGGGGCGTCGAGGCCGCGCGTTACGGGCTGGACGCCTCACAGGAGGAACTGCGCTCGACGCTTCTCACCCTGGTCGGTGATGTCGCTTCCTATTATGCCCAGGCGCGCGGCTACCAGGCCCGCATCGCGCTCGCCCGCCGTTCGGTCGCGTCGCAAAGGCAGACCGCCGAACTTACCCGCACCATGGCTCAGGCGGGCACGGCGACCGCCGCCGATGTCGCCAAGGCGATGGGGCAGGCAGCGAGCACCGAAGCCGCGGTGCCGACGCTGGAGGCAAGCTATGCCCAGGCCGTGCATCGTCTCGCGGTGCTGGCCGGCCGGCCGCCTGCCTCGCTCAACGAGCGGCTGAAGCGGGTCGCCCCAATCCCTGCACCACGCCTGCCGATGCCCACCGGAATTCCCGCCGACCTCCTGCTGTCGCGGCCCGATTTGCGCATGGCGGAGCGCCAATATGCGCAATACACCGCCAAGGTCGGCCAGGCCGAAGCCGCCCGTTATCCCTCGGTCAGCCTGACGGGAGACATCAGCACGGCGGCGCTGAAGCTCGGCGATCTCGGCAAGAATTCGTCGATTGGCTGGTCGTTCGGGCCGACGCTCAGCGTGCCGGTGTTCAATGCCGGTCAATTGCAGGCCGCCGTCGAGGTCGCCAAGGCGCAGCGCGATCAATATTTCATCGCATACCGGTCTTCGGTGCTGACGGCGCTCGAGGATGTCGAGAATGCGCTGGTGCTGTTGTCACAGGAGCGCATCCGGATCGGCAAGCTCGCCTCGTCGGCGAGGTCCTATGGCGAGGCGGCAAGTCTCGAAGGCACGCTCTACAAGGCCGGCGAGACAAGCCTTCTCGATGTGCTCGACGCCCAGCGCTCTCTCTACTCGGCCGAGGACTCGCTGCTGCAAAGCCGCGTCCTGCTGGCGATCAACTACATCGCCCTCAACAAGGCGCTCGGCGGCGGTTGGGACGGCGCGGTGGACAGTGCCAAGCCGGAGATCGTCGACGTCAAGACCGGTCCACGGCTGGCGTCGAAGCCGGCCTCGTGAGCGGGCCTCGGTCAAGTATTTCGACGCGGCTACGCAGATTTCGAGATTGTGCGACACACCGCTCGTGGCGGCGCGTGAAATGCCGGCTCGTGCTTTGGCGATGGCGGGGAGATCGCATCGCTGTTATTGATGGTGATCACACAGCACAGGCGTCGCAGATGACATCCGATACACAGAAGGCCGAAGCGGTCGGGCAGCTGCTCGAAACGCCGGACCTTGCCAGCGCGCTGGAAAGCGAACAGTTCAAGAAGTTCCTCGACCAGGTGCCGATCGCCATTGCCGTCTCCGACCTCGGTGCGAAGGAGCGTGTCGTCTATGCCAATCCGGAATTCGAGAAACTGTCCGGCCTCAAGGCGGCGACGCTCGCTCGGCAACACTGGGCGGCGCTTTCCGGCACCGGCCTGCACAAGCAGAAGGGCCGGCCGCTGTTCGAGGCCGTGGTCGAGGACACCGATTTCATCGGCACGTTCCGGCTGGAGCGGAAGGAAGACCAACAGGCGATCGTCGACGTCTATTCCAATGTCATCGAGGACGACAATGGCAAGGCCTGCTTCCGGCTGGTGGCGCTGGTCGACGTCTCTGCCCATGGCGAAACCGAAGATGCGCGATCGATCGATGAGCGCATCCGCGAGAAGGACACGCTGCTGCGCGAACTGCAGCACCGGGTGAAGAACAATCTGCAGATGATCACCGCACTGATCCGGATGGAGACGCGAAACGCGGCCGAGCCGGACCAGAAGCGTTTCGAGAGGCTGGCAGGGCGCGTCGACGCGCTGGCGATCCTCTACCAGACGCTGTCGGGGGACGATGGCAAGGATGAGGTCGATCTCGGCGTCTATCTCAGCCAGATCGCGTCGGCGGTGATGAACTCGCATGCGGTCGAGGGCATCCGCCTCGACATGAAGGTCGACACCTATCCGGTGTCGATCAATGTCGCCATGCCGACCGGACTGGTGGTGAACGAACTTTTGACCAATGCGCTCAAACATGCCTTCCAGGGGCGAGACGGCGGCACGATCACGCTGCACAGCATCGTCGACGGTGATGGCTGCCGCATCGTGATCGCCGATGACGGCATCGGCCTGCCGGACGGCGAGACCTGGCCCAAGAGCGGCAAGCTCGGCGCGCTGATCGCCCGCTCGCTAACCGAGAATGCCAGGGCGGAGTTCGACGTGCAGTCGAGCGCTGCCGAGGGTACGCGGGTCACCATCGTCTTCAAGCGCTCGGCTGCCACCGCCTAAAGCGTTGTCGTTGCGCTCTCACACCTACAGGATCATCTCCAGCTATTCCTTGTCCGCCGCGGCAATGAACGCTTCGCGGCCGGGAGGCTCATAGCGTGCCTGCAGTCCTTGCCCCAGCAGCCAGTTGCGGCTGCCTCACGACAGGTCGGCCGGTTCGCCCTATCTCCATGCCGCCGGTCGGGTTTGGACCCGGCGGTATGGAGGATGGGATCACGTGACATCGACGCCGATTGCCAGTCGCGAAGCAGCGCCCTTGCCGGTCGCGGCACTGATGGGCGCCATGGTGTCGATCCAGATCGGCGCCACCTTCGCCAAGGGCCTGTTCCCGCAGATCGGCGCGCAAGGCACGACGACGCTCAGGCTGGTCATCGGTGCGCTGATGCTGATCGCGGTGCTGCGGCCCTGGCAGATGCGGCCCTCGCGTGCCACCATGCCGTGGCTGGTCGCCTATGGGGTGACGCTCGCCGCGCTCAATCTCCTGTTCTACGCAGCGCTGGCCAGGATTCCGCTCGGCATCGCGGTGGCGCTGGAGTTTACCGGCCCGCTTCTGGTGGCGACCTTGAGCTCGCGGCGCGCCAGCGACTTTGCCTGGATCGCGCTGGCGGTGGCCGGCATCCTGCTGTTGTCGCCCTTCGTTCATTCCCTCGCGCCGCTTGATCCGATCGGGGTGATGCTGGCGCTGGCGGCCGGCGGGTTTTGGGCGCTCTACATCGTGCTGGCCCAGAAGGCCGGCGCGGAGCTTGGCACTCGCACCACCGCCTACGGCATGGCGATCGCCGCCGTGCTGGTGCTGCCCTTCGGCGTGGCACAGGCGGGAACCGCGCTGCTGGCGCCGTCGATCCTGGTCAGCGCGCTGCTGGTCGGCCTGTTTTCCAGCGCGTTGCCATTCTTCCTTGAGATGGTGGCGCTGACCCGCATGCCGGCGCGCATCTACGGCACGCTGACCTGCCTGGAGCCGGGGCTGGGCGCACTGGCCGGCTTCCTGTTCCTGCATGAAAGCCTGACCGCAACGCAACTGGCCGGGATCGCAGCCGTCGTTGTCGCCGCCTTCGGCACGGCGCTGACATCACGGCCGCCGGTTCCATCGCCGGAGTAGGGTGGGGCGGAGTAGGGT
>NZ_RZRV01000048.1:0-45269 GCF_004023085.1 Mesorhizobium sp. M7A.F.Ca.US.010.02.1.1 | reverse complement strand
GGCATAGACGAAGCCCGAACAGACCGCCTGCAGGTCGAAGGCAAAGCCGTGATGCATGCCGAGCCGGTTCTGGATCTCGACGGCGGTGGCCGGGAATGTGTTGTTTGGCGTCGAGGTCGCCAGCACGATCAGATCGATGTCGGCGGGCGTGAGGCCCGCATTGGCAAGTGCGGCACGTGCCGCTGCTTCCCCGAGCGAAGCCGTGGTCTCGTCGTCACCAGCGATATGTCGCTGGCGAATACCGGTACGCTGGGCGATCCACTCGTCAGAGGTCTCGACCATGCCTTCGAAATCGGCATTCTTCATGATTCGGCGGGGCAGCGCGGCGCCCGTGCCGCGCACGACTGATCTGATCAAAGTTCTTTCCTATTCCTTTGCGTCGGTGACGACGTCGGATTTCCTAGCTGACAGGGCACGCGGGTTGCGCGCATGAAACAGGTCCAGATCGGCCTCGATGCGGTCGAGTAGGTTGTTGCGGACCATGTCATAGCCGAGTTCGATCGCGGCGGCGAACCCGTCAGAATCAGCACCGCCATGGCTTTTGACGACGATGCCGCTCAGCCCCAGGAAAACGCCGCCATTGGAGCGGCCGACATCCATCTTTTCGCGCAGGCGATCGAAGGCGCCCTTGGCGAAGATATAGCCGATCCTGGCCATCAGAGTCCGGCTCATCGCGGCGCGCAGATAGCCACCGATCTGGCGCACCGTGCCTTCCGCCGTCTTCAGCGCGATGTTGCCGGCAAAGCCTTCGGTGACGACGACGTCGACCACGCCCTTGCCGATATCGTCACCCTCGACGAAACCGTGATAGTTCATCGAGGCCATGTTGGCTTCGCGCAGCATGCGCCCGGCCTCCTTGACCTCTTCCTGGCCCTTGATCTCCTCGACGCCGACATTGAGCAGGCCGACGCTGGGCCGGGCTATGCCGAAGACCGAGCGCGCCATGCCGGTGCCGAGAATGGCAAAATCAATGAGCTGTTGCGCATCGGCCCCAATGGTCGCGCCGACGTCCAGCACCACGCTTTCGCCGCGCAATGTCGGCCAAAGGGCTGCGATCGCCGGGCGATCGATGGTGGCCATGGTGCGCAGGCAAAATTTCGACATCGCCATCAGCGCGCCGGTGTTGCCGGCGGAAATGCAGGCGTCGGCCGTGCCGGCCTTGACCGCTTCGACGGCCTTCCACATTGATGACTTCCAGCGGCCGTGGCGCAGCGCCTGGCTCGGCTTGTCGTCCATCCTGACCGCAATTTCGCAATGGAAGAATTCACTGATCTCGGCGAGCTTGGGAAATTTGGCAAGCTCCGGGCGCACGACCTCCTCACGCCCGAAGATGACGAAGCGGATGTCGGGACGACGGGTCGCGACCGTCATGAGCGCTGGAATGACCACGGCTGGTCCGTGATCGCCGCCCATGGCATCGATGGAAATCCTGATCACGCGGTATTTATCTCACGGTTAGGCGGCAGGTCGCTTTAGCGACCGCGAAGGTTCGGCGAAAATAACGGTTTTGGGCTGCCGCACAACCGACTTTTCCGTCGCGGGCGAGCTTTTCAGGATTTTCCCAGCAAGGATCGCAGTTTTTGCTGAAATTCATTCTCCGCCGGTTCGTTCTCGCTGCCGGTGTTGAGCGATGCGCCCTGCTTGCGCGGATAGGGGTCGATGGCGAGCCCGAAATACTGTTCGGCGATTGCCCCGACATCGATCGTGTCACCGGAAAATGTCTCTGGACTGTCAGGGCCTTCCGCGTCGAGCAGGATCTCGCCGCCACCATCGAAACCCTGCCGTCCAAGCTTGGAATCCTCGGGCAGCAGCAGCGCTTCGACCGGTTCGTCGATATGCGCCTCGACAGGCTCGAGCGTGACGATGCAGGCCTGGGTGATGTCGGCTTCGACGCGACCGCTTATCTTCACGCCATTGCGCTTCCACGACGCGACCAGAAGCTCGGCGCGATAGGATTCGACCAAAATCAGCCCGTGCTCCTCGGCCAGTGCCGCACGCTGCGCGGCATCGGCCTCGATAACCAGCGGCAGGCCCTTCTGCGGCAGGCGCGTAACGTTTGCCCGGAAGGAGACCGGGCTTTGCGGGTCAACATGCTTCATTGTTCAACCTCCTTGGCGGCGGGAAAGGTCAGCGTGCCGGAGACAATCGATTCGGATGTCTGCGCGGCCAGATGACTGCGCGCGTCGGTAACATAGTTGGCCAGCAGCGATGCTTCCAGCCAGGCGCCCGCGTCGGGCCGGACATTGCGGGCAAGAGCCGCGGTCAGCCCTTCATGGTCGTTTCTTTTCAGGGCATCGTCATAGGCAGCGGTTCGGCCATAAAACATCTTTGCCAGCTTTTTCATGCGTTTGGGCACGCCCACGTCGCCAATGCCCAATTCCCGCAACGAATGGTCGACGTCGAGGAAGAACTCGTCGATCAGAACCTGGGCGACCTCTTGCGCCGCACCGCCCTCCCCGCGCAACCTGTGCTGGAACAGGAACATGTGCAGCGACAGCATCTCGAAACGGCCAAGCGGCGTGTCTGGCACATTCCAGTGGGAATAAAACACGGTCTGCCGCGCCGCCGCCACGATTTGTGCGTAAAGCGCCTCGGTGATAGCGCGGTTGGCGTAGCGTTCGCGGCCAAAAAAGCGCTGGAACATTGGGGATGGTCTCCTGGGGACCGTTTGTTGAAGTGGGCTTGTTGCATCGGCAAGCAAGCTGGTTTACCGGTTTCGCGGCCCAGCGCAAGTTGCGGCCAGCTAATGGAGTTGTTGTTGCGCGCGCTGAATTTCAAGTCGACCTTCTCGTCCAGGCCCGCCGGCGCGATCTCGCTGCTGATGATCGTTTCGGCACTGTCCGCCTGCCACACCTCCAAGATGATCGGCGACCTCAGCCCAAGTGAGACGCTGACGCAAGGTTACGTCATAGACCAGCAGGCAATCGACCTGGTGCCGGTCGGTTCGAGCCGCGAGCAGGTGCTTCTGGCGCTCGGCACGCCGTCGACGACCGCGACCTTCGACAACGAGGCCTTCTATTACATTTCGCAGACGCGCAAGCGCTACGTCGCCTTCGACAAGCCACGGCTGATTGACCAGCATGTGCTGGCGGTCTATTTCGGCGCCGATGGCCGCGTCACCCAGATCGCCAATTACGGGATGAAGGACGGCAAGATGTTCGACTTCATCTCGCGCACCACACCGACCGGCGGCAAGGACCAGAACTTCCTCAGCCAGATCATCAACGGTGCCAGCAAGCTGGCACCCAGCATTCCGGGCGGCGGCGTCTAATTCCTTTCGGCTTCCATTTCGGAAGCCTCATCATCTCAGGCGACCAAAAACCCGCGGGAGCGATCCTGCGGGTTTTTGTTATGGGGATCGTTCACCGGTGTGGCCGTGGCCAAGGAAACGCGAGCCGAGCCTGGATGAGATGCTTGCACACCACGCACTGGAGGACCTAGGCGAAGCGAAGCGCTGAAGGGTCGACGTTGTCATCGCTTCAACAAAAAACCCGCGGGATCGCTCCCGCGGGTTCTGTTTTCGAGTGGATGCTTTTGATCAGCCGTGCGCGAGCACGGCCAGCAGCAAGAGCGCCACGATGTTGGTGATCTTGATCGCCGGGTTGACGGCCGGACCGGCGGTGTCCTTGTAGGGGTCGCCGACCGTGTCGCCGGTCACCGAAGCCTTGTGCGCTTCGGAACCCTTGAGATGCTTGACGCCGTCCTTGTCGACAAAGCCGTCTTCGAAGGACTTCTTGGCGTTGTCCCAGGCACCGCCGCCAGAGGTCATCGAGATGGCGACGAACAAGCCATTGACGATGACGCCGAGCAGCGAGGCACCAAGGGCGGCAAAAGCGGACGCCTTCGAACCCGAGATCAGCAGCACGCCGAAATAGACCACGAGCGGCGCCAGCACCGGCAGCAGCGACGGGATGATCATTTCCCTGATTGCCGCCTTGGTCAGCAGGTCGACCGCGCGTGCGTAGTTCGGCTTCGAGGTGCCAGCCATGATGCCCGGATCCTCGCGGAACTGCTTGCGCACTTCCTCGACGATGGCGCCCGCCGCGCGGCCGACGGCCGTCATGGCGATGCCGCCGAACAGATACGGGATCAGACCGCCGAAGATCAGGCCAGCGACGACGTATGGGTTGGAGAGATCGAAGGAGATCTCGCCCATGCCCTGGAAGTAGGGATATTTGTCGCCATTGGCGGCAAAGAACTTCAGGTCGTTAGAGTAGGCGGCAAACAGCACCAGTGCGCCGAGACCGGCCGAACCGATGGCGTAACCCTTGGTCACCGCCTTGGTGGTGTTGCCGACCGCGTCGAGCGCGTCGGTGGACTGGCGCACTTCCTTGGGCAGGCCGGCCATTTCGGCAATGCCGCCGGCATTGTCGGTGACCGGGCCGAAGGCATCGAGCGCAACGATCATACCGGCAAGACCGAGCATCGTCGTGACGGCGATCGCCGTACCGAAGAGGCCGGCAAGCTGATAGGTCGAGATGATGCCGCCGACAATGACGATCGCCGGCAGCGCCGTCGATTCCAGCGAGACCGCAAGGCCCTGGATGACGTTGGTGCCGTGACCGGTGACCGACGCCTGGGCGATAGAGTTGACCGGGCGCTTGTTGGTGCCGGTGTAGTATTCGGTAATGACCACGATGAGACCGGTCACCACGAGGCCGACCAGGCCGCATATGAACAGGTTCTTGCCGGTGATGACCATGCCGGCGACGGTGCCGATCTCGCCCCAGCCGAGGGTGACATGGGTGGCGACGCCGAGGCCGACGATGGACAGCAGGCCGGTGACGATCAGGCCCTTGTAGAGTGCGCCCATGATCGAGCCGTTGGAACCGAGCTTGACGAAGAAGGTGCCGACGATCGAGGTCAGGATGCAGGCGCCGCAGATAGCGAGCGGATAAAGCATGGCTGCACCCAGAACGGCGGTACCGCCAAAGAAGATGGCAGCCAGAACCATGGTGGCGACAACGGTCACCGCATAGGTTTCGAACAGGTCAGCGGCCATGCCGGCGCAGTCGCCGACATTGTCGCCGACATTGTCGGCGATGGTGGCCGGGTTGCGCGGATCGTCTTCGGGAATACCGGCTTCGACCTTGCCGACGAGATCGCCGCCGACGTCGGCGCCCTTGGTGAAGATGCCGCCGCCGAGACGGGCGAAGATCGAGATCAGCGATGCGCCGAAGCCGAGCGAGACCAGCGAGTCGATGACGATGCGATCATTGGGCTGGAGGCCCATGAAGTGGGTCAGGATGAGGTAGTAGATCGAAACGCCGAGCAAGGCCAGGCCAGCAACCAGCATGCCGGTGATGGCGCCCGATTTGAACGCGATGTCGAGGCCGGCAGCGAGGCTGTTCGATGCGGCCTGCGCCGTACGAACATTCGCGCGAACGGAGACATGCATGCCGATGAAGCCGGCGGCGCCTGAAAGCACTGCACCGATCAGGAAGCCGATCGCGGCGGTGATGGACAGCAGCCACCAGGCGAGCACGAGGACGACGACGCCAACGATGGCGATGGTGGTGTACTGACGCGCCAGATAGGCCTGTGCGCCCTCGCGGATAGCCGCGGAGATTTCCTGCATGCGTGCATTGCCCTGATCGGCCGCAAGGACCGAACGTGTCGCCCAGATGGCGTAAAGGATTGAAAGCAGGCCGCAGGCGATGACGGCGGAAATAATTGTCATTGCCGGATTTTCCTCGATTGATGGCCCAAAAGAACCCCTCCCTGGGCCGTTGAGACAAAGACCGGATTCCGTGCACGGAATCCGCCTCTTCGCAGCGGTGTATGCGAAACAGGGCTGCGAACGTCAAGATATTGTTCGGTTTTTGCCCGGCTTTCGCCTAAATGGTTGGGGCCAAGCGGCGGCTGCCGTTAGCACTCTCCTATTAGATCGATTGAAATTGGCCTTGACGCAAGACGCGGCTACTCGGTCTCCCGGCCCATGCGGCGCGCCGTGTAGCGCTCGATCGCCGATAGACCGTCATAGATCAGCACGGCAAGGGCTGCCACGATCAGGCCGCCCTGCAGGACGAAGGCGAGATTGTTGGACAACAGCCCGGCGATGATCACTTCGCCCAGCGTTTTGGCTGCCACGGTCGAACCGATGGTCGCGGTGGCAAGACTGATCACCACCGACAGCCTGATGCCGCCGAGAATGATCGGGGCGCTGAGCGGCAGCTCGACCTTGGTGAGCCTTTGCCAACCGGTCATGCCGGCGCCGCGCGCCGCTTCGACGACATTGGCCGGCAGCGTCGTCAGGCCGGTCAGCGCATTTTCGAAGATCGGCAACAGGCCGTAGAGAAACAGGGCGATCAGCGTCGGCTTCTCGCCGAAGCCGACGGCCGGCACCGCAAGCGCCAGCACCGCCACCGGCGGAAAGGTCTGGCCGATGTTGACCAGGCTGCGCGATAGCGGCAGGAATTCGGCGCCGGCCGGCCTGGTGACCAGGATGGCAAGCGCCACCGCGACGATGGTTGCGGCCACGGTGGCGATCAGAACCGTGCGCAAATGCAGCAATGTCAGTGTCAGCAGGCTGCCCTGATTGTAGATCACCGGCGCATTGTTTTCGGTCAGCGGCTTCAGCAGCGGCTCGAACCAGCCCGGATTGGTGACGAAGGCAACGAGCAGCACCACCAAGGCTAGCCTGAGCAGCGATGGAAGCCAGGCCTTCATGCCGGCCTCGCCGCGCGCTTCACCAGCCCGTCGATGGTCACGCGGCCAAGCGGCTTGCCGTCGGTGCCTGAGACCGGCAGCGCCGGCCGGCCCGACCACAGCAATTCGGCCAGCGCGTCGCGCTGGCTGGCATCGCCGGGGATCGCCTCGCCTTCGGCGGAGCCCTTCTCCACGGCATCGCGGACCCGGCCGAGCGACAGCAACCGGAATGGCCGCTCGCTGGCGCCAACCAGGGTCTCGACGAAGGCGCTTGCCGGCTTTGCCAGGATCTCGGCGGGCTTGGCGTATTGCACCAGCTTGCCGGCATCCATGACCGCGATCTTGTCGCCCATATGCACGGCCTCTTCCATGTCGTGGGTGACGAGGATGATGGTGGTGCCGAAGCGCTTCTGGATCGCCAGCAGATCCTCCTGCGCCTTGGTGCGGATGATCGGGTCGAGGGCGCCGAACGGTTCGTCCATCAACAGCACGTTGGGCTCGGCGGCGAGTGCGCGGGCAACGCCGACGCGCTGCTGCTGGCCGCCGGACAGTTCGTGCGGATAGCGCGGCCCGAAGGCTTCGGGATCGAGCTGATAGAGCGTCATCAGCTCGTCGACCCGGGCCTTGATACGGTCCTTGTCCCAGCCAAGCAGCACCGGCACGGTGGCAATGTTCTGTGCCACCGTGCGATGCGGAAACAGGCCGTGACCCTGGATGGCGTAGCCGATGCTCCGGCGCAACTCGTAGCCGGGCAGCGAACGATTGTCGGCGCCGTCGAGCTTGATGATGCCCGAGGTCGGCTCGACCAGCCGGTTGATCATGCGCAGCAGCGTCGTCTTGCCGGAACCGGACGTGCCGACAATGACGGCGATGGTGCGCGGCTCGATGACCATCGACACGTCATCGACCACGGTCGTCGCGTCATAGCGCTTAGTGATGCCTTCGATCTCGATCATGCCGTTTCAACCCTGCGCTTGGTGGCGGTCATTTCGATCACCGCATCGAGGATGATGGCGGCGGCAAAGGCGAGCGCGACCGTCGGCACGGCGCCGAGCAGCACAAGGTCCATTGCCGTCTGACCCACACCCTGGAAGACGAACACGCCGAAACCGCCGCCGCCGATCAGCGCGGCAATGGTGGCGAGGCCGATGTTCTGCACCAAAACGATACGGATGCCGGTGAGGATGACAGGAAAAGCCAGCGGAAACTCGATGCCGAACAGGCGCTGCCTGTCGGTCATGCCCATGCCGCGCGCCGCGTCGTTGGCCGCGCGCGGCACGCCGGCGAGACCGACCACCGTGTTGGCCACCACCGGTAGCAGCGAGTAAAGGAACAACGCGACGAAGGCGGGAGCGGTGCCGATGCCGCGAATACCGAGCGCGGCAGCCCCCGGCACATGCGCGGCAACCCAGCCGAGCGGCGCGATCAGCAGGCCGAACAGCGCGATCGAGGGAATGGTCTGGATGATGTTGAGCACGTTGAGAACCCCGGCCCGCAGATTTTCGACGCGATGGCACAGGATGCCGAGCGGCAGGCCGACGATCACCGCGGCGGCCAGCGAACCGAGCGCCAGCGTCACATGCTTGGAGCCCTCCGCCCAGAAACTGTCGGCGCGGTTGAAATATTCCTTCAGGATCGACAGATTGTCCCAGCTTCCCGAAATCAACAGCAGCCCGATCGCCAAAGCCGCGACCACAAGCACGCCAACCCGCGCCAATGGCGACAGGTTCAGCCTTGTCAGCACGTCGGCGAGCAAAAGCGTGAAGGCAAAGATCAGAATCCAGAAACCGGAGGCTGGCGAAACTCTGGCGAAGGTGTTGCCCGCCGGCGTGAGAAATGTTCCGGCGACACCGATCAGCAGCGCGAGCGCGGCAAGCGCCATCACGCTGGCGGCAAGGCGCAGCACAAGTGGTGTCTTGAACAGCGCGATGAGTGCTGCGGCGACAATGATGGCGAGCAGCAGCGTCCCGGTCGTTGCCGGCAGCGCCTCGAGAATCGAGCGCGCCTGGCCGGGGACGATGCGGTTGGCACGGAACGTGGCAAAGGGCGCGGCAAAAGCCGCGTAGGCTGATATCGCGGCGATGACCACGCCGAGCTTGTCGAAGCGGGGAGTCATGGTTGCCCCTCATGAGGGGCGATTTGCCACATCGCGCAGCTTTCTTTGGGGATTGGCGAAAACCGACGCGATATCCGATCTCCCCCCTTGCGGGGGAGACGGCCGGCAGGCCAGAGGGGGGTGTGAAGGATCGCCAACTTTCGGGTGTCGGCTTGTTCAGAAGCAACCCTGTCGAGGCACGCACCTTTGACGGGTTGGGAGGTCGGCGGGACAGCACCCCCCTCTGTCCTGCCGGACATCTCCCCCGCAAGGGGGGAGATCAGCAGCTTCCAGAGGGGGGTGCCTTGCACCGGTGTCACTGACTACTTTAAAAACCCGTTCTTCTTCAAAAAGTCCTCGGCGACGCCCTTGACCGGCTCGCCGCCGACCTGCACGCGACCGTTCAGCTCCTGCAGCGTGACGAGGTCGAGCTTGGCGAAGACCGGCTTCAGCAGCGTCTCGATCTCGGGATGTTCCTTCAGCACCGCTTCGCGGATGATCGGCGCCGGCTGGTAGACCGGCTGCACGCCCTTGTCGTCGTCGAGCACGACGAGGCCGGACGGTGCGATGCCGCCATCGGTGCCGTAGACCATGGCCGCGTTGGCGCCGTTGGTCTGGTTGGCGGCCGCTGCGATGGTTGCCGCCGTGTCGCCGCCCGAAAGGGTGATCAGTTGGTCCGGCTTCAGCGTGAAGCCATAGGTGGTCTGGAAAGCCGGAAGCGCAGCCGCCGAATTGACGAACTCGGCGGAAGCCGCCAGCACCACCTGACCGCCGCCCGCGACATATTTGCCGAAGTCGGTGAGCGTGGCAAGTTTGTTGGTCTCGGCGACTTCCTTGCGCAGCGCGATCGCCCAGGTGTTGTTTGCGGGCGACGGCGACAGCCAGACGATCTTGTTGGCGTCATAGTCGAGCTTCTTGGCCGTTTCATAGGCCTTGGCGGCGTCTTTCCAGACCGGGTCGTCGGCCTTTTCGAAGAAGAAAGCGGCGTTGCCGGTATATTCGGGATAGATGTCGATCTCGCCGGCGGTGATCGCCTTGCGCACCACCGGCGTGCCACCGAGCTGGATACGGTCCGATGTCTTGATGTTGTTGGCGTTGAGCACGAGCTGGATGATGTTGCCGAGCACGCCGCCCTCTGTGTCGATCTTGGAAGAGACAACCACCTGGGCATTGGCGGTAGCCACCGTAATGCCGAGCGCCAATGCCGCGCCGGCCAGAAACTTGACTGAAAACATTGTGAAACCCCTTGCTATGAACCGAAACGCGGTGACCGCATATGAGCATGGCTTCAACGGCCAGTCGGGGCACACGGTTTCATAACAATAGGTACAGACGCAATATTTTGTTACGGAGCGGTAAATTCGACCGACATCGTGCTGACAGCGCCGTCAGGTGAAACGGCGGATGGATCAGGCTTCGGCTTTGCGCAAGCTCGTCAGCTTGAGCGCGCCGAGCGCCACGAAGCACAGGACGGTGACCGGAAAGACTATCCAGTTCAGCATCTCCCAGCCCCAGGCATTGTAGACCATGCCCGACATCAGCGAGGCGCAGGCGACGGAGCCGAACAGGACGAAGTCGTGGAAGCCTTGCACCTTGCCCTTTTCCGACGGCCGGTAGGTGGCGGCCACCATCGCGGTCGCGCCAATGAAGCCGAAGTTCCAGCCAAGGCCTAGCAGGATCAGCGACGTCCAGAACTGCCACAGCGCCAGGCCCGACAGAGCGACAATGGCGCAGCCGATGAGCAGGATCAGGCCGGTGGCCACAATGCGTTCGGCGCCAAAGCGATGGATCAGCGAGCCGGTGAAGAAGCTTGGCGCGAACATCGCCATGACGTGCCAGGAGATGCCGAGCGTCGCGTCGTTCTCCGACAGGCCGCAACCGACCATGGCCAGCGGTGCGCCCGTCATGACGAAGCTCATCAGCGCATAGCTGCCAACCGCGCAGAAAAGCGCGGCGACGAAACGCGGCTGCGTGACGATTTCAGCCAGCGGCCTGGCGTCGCTGTCGGCGATCTCCACCTTGCCGGATGCTTTCGTCGGCAGCCGCAGGAACGACAGGATGATGGCGCCGACCGCTGCCAGCGGCAGGATGGAGACGAACGAACCGGCAAACATGACCGGCGCAAGCAATTCGCGGGTGAAGATGACGATCTGCGGTCCGAGGATGGCGGTGACGATGCCGCCGGCCAGCACGAAGGAGATGGCGCGCGCCTTGAATTCAGGCGGTGCGTTGTCGGCGGCGGCGAAGCGGAACTGCTGGACGAAGGCGCCGCCGACACCGATCGTGAGCAAGCCAAAGGCAAACAGCCAGAAGCTGCCTTGAAAAAGCGCTAGCGTGGCGATCAGGCCACCGAGCGCCGTGACGATCGTGCCGGTCATGAAACCGCCGCGCTGGCCCATACTACGGATGATAGCCGCCGCAGGCAGCGCGCCGAGCGCCACGCCGATGTTGAAGCCGGTGATCGGCGCTGTCGCCAATGATTTGTCGGGACCAAGCAGATATTGCCCGGCCAGCGCCCCCACGGAGATGGCGATGGGGGCCGCCGAGCCGATGATCGCCTGCGAGGCGGCGAGGATCAAAGCGGTGCGGCGCGCCTCCTGACCAGCCTCGAAGGCGATGGCCGTCATGATGCGTCCTTGCCGCGCCCTTCGCCACGCACCCGGCGTGACACACGGTCGAGCACGGCATTGACCAGCTTCGGCTCGTCCTCCTCGTAGAAGGCCTTGGCGATGTCGACATATTCGGAGACGATGACCGCGACGGGGACATCCTCGCGCTTCATCAACTCGTAGACGCCGGCACGCAGAATGGCACGCAGCGTCGAATCGAGCCGCGACAATGGCCAGTCCTCGGTCAGCGCCTGGCGGATGATCGGATCGATGGTCTTCTGGTTCTCGACGACACCCGCCAGAATAGCGCGAAACCATTGCGCATCGGCCTCGCGGTAGAGCGCACCGTCGACTTCCTTGCCAAGGCGAAACGCCTCGTATTCGGCGGTGATCTCGAAGACGCCGCTACCGGCCACATCCATCTGGTAGAGCGCCTGTACGGCGGCCAGACGGGCAGCACCGCGCTTGTTGGCGTGGCGCACCGCAGGCTGGCCGGGCGAAGCGGGTTCGCTCACGATCGCGCTCCCAATTGTTCTTTGAGGGCGATCATGGTCAGCGCCGCACGCGCCGCGAAACCACCCTTGTCACCCTCCGAGCGCTTGGCCCGCGTCCACGCCTGTGCGTCGTTCTCGGTGGTGAGGATGCCATTGCCTATGCAGACCGAGTCCTGCACGCTCAAATCCATGAGCGCGCGGCTGGATTCATTGGCGACAATGTCGAAATGATAGGTGTCGCCGCGGACGACGGTGCCGAGCGCGACAAAGCCGTCATAACTCGTGCCGCCTTCCGTCGCGCCGTCCAACGCGAAGGTAATCACCGCGGGGATCTCGAGCGAACCTGGAACGGTGACGACATCATAAGTCGCGCCCGCTTCATCGAGCGCGCTTGTCGCGCCATCGAGCAGCGCGTCGGCAAGGTCGTCGTGAAAGCGCGCTTCGACAATGAGCAGATGCGCCTTCGCCTTCGGACGAATGAAGGCTTTGCCGTGTTGGGATGTACCAGCCATAAAAGTCTCCGGGGAGTTGCCGGTGACTTAGGCCGAAGCCGGGTTCATCGCAAGCGGAAGATTGTCCACGTTGCCGAAGGTCCGCAGAACTTATTGGTTTCCAGTGCTCACACGCCTGTATTGTGACGGTAGCCACGCACGGTATCGCGCAGACGATCGTTCACCGATCGAGGATTGATCAAGGCTTCAACGAAGACTCTGCTGTCGTTGACGGACAGATCAAACCGCGAGTGTTCTTCGGTGTTCACACCGGTCTGTGTCTCACGCATCGGCTTTTTGCCTGCGTGGAATTGACTCTGTTCTTGGTCATCAAAGCCCCCCTTTCGCGGCCTCCACCAGCCGCGCCGCGTAGCGGGCCATGGTGTCGATCTCGAGATTGACGCGGTCACCGACCTTGCGCTCGCCCCAGGTGGTCACGGTCAGCGAGTGGTGGATCAAAAGTACGTCGAAGCGCATGCCTTCCACCTTGTTGACGGTGAGCGAGGTGCCGTCGAGCGCGACGGAGCCCTTGGGCGCGATGAACTTCGCCAGGTCGCGCGGCGCCTCCAGCGTGAAGCGCACGGCGTCACCCTCATCCTTGCGCTCGACGATCTCGGCCATGCCGTCGACATGACCCGAAACGATGTGACCGCCGAGCTCGTCGCCAATCTTCAGCGCCCGCTCCAGATTGATCCGCGTGCCCGATTTCCACCCCATCGCCGTCGTCAGCCTGAGCGCCTCTTCCCAGGCCTCGACCTCGAACCAGCGCGCGTTCGAGCCGCTGTCGGGCAAGCCCGTAACCGTCAGGCAGACGCCGCCGCAGGAAATCGAGGCGCCGATGGCGATGGTCTGCGGGTCATAGGCGGTGTCGATGCGCAACCCCACCCCTTCCCTGAGCGGCTTGACGGAAGCGACAGTGCCGACATCGGTGACAATCCCGGTAAACATCAGATATCCCTTATCCACTCGGCGTAGCTGTCTTCGCCGAAACGCATGTCGCGCAGTTTGCGAAATCCTGCCGGGATATGGTCGGCGTCGATCGGCGATGCAATGCCGTCGTCGCCGATCGCTTCCGGCCCCTGGAACAACACAATGCGGTCGACCAGCCCATCGGCCAGGAAGGCGCTCGCCACCTTGGCGCCGCCCTCGACCAGCACGCTGCCCATGCCGAGCGCGGCCAGATCCTCGAGCAGTTCCGGCAGAGCGATGCCGCCCTCATGTGTTTCAGTGCCGATGAAGCGCACGCCTGCGCGGTCGAGTGCTGCCCGCCGCAGCGGATCGGCCTCCAGGCAGGCGGCGACATAGAGCGGCACCCGGTCGACGCCCGAAACCAGCTTCGAGGCCTCCGGCAACCGGATCTGGCGGTCGAGCACGATGCGGGCAGGCGAACGGTTCTCCAGCCCCGGCAAACGCACCGTCAGGGCCGGATCATCCTCAAGGGCCGTCCCGATACCAACCAGTATGCCATCCGCCTCGGCCCGCATCAGATACACTTCGCGGCGCGCGATATCTCCGGTGATCGACACCTGCCCACCGCCTTCCCTGCCGATCTTGCCGTCGCTGGAAAGCGCAAGCTTGAGAATCACTTCCGGGCGTTTTCTCAATGATCGGATCAAATAGCCGGCCATCTGCTCGGCGGCTTGCTCGGCCAACACCTTCTCGACCACCTCGACACCGGCGGCACGCAGGATCGCGTAACCCTTGCCGGATACGCGCGAATCGGGATCGCTGGCCGCACCGACGACGCGTGCGACACCGGCATTGACCAGCGCATTGGCGCAAGGCGGCGTGCGGCCGTGATGGGCGCAAGGCTCCAGCGTGACGTAAGCGGTGGCGCCGCGCGCGAGGTCGCCGGCCTCGGCCAAGGCCTCGGTCTCGGCATGCGGGCGGCCGCCGACAGCGGTGACGCCGGTGCCGACGATCATCGGGCCATTGCCGTCATCGCGTACGATCAGCGTGCCGACGGAGGGGTTGGTCCCGGTGCGCCCGGCATTTTTTCGCGACAGTCTGAGTGCCGCCGCCATGAAGCGGCGATCAAGGGCGGCCTGTTCGCTTGCAGTCATGCTCAGCTGGCTTCCTCTTCACCCTTGATTTCGTCGCCCTTGAGCTCGCCCAGCAGTTCGTGGAAATCCTTGGCCTCGCGAAAATTGCGGTAGACCGAGGCGAAACGCACATAGGCGACATCGTCGAGCGATTTCAGCGCTTCCATGACCAGCCGGCCGACTTCTCCCGAAGCAACCTCAGTCTCGCCGGAACTTTCGAGCTGGCGCACGATGCCGGTCACCGCGCGGTCGATGCGCTCGGGATCGACATTGCGTTTGCGCACGGCGATCTCCACCGAACGCAGCAGCTTGTCGCGGTCGAAGGGTACTTTGCGGCCCGATTTCTTGACCACGACGAGGTCGCGCAACTGCACGCGCTCGAAGGTGGTGAAGCGACCGCCGCAATCGGGGCAGACGCGCCGCCTGCGGATCGCCGCGCCATCCTCGGCGGGGCGCGAATCCTTCACCTGCGTATCTTCCGACTGGCAATAGGGACAGCGCATGGAGAAGCCTTTGGTTGGCGAATCTGGTGAAGCGAAAGGCTTAGAGGTTTTTGCAGCGATGGCAAAGTGTCGCCAACAATCGCCCTTCAGAGCCCCTCGTCGCACAGAGATAGCGAGGCGCAAGCAGGATTGCCAGCCTCGCCAGGCGGCCGCACAGCGTACCGATGTCTTCAGGGAGCGACGTCGGCGGTCGGAAATCCGCATGATGTGCCGAGACTGCGATAGGCCTTGGTGAAGCCGTCCATGGATATGCTTCCAACCGGCGCGTCGCCGAAGGAGACGTCAAGCACCGATGCCCGCCGCATGGCGCGCAGGAGCGCCAGGCTGGTCTTGGCCTGGTTGTCCACGGTCCAGCTGAGCCGGCCGTTGACGGCGCCATCGGAATGGAGTTTTGCGGCAACACGGCCCTTGTCGTCGCCGAAGGTGGCGGCGACGGACTTGCCGGCCGGCAGATCCTTGTTGTCGACGGCGATCGTTACGGACGGGTAGGCATCCGGCGGCAGTGCATCGCCGTTCGTGATGACGAGCGTCAAGGTACCGGGCACGCCGCCCGCGCCGATAAAGGCGGTCGAGGCAGCGCAGGTCTTGCGCAGATCCTCACCGGTGTCGACCTCGTCGACCAGGGTCGACCATCTGCCGAAAGTTTCGAGCTTGGGTGCCGGCTGGGCGGGCGCCGCCGGCTCGGGCTGAGGTGCGGGTTGCGCGGGCGCGGCTTGAGCAGGGGCGGTTTGCGCCAAGGCGATGCCGGGGAAAGGCACGGCGATCAAAGCGGCCAGAGCGCCAACGGCGCCAAGGTCGGCGAAACGAAATGGTCGCATCATCAAGGCTCCTGCCGGCCGCCCCGGCCTGCTGCAACGACGCTTGTGGTTGCAGCAGGCGGTAAGACTTCCTATCGCGTCAGCCGAGATAGGGATAGAGCGGGAAACGATCGGTCAGCGCCACGACCTTGGCCTTGACCGCAGCTTCGACAGCGGCATTGCCCTCGTCGGAATTGGCGACCTTGAGACCGTCCAGCACTTCGGCGATCAGCTTGCCGATCTCGCGGAATTCGGCCTGGCCGAAGCCGCGCGTGGTGCCGGCCGGGGTGCCGAGACGCACGCCGGATGTGACGAACGGCTTTTCCGGGTCGAACGGAATGCCGTTCTTGTTGCAGGTGATGTTGGCGCGGCCGAGCGCTGCCTCGGCGCGCTTGCCGGTGGCGTTCTTCGGGCGCAGATCGACCAGCATCAGATGGTTGTCGGTGCCGCCGGAGACGATGTCGAGACCGGTCTCCTTGAGGCTTGAGGCGAGCGCCTTGGCGTTGGCGGCAACGCTCTCGGCATAGACCTTGAAGCCTGGCTTCAGCGCTTCGCCGAAAGCGACAGCCTTGGCGGCGATGACATGCATCAGCGGGCCGCCCTGCAGGCCTGGGAACACCGCCGAATTCATCTTCTTGGCGATGTCCTCGTCATTGCACAGGATCATGCCGCCGCGCGGGCCGCGCAGCGATTTATGCGTCGTGGTGGTCACGACATGGGCATGCGGCAGCGGCGACGGATGCACGCCGCCGGCGACCAGGCCGGCGATGTGCGCCATGTCGACCATCAGATAGGCGCCGACCGCATCGGCGATCTCGCGAAACCGCTTCCAGTCCCAGACGCGCGAATAGGCGGTGCCGCCGGCCAGGATCAGCTTCGGCCTGGTCTCATGGGCGGTCTTCTCGATGGCGTCCATGTCGAGCAGATGGTCGTCCTGGCGCACGCCGTAGGAGACGACCTTGAACCATTTGCCGCTCATGTTGACCGGCGAACCATGGGTCAGATGGCCGCCGGAATTGAGGTCGAGGCCCATGAACGTGTCGCCCGGCTGCAAGAGCGCCAGGAACACCGCCTGGTTCATCTGGCTGCCGGAGTTCGGCTGGACGTTGGCGAAGTTGCAGCCGAACAGCTTCTTGGCGCGCTCGATGGCCAGTTCCTCGGCCACATCGACGAACTGGCAGCCGCCATAATAGCGCTTGCCGGGATAGCCCTCGGCATATTTGTTGGTCATGATCGAGCCCTGCGCCTCAAGCACGGCGCGGGAAACAATGTTTTCCGAGGCGATCAGCTCGATCTCGTGGCGCTGGCGGCCGAGTTCGTTGCGGATGGCGCCAAAAATCTCCGGATCGGCATCTTCTAGCGTGGTTTCGAAGAAGGATTCGAATTTGTTCGACACTGCCGCTGCTGTTGCCATGGCCTGAAATCCTCGGGGTTCGGGGGCAATTTTCGATTTATGCAAGTCGTTGTCCCAAAACCGCTGCACACTTTTGGGCGACCTGCATTTGCCGGGCCATTAACACAGTTGTTTTCGCCCCGCCACGTTTGCGGCGCGAAATTTGCTGGCCGGATTGCGCCAGCGAAGCCTTCAGGTCGCTATTTCCTCGCCTTGCGGCCTCTCAGCAAGGCCTCGGTGAGCGTGATCTCGGTAAACAGCGCCTGCGACGTGTGGTCGTTGATCTCGCCCCGGCGAAACATGGCGCGTACGGCCTCGCGCTCGGCTTCGATGCCCGCAAATCTCAGCTCGAGTTCCAGCCTTCCGGCTTCGCGCGCCTCAGCGCGGGCCTCATCGGCTTCGTCCGAGGCGGCGATGCGGCGCCGGTAGCCAGCGACGATGCTGTCGGCAGCGGCAAGCCTGGCGCCGGGCACATCGCCTCCCTCATCGTCACCAACTCCAGCGATGCTCTCGATGCGTGCGATTGCCGCCTTGGCGGCGCCGACACGCGCCAGGCGCTCCTCGGCTGCGCCGGCATCCTCGCCCGGTTCGACCAGCCCCCTGGCGATCGTCGGCAGAGCGAGGCTGGCGAAGACCAGCGAACAGATGATGACGCCAGCGGCCAGGAAAATGACCAGGTCGCGCGCCGGAAAAGGCGAGCCGTCCGGCATGGCGAGCGGCAGCGACAATATGCCGGCCAGCGTAATGGCGCCGCGCACGCCGGCCACCGAACCGGCAAGCCGCACGCGCAACCCGAACGGCTCCACCTTGCGCTTGCCCAGACGCGCGGCGATGCCGGCCGCGATATCGCCCACCCAGATCCACAGGAAGCGCAACGCGATCAGGCACAGCGTCAGCGCGATGACGGTCGCGATCGGCTGGATGATCGGGTGCAGGCTCATGAGTTCCGGCGGCACATGGCGGATGATGTCGGGAAGCTGCAGGCCGAGCACGATGAAGAGAGCGCCGTTGAAAACGAAGGAAAGCGTCGTCCACAGCGACATCGTCTGCATGCGCGCCGAGACACCGAGGAAGCGAAACACGCCGGAGCCGCCGGTGAGCAGGCCGGCGGTGACCGCCGCCAGGATGCCGGAAGCTCCGACATGCTCGGCGCCGAGATAGGCGATGAAGGGCAGCAGGACCATCACCAGCACCTGCGCCTCGGCCGGCACGCCGCCGATCCGGTTGAGCAGTTGCAGCAGCTTGGCGGCAACGAACAGCGCCGCCACGCCGATCAGGATGCCGATCGCCACGGCATAGAGAAAACTGAGCGAAGCCGCGGCAAGGGAAAAGCTGCCGGTCAGCACCGCCGCGACGGCAAAGCGGAACATGACCAGCCCCGACGCATCGTTGAGCAGCGACTCGCCTTCCAGAATGTGCATCAGCCGCGCCGGGACGACATTTCTGTCGACGATCGAGGACACGGCCACCGCGTCGGTCGGCGACAGCACCGCGGCAAGCGCAAAAGCGACCACCAGCGGGATGCTCGGCACCAGCCAGTGCAAGGCGTAGCCGAAGCCGACGATGGTGAAGAAGACCAGCCCTATGGCCAGATCCAGGATCGGTCCGCGCAGCGCCATCAGTTCACGCTTCGGTGCGCCATAGGCATCGCCGAACAGCAGCGGCGGAATGAACACCAGCAGAAACAGTTCCGGATTGATCTCGACATGGATGCCGCGCACCGGCCAGGCGAGCGCGGCACCGATCGCAATCTGCAGCACCGGCAACGGCACCCGCACCAGGCGAACCAGAGCGCCGGAAAGCGCCACGAAGACGAGCACGACCAGAATGAAGACGGCGACTTCCATGGTCCGGTTCCAGGCTTTCCGCCGACCATGCGCAAAGCCGGCCGATCCGTCCAGCCGCCCGTCCCGTGAAAAACGCCGCGGCACCCAATCAATAAAAAGGCCGCCCTGAGAGGCGGCCTTTTTAGATAAGAATCAAATGCTTACAGCGCAGACGTGATCTGCAGTTCGTTGTTGCCATCAAGCGCGTAGACGTCGTCGCGGAACTGCACCACGCCTGGACCGGTCGACCAGGCCGAGAGATAGAGGAAGTGGACCGGCACCGGATTGGTGACCTGGATCGGCGTGTTTTCACCGGTCTTGATCGCCGCCTCGAAATGCTGGCGATCCCAGCCGGGCGTGTCGCGCAGGATCCAGGTGACGAGGTCGCGCACATTCTGCACGCGCACGCAGCCCGAGGAATCGAAACGCAGCATCTTGCCGAACAGGCTCTGCTGCGGCGTGTCGTGCATGTAGACGCCGTCAGGGCTCGGGAAATTGATCTTCACCGAGGCCATGGCGTTTTCCGAGCCGGGATCCTGGCGGAAACGGTACTTGGCGGCGTCGTCGGTCGACCAGTCCACATTCATCGGATCGACTTCGCTGCCATCGGGCGCGAACAGGCGGATGTGGCTGTTCTTGAGATAATCGGGATTTTTCCGCATCAGCGGAATGATGTCCTTGCGCACGATCGAGACGGGCGCGTTCCAGTATGGATTGACGATGATCTCATTGATCTTGGAATTGACGATCGGCGTCTGCCGGTCGATCTTGCCGACGATCGCGGTGTGGCGAAGCACGACGCGATCGTTCTCGACCGCTTCGACCTGCGCTGCCGGAATGTCGACCAGCACGTAGCGGCTGCCCAGCGTGCCGGCCTTCTCGCGCAGCCGTTGCAGATTGGTCTGCAGCTGGCCGAGCCGGATCTGCGCCGAAACGTTCATCGCCGCATAGGTGTATTTGCCGAGCGCACCATCGGCAGGCAGACCGTGGCGCAGCTGGAAGCGCTTGACCGCCGAGTCGACATAAGAATCGAAAGCCGTCGAAATGCCGGCGCTCTGCGACAGGTCGCCGGAAACTATCAGCCGCTTGCGCAACGGCACCACATCGGGATCATCAACGCCAAGCTGCAGCTTCTTGGTCGCGGGAACCTCGATCCAGCCACCCTGCCCGACAATGTTCTGGTATTGCCCGGCCGCCTGTTCTGTGAAGACGACGGTCTGCGGACTGAAGATCGGCAGCGTCGAGGCCACCTTGCCGCCCTCGCTGGCGCGGGCGTCGAACTGGTCGTCCCAATTGCCGCGCGCCGAGGATTTCAGGATATCACCGATCACATCTTGCGCATTGGCGCCGCCGGCGACCACCGCTGCTGCGAGCGCGGAGGCTCCGGAGAGGAAAAAACGACGGCTGGTTCTCATGGACGTTCCAGACATTTGTAGCAGTTCGATCACTTGCTGCGTTGATCACCGGGCGATCTCGCCCGCACTGTAAAATTGGCAATCTTAACAATTAGCCAACCATGCTCCGTATCACCTTGGTGTGACAGCGCCCAGGCGCAATACGGATTGCGGGTGAACGCGTGGTCTTCACACCAGCATCACTGCCACTCTCGGTTCCACTGGAATATGGCGGCAACGTGGCCTTGGCCCGCGATTTGCATCGGGCGCCGCAGCGAAATGAAAGGCCCGTGCTTTTTCGGTATCGATCGGCATCCTTGATCGCGTCAAGCAGACGGCGGTTCGGCCGCTCCACGAGACGCGCTGCCTATCCTCACGATCCCTCAGTGTGAGGTTTCAACCTTTGGGCCCGGACCTGGCTTCGCCTTCAATTCCGAACATCGTTGCAACACCTCATGCTGGGGGTAGCGCAGGACTTTGTTGTCCTCGAGTTTGAGCAGCAGCTCCCGCCTCTTGTCTGTGCTCTCGCCATCCGTACACGTCATATCCAGGATGACGACATCCAGGCGGTTGATCTTCTGAACCTTGTCCAACGTGCAGCGGACCTCCCACATCTCCATTGCTTTGTCGGTAAACGTCACTATCGAGTCATTGTTGTCACAGGGCTCGCTGCCTTCCCCAGCGAAAGAATCCTTCCACCACTCCTCGGCAAAAGCCGTTTGCGAGACCAACAAAAGCACTGCGGCAACCGAGCAAATCTTCGAGCGTTTTCCCTCACCCATAACGCGCCCCTCCAGGCCGTGACATTAGGCACTGCTGCAGCGAAAGCAAACCTGGCCGGATATTTGGGCTTTGGGATCAGGAAAAGAAAAGGCCGATGCCTCTCGGCACCGGCCCTGACTGAAGGTCGATATTTCGGCCGCGCTTCTGTGGCGCGGGCCGGATCCGATGCGGCGCCTTACATCCGGTAGGCGATGGTGTCGTTCCAGAAGCGGTCGAGCCGCTGCAAAGCGCGGTTCATCTGCTTGAACTCGTCGGTGTTGATGCCGCCGACCTGTTCGATCGAGCCGACATGACGCTCGTAGAGGCCGGCAACGACCTCCGCCACCTCGTTGCCCTTCGGCGTCAGCGAGACACGGACCGAACGGCGGTCGATGCGCGAGCGCTGGTGGTTGATGAAGCCGAGATCGACCAGCTTCTTCAGATTGTAGGAGACGTTCGAGCCGAGATAGTAGCCACGCGAGCGCAGCTCGCCGGCGGTCAGCTCGGAATTGCCGATATTGAACAGCAGCAGCGCCTGGATGGCATTGATGTCGGAACGGCCGTTGCGGTCGAATTCGTCCTTGATCACATCAAGCAGGCGGCGGTGCAACCGCTCAACAAGCTGCAGCGATTCCATGTACAGGGAACGGATAGCCTCGCGGCGATCGTCGGATACGTTGGCGGTCTTCGCCGCCGGACGCGAATTGATCATTGTCTTTGCCTCTCGTTTGTCGCCCTGGTGATTTTTTGTTTTTCACCTTGATCGCGACACTATCGAATACTCATAAAATTCGACTTAAACGCTAGGGCTAACAAGAGCTTACCGGTAAGAGGTTTCGCAAGAGGCTTAACGAACGGTCACCCGAGCAAGGATAATTAACCTAAAGATTTCGGCAACGATTGCGGGGCTCATTCGAGGCGACAGCCGGGCCGCCAATGGGTTCAACGGCTTAGTGGCGGACCGGGCGCTTCTGCAGGTAGATGACGACGCGGAAGACAATGTAGAGCACCGCCACCGCCGCATGCGAGACGACAATCAGCAAGCGATGGCCGAATAGCTCGGGAAAGCCGGCATACATGACCGTCTCGGTCACCGCGCAAATGAACCAGATCACCGGGCCCCAGGACGCCAGCATCCACAGGCCGGCAGCGGCAAAGGGGAAGAACACGGCGAGCACCACCGCCGCGACCTGCCAGTGCACGGGCATCAGGTCGAACCGCCACAGCGTACCCGGATAAAAGCCGATCAACCTGATCCAGTAGAGAATGCCGAACAGCAGGCAGTAGCCCGATATGACGCGCTGGAACCAGGCGAAGATCACCTCCACCCCGGAGGGCTGCAGCACGACGCGCCTCGAGGTCACCTCGCTCATATCAAGAGTTCCCGTTCGCCGAGCGGAGCGAAATAGGCATCGACATCCGCTTCGCTGACCGCAGCGAGGCTTGCCGGCCGCCATTGCGGCTTCGAGCCCTTGTCGATGATGGCGGCGCGGATACCTTCGTAGAAATCATGGCCGGCGAGCATCCGGTTGAGGATGCGGAACTCCATTTTCATGCAGGCTTCCATGGACAGCGTCAGTCCGGCGCTGATCTGCCGCCAGGCGACGCGCAGGCTGGTCGGCGAGCAGGTGCGGATCGTCGCCAGTGTCTTTGCCGCGAACTCATCGGCGGCGGCCGCACGCTCGAGGCTGTCGATGACGCGGTTCAGGGACGGTTGCGAAAAATGGCGGACAATCGCCTCCAGCATCGGTCTGTCGGTTTCTCGCCTTGCCTGCACGAAGAAGCCGCGCAGCACCGATTCCGGATCGCCGGTCAGTGTCAGCCGGTCGAGGAAGCCAGCCTGGTCCTCGGCCTTGATGGTGTGGGTGGCCAGCCCCGACCACAGCGCATCGCCATAGCGGATGCGATTGCCGGTCAGCGCCAGATACATGCCGAAGGAGCCGCCGAGATCAGGCAGCAGGTGGCTGGCGCCAACATCCGGAAAAAAGCCGATGCCGACCTCCGGCATGGCAAATTGGGCATTCTCGGTCATCACCCGGTGCGAGCCATGGAAGGAGATTCCGACACCACCGCCCATGACGATGCCGTCGATCAGGGCCACATAAGGTTTCCTATAACTGTTGATGCGGGCGTTGAGGCGATATTCGTCGGCGAAGAACTCGACCGGCGGTTTTCCCGCCCGGCCTGTCTCATAGACATGCAGGATATCGCCGCCGGCCGAAAAGGCCCTGCCCTCGGCCCTGACGACGACGACATCGACGCCCTGGTCGGTCTCCCAGGCGGAAAGGGCAGCGTCGAGCGCCCCGATCATGCGGTGCGTCAAGGCATTGAGCGCCTGCGGCCGCGTCAAGGTGACGACGCCGGCCCGGCCCAGATGTTCGAAGCGGATCTCGTCGCCTCCGCCAAAATCCATCGTGAAGAATCCCTCCCCCGGCCGCCGGGACTGAAGTGCTAAAGCGTGGCGCATGGGTGCGTCAATGGCGAGCACACCGGTGCAAGCTCTGGCCCGGACCAGGAGCCGGTACTAAAAATCGAGCTGCAATACTGAAAAACTGGATAGAGTTCATTGCAGCGCAGCTCTGGCGGGTCTTCGAACGGGACGATTGGTTATGACTCGATTTTCACGCTTTGCGCCGGTGGCAATTGGGCTGAGCATCTGCTTGGCTGTTCACCCTGTCATGGCGGGGACTTTGGAAGACCTCTACAGTTCGCAGACCATCGTCAACGGCAAGTACGAGAAGAACCGCCAGTCCGGCTTCAAGCGCTGTCTCGACGCGGTTCTGGTGCGGATTTCCGGTGATCAGCGCCTGCCGGCGAAACCTGAAATGACGGTATTGCATGATAAGACCGGCAGCTTCGTCGCTGGCTTTCGCTATCGCGACCGCATGGAAGGCATTCCCAACCATGACGATCAAGGCACCTACGACCGGCCTCACAACCTTTACTGCCAGTACAAGCCTGAAGTGATCGACCCGGTGCTTGCTTCGCTCGGCAGCAGGCCATGGCTGACCGCGCGGCCACGGCTGGCGGTGTTTTTGGCGACGGAGCGCGGAACAATGCATTACGCGCTCGATGCCGATGGCGACCGTGGCATGCCGATGCGCGAATCGTTCGGCAATGCCGCCGTACCGCTGGCCATGCAGGTGGCTTTTCCCACGGCAGCACAGCTGGCGCAGGCCGGATTGGACGATCGGGCGCTTCGCAATGCCCAGATGACAAAGCTCGACACACTCGCGAAGAAGGCCGGCGCCGACCAAGCGCTTTCCGGCAGTCTCATCTGGAGCGACAAGGAACTGGGCTGGATCGCCGACTGGCGGCTGGCCATGGCCGGCAAGACCTACATCTGGCAGGTGCGCGGTGTCGGCTTCGACGAAGCTTTCCGTGTCGCCATCAGGGGCGCAGCACAGATTCTGTCAGGCAATGGGCAACCCGAATAGACCTCGACCGCGTCGCTGGCACAATCGTGCCGCATTGGTCAGCGGCGGGAGCTCGTGGTAAAAGCCTGCCCGAACGAGAGTATTGGCGATGAACAAATTCACCCCCGCAAAGCCCGCCGGCGCGCGCGGCGTCGACGAGATCACCGGCAGCCGCCGTCTGCGCCGCATGCGCAAGGCCGACTGGTCGCGCCGCCTCGTGCAGGAGAACCGGCTCACGGTCGACGACCTGATCTGGCCGATCTTCGTCGTCGAGGGCAAGGGTGTCCGCGAGCCGATCGCCGCCATGCCCGGCGTCTTCCGCCTGTCGATCGATCTCGCCGTCAAGGAGGCCGAGCGCGCGGCAAAACTCGGCATTCCGGCACTCGCCACCTTCCCCAATGTCGACATCTCGCTGCGCGACCAGACCGGCTCGCACATCCTCGATCCCAACAATGTCATCAACCGCGCCACCCGTGCGATCAAGGATGCGGTGCCGGAGATCGGCATCATCACCGACGCAGCGCTCGACCCGTTCACCAGCCACGGCCATGACGGCATCCTGCGCGACGGCATCATCGTCAACGACGAGACAGTGGAACAGGTGACCGCCGCTGCTGTCATCCAGGCGGCCGCCGGTGCCGACATCATCGCGCCGTCCGACATGATGGACGGCCGCATCGGCGCCATCCGGGACGCGCTTGACGCCAATGGTTTCCAGGATGTGGCGATCATGTCCTATGCGACCAAATTCGCTTCGGCCTTCTACGGCCCCTATCGCGAGGCGGTGGGCACCGCCGGCCTGCTCAAGGGCGACAAGAAGACCTATTACATCGACCATGCCAATTCCGACGAAGCGGTGAGAGAGGCCGAACAGGACATTGCCGAGGGCGCCGACATGCTGATGGTCAAGCCCGGCCTGCCCTATCTCGACATCATCCGGCGGCTGAAAGACGAGTTCCAGATGCCGACCTTCGCCTACCAGGTGTCGGGCGAGTATTCGATGATCAAGGCGGCAGGCGCCAATGGCTGGATCGACGGCGAGAAGGCAATGCTGGAATCGCTGCTCGCCTTCAAGCGCGCCGGCTGCGACGGCATTTTGACCTATTTCGCGCCCGAGGTGGCGGAGCTGCTCAAGGGGTAATTTCTCTTCCGACGATGACCGGTCGCGGCAACCAATGTCGGCGAATCCGCTTCTACATCCCTACCAATTTCCGGCTCCTGGCCGGGGAATCCATAGCGGGGGTCGCTTGACCCCTAGCCTGGGCTTCGTTCGCGCTTGAAATACCGCTTGCAATTCACAATCAGTTTGATACAAAACAACTGCTTGCAAAATACAACTGGTTATCGAGGAGGCTCGCATGTCCAAACTTCGCGTCAACGCTTTCACCCTGTCGCTCGACGGCTATGGCGCCGGTCCCGATCAGGATCTGCAAAATCCTCTCGGCGTCGGTGGGGAATCCTTGCACAAGTGGTTTGTCGACACCCGCACCTTCCGAGAGATGGTGCTCGGACAAGATGGCGGCACCACCGACGTCAACGAGGCGTTCGCGGCGCGCAGCTTCGAAAATGTCGGCGCCTGGATCCTCGGCCGAAACATGTTCGGACCGATCCGCGGCGAGTGGCCTGACGACAGCTGGAAGGGCTGGTGGGGCGACAACCCGCCCTATCATGTGCCGGTTTTCGTGCTCACCCATCACAAGCGGGAACCGATCACGATGGAGGGCGGCACCACTTTCCACTTCGTCACTGACGGTATCCATTCAGCTCTTGAACAGGCTAAGGCTGCCGCTGGCGGCAAGGACGTGCGGGTCGGCGGCGGCGTCGCCACCATCCGGCAATATCTGCAGGAAAAACTGATCGACGAGATGCATCTGGCGATCGCGCCGGTGCTGCTGGGCACGGGCGAGAACCTTTTTACCGGCCTGGACATGCTCAAGCTCGGTTATGTCTGCAACGAGCAGGTGGCGACGCCGCTCGCCACGCACGTCATCATCAAGCGGGCGTAGGTGGAGAGCCAATCTCCCCCCTCGAGGGGGAGATCGCAGCTTCGTCTATCTCAATACTTCTCCGGCACGTAAAGCTCGCGCGGCAGCACCTGGCGTTCGTATTCGGGGTTGAAGACGCGCTCCGGCAGCGTGATCTCCTCGTGCGGCACCTCCTCGTAAGGCAATTGCCTGAGCAGATGGTCGATGCAGTTCAGCCGCGCGCGCTTCTTGTCGTTGCCCTCGACGATGAACCAGGGCGCTTCCGAGATGTTGGTGCGGGCGAAGGTCTCTTCCTTGGCCTTGGTGTATTGCTCCCAGCGCACGCGCGACTGCAGGTCCATCGGCGACAGTTTCCACTGCTTCATCGGATCATGGATGCGCATCAGGAAGCGCATCTGCTGTTCCTCGTCGGTGATCGAGAACCAGTATTTGACCACGGTAATGCCCGAGCGGACCAGCATGCGCTCGAACTCCGGCACGTCGTGAAAGAATTCTTCGACCTGATCGGGCTGGGCAAAACCCATCACCCGCTCGACGCCCGAGCGGTTGTACCATGAGCGGTCGAACAGCACGATCTCGCCGCCGGCCGGCAGATGCGGGACATAGCGCTGGAAATACCATTGCGACTTTTCGCGCTCGGTCGGCGCCGGCAGTGCCACAACACGGCAGATGCGCGGATTGAGCCGCTGGGTGATGCGCTTGATGACACCGCCCTTGCCGGCCGAGTCGCGTCCCTCGAAGATCACCACCAGCTTCTTCTTGTGATAGGCGACCCAGGACTGCAGCTTGATCAATTCGGACTGCAGGCTGATCAGGTCGCGAAAATATTGCATGCGATCGATCGAAGGCGGATGCGAATTCTTGTAGATCTTGGCGATCTCCATCGACAGCGCCGGCTCCGACATTTCGAGCTCATAGTCTTCGTCGAGCGTGTCGGCGAGTTCGGCTTCAAGCCAATCCCTGGCCGCAGAATTCTGTTTTAGCTCGGTCATTATCGGCTGCTCCACTTGCAAGCTCTGTCGATCGGCGCCCCAAACTCCCGGCTTACAGCCCGGAACGGCAACGCCTGAGCCGACTTCAATATAGGCCCGCAATGACGGTTTTATTGCAGCCTGACCTGATCGCCACCACTGCAAAAACCCGCGAGGCATGATCGATCCGCCGCCCTGGCATGGAGACATACCGCGCAAATTGTCCTACAAATAGCAGCCACATTCGGGCGCCCTTCCCAACCCCTTCTCAATGCAATCGCGAGGACCGACATGGAATACCGCACTCTCGGCCGTTCCGGCCTGAAAGTATCGACGCTGACCATGGGCACCATGACTTTCGGCGGCGCCGGCGCATTTTCGGCTGTCGGCAAGACCGACCTCGACGAGGCGCGCCGGATGATCGATCTCTGCATCGACGCCGGCATCAATGTCATCGACACCGCCAATGTCTATTCGAACGGCATGTCGGAAGAAATCATCGGCGAAGCGCTCGGCGGCAAGCGCAAGGGTGACGTGCTGATCGCCTCCAAGGCGCGGATGCGGATCGGTAACGGTCCCAACGATGAAGGCCTGTCGCGCCATCACCTGATCCGCGAATGCGAGAAGAGCCTGAAGCGGCTCAAGACAGACGTCATCGACATCTACTTCCTGCACGAATGGGATGGTGTGACACCGCTGGAGGAAACCATCGCCGCGCTCGACACGCTGGTTGCCCAGGGCAAGATCCGCTATGTCGGCTGCTCCAACTATTCCGGCTGGCAAGTGATGAAGGCGCTCGGCATCAGCGACAGCCATCATCAGCCGCGCTTCGTTACGCAGCAGATCCATTACACGCTGGAAGCGCGCGAGGCGGAGTACGAACTGCTGCCGATTTCCGTCGACCAGGGGTTGGGCGTTCTGGTCTGGAGCCCGCTTGCCGGCGGATTGCTGTCCGGTAAATACCGCCGTGACAGCCCCACCGCCCGGCAGCTCGCCGGCTGGTCCGAACCGCCGATCCGCGACGAGGACCGGCTGTGGCGGATCGTCGATGTGCTTGTGGAGATCGGCGCGCAACGCGGGGTGTCGGCAGCGCAGGTGGCGCTGGCCTGGCTGCTTGGCCGGCCGGCTGTCAGTTCGCTGGTGATCGGCGGCAGGACCGAAACGCAGTTCCAGGACAACATCGCTGCGGCAAGCCTGGTGCTTTCCGGCGAGGAGCGCGAGCGCCTCGACGTGGTGAGCCGGCCGCCCTTGCTCTATCCCTACTGGCACCAGCAATTGACGGCAAAGGACCGTTTTGGTGCCGCCGATCTGGTGATTGACCGAAGCGGCATCTGATCGACAAATCGACGGCGATAGGTATCGGCCGCCGCAATGACGAGCCTGGCCCTTCATTGCAACGCGCATCTTGCAAGCCTGGCCATCATCGACGCACTATCGCTTCAGCTGTTGTGTTTGACGGCTAATGCTCCTAGGCAGGACCAGAGCCGCGAGGCAGTGAAAAGGAGCCGATATGGCGCGACCACCAAATTACGATCAGGAACGCAAGGAACGCGACCGCCAGAAGGCGGCCAAGAAGGCCGAGAAGCTGGCAGCCAAGGTTGCAGCGAGGGAACGTTCGAAGCCCGAAGACGAGACTGAAGCCGAAACCGAAACGGCAAAGTGACGGCAAACGGCCCGCAGATGCGGGCCGCGCCTCAATTCGGATTGCCGCCCCGGATGTCGCCTTGTGTCAGGCCGGCGCCTTGTCGCTGACGAAGACGTCCACTTCACGCGCTGCCGCGATGAAGGCGCGCCTGGCGTTCATCGCCGGCTTGTCGCCGGCCAGTGCGTCATGGCAGGCCTGCAGGGCCGCCCGATGCTTGGGGCTGCGCTTGCCGGGCCAGCTGTTGAGGAGGTAGTCGGAAGCCTCACGCGCCGTGCGCAAGAGCTGAGTGCTTCCCGCTGCGACTGACTTCACAGTCACAGGTGTTTCAAATCGGTTGTTTTCCATGGCCGCTCCTTACGCCATCGGCGTCTGCGAAGCGAGGCGAAAGTGCGCATACGTCCAGACGCCGCTTTGCGCCCCTTCATCCACCTTTAAGCAGCAACGACGGCAAAGCCTCTGGCGCGAAGACCGCGCCGATCGTTGGCGAGCGACGTCACCAGTCGGTCGCGGCTGCCGACGATATGGACCGAGAGCAGGCGCGCGGCTTCATCGGCATCGCCAAGGCGCGTGGCCGCCAGAATGGCGCGATGTTCAGCCCAGGCGCGGGCAAGGGCCGCTTCGTCGCGAACCTCCAGCCAGCGCGCCCGCGACAGGCGCGTCATGGCATCGCGCACCGCCCTAAACAGGAATTCATTGCCCGACAGACGCGCCAGTTCGATGTGAAAATCCATGCCGACGCGATGCCATTCCTCGCGCGGCGTGTCATTGTCGCAGGACTCGAGCATCGCCTCGATGACATCGACGGCGCTCCGGTCCGCCAGGCTGCATGTCAGGCGAAGCGCCGCAACCTCGACCGCCTCCCTGTAGACGGCGATCTGCTCGAGTTCAGCCAGATTGATCGGCGACACCGTCCAGCCACGTCCGTCCCTGCCGACCAGGCCCTCGGTCTCAAGCCGCAGCAGTGCTGCCCTGACCGGGGTTCGCGACGCGCCGAAGCGGCTCTCGATCCAGCGCTCGGTCAGCTTCTCGCCGGGACCGATCTCGAGGCCCAGGATCATTTGCCGAAGCTGTTTCTCGACGCTCTGCATCTGCGACATTGTCGTTTTCCATTTTTTGATCGTTGCTGGCGATCGTCTTGCCGGCCGCCTTTTCCGATCACGTTTGAGACGGTCGCATTGACAGCGGTCAAGCTTGCGTCCATCAGGGGCACCATCTTGGTATCCCAATTTGGTATCCGCAGCAACCATCGATAAAGAGTTGCTGGGACAGGACATATGACATGCAGCAGCAGAGCACGCCCCCGGCAACCGACAGCACCTACAACATTCACTGGCGGCGCAATCTGTTCGTGTGCTTTGCCGGCTCGTTCTCGACGCTTGTCGCCATGACGCTGCTTTTGCCGTTCCTGCCGCTCTATATCGAGCAGCTCGGCGCCGAGGGCCACGCGGCGATCGTGCAGTGGTCGGGGATCGCCTATGGCGCGACATTCTTCGCGGCGGCGCTGGTGGCGCCGCTCTGGGGACGTCTCGGCGACCGCTACGGCCGCAAGGTGATGCTGGTTCGCGCCAGCTTCGGCATGGCCATATGCATGTCGCTGACCGGCATGGTGCAGACGGTCTGGCAACTGGTGCTGCTGCGGCTGCTGATCGGTTTTGCCGGCGGCTATTCCTCGGGATCGACCATCCTCGTCGCCATGCAGACGCCGAAGGAGCGTTCCGGCTGGGCGTTGGGCCTGCTGTCGGCCGGTATCACGGGTGGGGCTCTGGTCGGTCCGCTGGTTGGCGGCGCCCTGCCGCCGCTGATCGGCATCCGCGCCACCTTTCTCCTCTCCGGCGGCGTCATCTTCCTGGCGTTCCTGGCGACCACGTTTCTAATCAAGGAGAATCCCCGGCCGAAAACAGCAGACGCCGCGTCGAAGCAGAAGCAGAAAGGCGGCTGGGCACAAATCCCCGACAAGCGGCCTGTCGTCGCCATGCTGGCGACCGGCATGCTGTTGAGCTTCGCCACCATGTCGATCGAGCCGATCATCACCGTCTATGTGCAGCAGTTGATTGCGGACCAAAGCCGCGTCACGATGATATCAGGCGTCGTCATGTCGGCGGCGGCCCTTGGCGCCATCCTGTCGGCCTCGCGCCTCGGCAAGCTCGCCGACCGCATCGGCCACTGGAACGTCATCATCGGCGCGCTTGCCGTCTCGGCGCTGCTGCTGATCCCGCAGGCCTTCGTCACGCAAAGCTGGCAACTCATCGGCCTGCGCTTCCTGATGGGCCTGGCGCTGGGCGGCCTCTTGCCGTGCATCACCAGCGTTATCCGTCACAATGTGCCTGACGGCGTCGGCGGCAATGTGCTCGGGCTGTCGATCTCCGCCCAATATGCAGGACAGGTCGCCGGCCCCTTGCTCGGCGGCTTTGCCGGCGGTCATTTCGGCATGCGCTCGGTGTTTCTGGGCACATCCGTCTTGATGGCCGGAGGCGCGGTGTATAACTGGCTGGCACAGTCACGCCGCGAGCAGGACATGCTTGCCAACCCCGGCAAGCCCTGACCGGGTCAGGCATATCCCTCTGATACCACGGAGCCACGGACATGAGCACGGCCGAGCAATTTTCCGGCACCAGCACCCGTATCCTCGTCCTGGCCGGAGGCCTCTGTGGCGCGGCCGGCGTGGCGCTGTCGGCCGCGGCGGCGCATCTGGGCGGCGCCTTCGTCGGCACCGCCGCATCGTTCCTGCTGATGCATGCGCCGGTCTTCCTTGTCGCCGGATTGCTTGGCGCGAACCGGACCCTGCGCATCGGCAGCCTGATCCTGCTGGTCGGGCTCCTGCTATTCTGCGGCGATCTGCTGGCCCGCGATTTCATCGGGTCGCGGCTGTTCCCGCTGTCGGCGCCGACCGGCGGCACCTTACTCATCGCCGGCTGGCTGACGATCGCCGCCTCGGCGCTGGTGCGCGTGCGCTCCTGACGCCTCGGCGCGCCCGCCGGCACCAAACGTCAAAGCGTGGCTGCTAGTCTTGCCGACGCTCGGGCTTGATGAGCAATTCGCGATTGCGTCGCCGCAGCTTGGCCAACCAGCGCTCTTGCGGCCTTTTGGAAGCCGGCGCGATGCCCCAATAGTTGCGGTAGATGTCTTCGAACAGATAGCTGACGGGGTGCATGATGTGCTTCCTTTAGATTCTTGAATCGATCCAATCGACAGGCGCGAAAACCGACCCCGCTCAGCTCCGCTTGCGCTCCACAAGGAACCGCAACTCGCGAACCCATGGGCTGGCTTTGCCGCGGCGCTTCTGCGTCGTGGTGTTCGACGAGATGCTCCAGTCGTTGCGGTAAATGTCTTCGAACAGAAAATTGACGGGATGCATGGCACAACTCCCCTGAATATGTTGAATCGATCCAATTCAGAGAACCATCGCTCACTTGGATCGATTCAAATATACGCCTTGGCGAGGCTGCGATCAAGTCAAAATTTGAACCGATCCAACGAAAGTGTTAGATGGGAGGGATTCAGGAGACGAAGATGGCGCCACTTATCTCTGCAAAGACAAGACCGGTCCGGCTGGCGGACATTGCCAAGGCGGCCGGCGTGTCGCACGGCACCGCGTCCAACGTGTTCGCCCGTCCGGAGATCGTGCGTGAGGAGGTCCGCGAGCGGGTCAAGGCGGCAGCCGAGGCCATGGGATATGGCGGCCCCGATCCCAAGGGCCGGCTGCTGCGCGCCGGCAAGGTCAATGCCATCGGTGTCGCGACCGCGGAACCCCTCTCCTATTTCTTCGACGACCCCTTTGCCCGGGTGATGATGGCCAGCATCTCGCAGGCTTGCGACGCGACCGGTGCGGGGATTTCGCTGGTCTCCGCAGCCAACAACGAACAGCTTGCCTGGAACATACAGAGTGCGCTGGTCGACGGTTTCATCGTCTTTTGCGTCGATGGCGGTTCAAGGCTGGTCGAACTGGCGCGTGAACGCAAACTCCCCTTTGTCGCGCTCGATCTCGATTCGGACGACGACGACGCCGTTGCAGCGATCGGCGTCGACAACATCGCCGGGGCTGGCCTGGCGGCCCGCCACCTGACCGAACTCGGACATCGCCGCTTTGCCGTGCTTGCCCTGCCCGTCGCGGACTCCGGCTTCGGCCCCACCACAAGGGAGCAGATGGAGAAGGCCCTCTATTCCGGGACGCGCGACCGCCTGCGTGGCTATTTCGCGGAACTCTCCCGCGTCGACATCGACGTCGAGCGTGTGCCGATCTACGAAACCGTCAATGACGAGGAAAGCGTGCGGGCCGGCCTCGATCATATTTTCGCCGGCGCCGAGACCCCGACCGCCATCCTGGCTATGTCAGACAGGATGGCCTTGCATGCATTGGACTGGCTGCGGCAGCGTGGCGTCACGGTACCCGGCGACGTTTCGATCGTCGGCTTCGACGGTGTTCCGGAAGGAGCGGTTTCCAGTCCGCCGCTGACCACGATCGTCCAGCCGATCGCCGAGATGGGCCGTCTTGCCGTCAAGGCGATCCTTGAAAATGATGGCTCGTTCAGCCGGCAATCGCTGCCGGTCCAACTCGTGGTGCGAGCTTCATCCGGCCCCTCGCCCGCCTAAGCTCAACGGCCCATTCTTGTCGCCATGGTCGGCATCGCGAAGGATGCAGCATGGACGGGCGGTGCGGCGTGAGCCGGCCTGCTTTTGGCGGACCAGCCAAGTCCCGAAAGCCATTCGAGATAGTAGGCAAGCGCGAACTGCATGACGATGCCGGCCGATATCAACAGGCTGTCATAGGCAAATCCGCCCGGATTGATCAGCTTCAGCACCTGCGCCGCCATCGCGAGCACCGTGCCGGCAATGAAAACCGGCAACGATCGTTTGCCCAATATGGCAAGCGGATGATCGCGCCCGGTGCGAAACAGGTTCGAGATGGCGGGGAATGCCACGATCAGGTAGCTCACCGCCAATATATGCAGCAGCCTCGGCAGCGACAGAAATGTCTTGTCGAAGCCGGTCAGCACCGGAGGCAGGCCCAACCAGGAGATATGCCCCCAAAGCGGGCTGTGCACCCAGACCAGCGCGGTTGCGGTGTAGGCCAAGGCAGCGCCAACCAGCCAGCGATTGACCGGGATGATGCCGCCGCGACGCACATGCAGCGTGCCTGCCAGGCCGATGTTGAAAAGGAACTGCCACGACAGCGGGTTGAGAAACCAGAAGCCGGGCTCGGGATAGTTGGGCGGAGCAATTTGATAGACCCCCGCGACCAGCCACAGGGCGCCGGAGGCGACCAGTGCCGAGACCGGCCGATAGCTGACAATGAGCAGGAACACCGGCGTCAGCAAGAGCAGCACCGCATAGACGGGCAGTATGTTGTTGTAGCCGAGTTGGTGGCCGAGCGTCACGATGCCGATCAGCACCTGCGGCGTATTCTTGATCAACGGCTCGATGTTGATCATCGTCAGAAGCTCCGGCCGCCTGACGAACACTGCCGCCGCGCAGAAGATGGCCATCACCACCATGGTGGTGACGATGTGGGCGGCATAGAGGACACCGGCGCGGCGCCACATCTTCAACGTTGCCAGCAGCCGGTTACCAGGTTGGAATTTCCTGCCATAGGCAAGTGCAACCGAGATGCCGGAGATCAGTACGAAGACTTCCGCCGCATCGGAAAAGCCGAAATTCTTGTAGGTCAGATACTCGAAGGCGGTACCTGGCACATGGTCGACATAGATGGTCAGCAAAGCGAGAGCACGGAGCACGTCTATGCGCGTGTCGCGCTCAGTGCGATCCGGGACACGCGCATCGCGGTCCGGGGAAATCTGGGTGGTCATCGACAAAAAGGCCTCAAAGCTGGTTGTTCATACCGCGCAATGCGACCCCCGGCGCACCGCTTCGATTCCTCCCGAAGGAATGTTATCGGCGGAGAAACGGACTGTAATGCGCCCGGTTCAATCAACTTTCGCGGAGCTTGAAAATATTGCGTTTTGAAGCCGGCAAATTGAGCGAAACCTCATATAATCAAGAGGATGCGCGATGATCGAAGAGACCTCACAAGATGGTGCGCTGCGGCGCGATCTCGCCTTCAGCTACCGGCTTTACAGTCCGGCGGATTCAACCGGCGAATGTCTCTTCCTGCTGCATGGATCGGGTGTCGACGAGACGACATTGGTGCCGCTGGCACGAGAGATCGCACCGCGGGCCAAGCTGATCGCGGTGCGTGGCCGCATTGTCCAGGAGGATGGTTTCCGCTGGTTCGGGCGCATCACGCCGACGCGCTTCGAACAGCACAGCATCCGCACCGAAACCGATGCCTTTGCGGGCTTCGTCGCCGACGCGGCCAGACGCCACCATCTCGATCTCTCACGCGCGACGTTCCTCGGCTATTCGAACGGCGCCAATCTGATTTCGAGCCTGATGCTGCTGCATCCGGCTCTTATAGAGCGCGCCGCACTGCTGCGGCCGATGCCGGTGCTCGATGATGTGCCGGCGACGGATTTGTCAAAGGTGCGCGTCCTGATGATCGCCGGCGCCGCGGATCTCACCTATTCGCCCTTCGCCCCTGCTCTGGTGACATTGCTCAGCCAGCATGGCGCCGAGATCGACGCCCGGATTGTCCCATCAGGTCATGAATTCGGCAGCGCTGACGCGGCAATCGTCAGGCAATGGCTGCCGGGATCGGCGGCGCAGGCAGGCTGACGGACTCACCAGCATGACCAGTCTGCCTACCCTCGTCCCATCCTGTTCCAGGCATCCAGTCCGGCGATCTTGTAGGCTTCGGCGAGCGTCGGATAGTTGAAGGTGTTGTTGACGAAGAAGTCGACGGTGCCGCCGAGATTGATCACCGCCTGGCCGATGTGGATGAGCTCGGTGGCGCCCTCGCCGATGATGTGCGCGCCGAGCAGACGGCGCGTTTCGATCGAAAAGAGCAGCTTCAGGAAACCGGTGTTGACGCCCATGATGTGGCCGCGCGAGGTTTCGCGAAAGCGCGCTACGCCGACCTCATAGGCCGCACCGCTTTCACGCACCTGTTCCTCGGACTGGCCAACCGTCGAGATTTCCGGCACCGCATAGATGCCATAGGGGAATGTTTCCGGTGGCGGCGGCAAAGGCACGCCGAAGGCATGGCAGGCGGCCACCCTGCCCTGCTCCATCGACGTCGAGGCCAGGCTCGGAAAGCCGATGACGTCGCCGGCGGCGTAGATGTTCGGCACTCTGGTCTGGAACGTATGCGGATCGACCTTGATACGGCCCCTGGAATCGGCGTCGATACCGACCACATCGAGGCCCAGGCTGCCGACATTGCCGGTGCGACCGGCGGCGTAGAGCACGACCTCGGAACGGATAGTGCGGCCATCGGCCAGTTCCACCTCGGCGGCATCAGGCTTGGAGCGGATTTCCTTCACCGCGCTGCCCAGCCGGATGGTCATGCCACGATCGCGCATCTGGTGGATGAAATCGTCGACGATCTCGCGGTCGACGAAATCGAGGATGGAGTTGCGCGGCTCGACCAAGGTTACCGGCACGTCAAGCGCGGAAAAGATCGTGGCATATTCGACCCCGATGACGCCGGCGCCGATCACGGTCAGCGTGCGCGGCAAGCGATCAAGCTCCAGCATCTCGTCACTGTCGAAGACGCGGGTCTTGTCGAAAGGCACGTCGCGCGGCCGGTGCGGCCTGGTGCCGACCGCGATCAGCGCATTGGCAAAACCGACCTCGCTGTAATCGCCGGTGTCGGTGGTCAGGCTGACCTTGTTGGGGCCAAGGAATTTGACCGCAGCCCGGGCGCTCTTGACCGTGTTGCGCATGAACTGGTGCTGCAGCACCTCGACCTCATGGTCGAGCGTCTTGTGCAGGCGCTCGACCAGATCGCCGACCGAGATATCCTGCTTGACCCGGTAGCCGCGCCCGTAGAAGCCGCGCTCACGCCAACCCGAAAGGTTGAGCACCGTTTCGCGCAGCGTTTTCGACGGGATGGTGCCGGTATGCACCGAGACACCGCCCAGACGCCGGCCGCGATCGACCACCAGCACCGACTTGCCGAGCTTGGCCGACTGCACCGCGGCCCGGCGACCGGAAGGGCCGCTGCCGATGACCAGCATGTCGTAGTCCATATTGCCCCGTCCCCTGCCATGTGCGCTTTTGTTGCGCCGCAGCAAGCTAATGCTATCCGCGCCGCAAATTCAACCGGTTCAGATTGCGCCTGGCGCCTTGAAGGCCGGCGCACCGCAAGAAGCTCGATCTTGATTCCGCCACAGGCCTTCACCATTTCATGGCTGAGCGGTCCGCACCCTATGTCGGACCTTGTTACGAGGAAATGACATGGACGCGCGCGTTCTCGACGGCGAAATCATCACCAGCAGGCTCGACGATGTCAGGGCCTATGACGGTGTGCGCACGAAGCGCATTCTGGCTTTCGTAATCGACTATGTCATCGTCGCGCTGCTTACCATTCCGTTTGCCATTCTGGTGTTCTTCCTCGGGCTTTTGACCCTCGGGCTTGGCTGGATGCTGTTCGGCATCCTGGTACCGGCCGTCGCCATCCTCTACATCTGGAACACGCTGGGCAACACCGACCAGGCCACCACGGGCATGAAGATGATGGGCATCCGCCTTGACCGGCTCGACGGCAGGCCGATCGACGGCCTCACCGCGGTCGTCCATTCGGTGCTGTTCTGGGCCGGCAATGTCATCCTGTCGCCGCTCGTCCTGCTGGTGACGCTGTTTTCCGACCGCAAGCGCACCTTGCACGATCTTTTGCTTGCCACGGTCGTCAGCCGCACCGACCGCTGAAACGGCCTTCTGAAGAGCAGTCGCAACCGATTGAGCACAAATGTGAAGGCGTAGAGTCGACCACGCCCACACAATCCTGTTGAATTTTTCGCCGTCCGCGCCAAAGGTAGAGCGATTCGAAGGAGTGTTTCCAAGGCTCGATGACGCAGCATCCGACCCAGTCGCCGCAGTTCTTCCTGACCGCGCCATCGCCGTGCCCCTATCTCGACGGCCAGTTCGAGCGCAAGGTGTTCACGCACCTGGTTGGCGACAAGGCGGCGGAGATGAACGACCTCTTGACGCAAGGCGGCTTCCGGCGCTCGCAGAATATCGCTTACAGGCCGGCCTGCGAGACCTGCCGCGCCTGTGTTTCGGTACGCATCCTCGCCCAGGAATTCGTCGCCAGCCGCAACATGAAGCGCGTGCTGCAGCACAATTCCGACCTCGTCGGCCACATGCACAATGCCGAGCCTTCGACCGAACAATATTCCCTGTTCCGCAGCTATCTCGACGCCCGCCACCGCCGTGGCGGCATGTCCGACATGACGGTGCTCGACTATGCGATGATGGTCGAGGATACCCATGTCGACACCAAGGTGATCGAGTATCGGCGGCGTGGACCAGACACGTTCATCACCGGCAGGGGACAGGGCGAGCTTATCGCGGTGGCGCTCACCGACAAGATGGCCGACGGCCTGTCGATGGTCTATTCGTACTTCAATCCCGATTTCGAGGAACGGTCGCTCGGCACGTTCATGATCCTCGACCATATCGCCCGCGCCAGGGCGATGGGCCTGCCCCATGTCTACCTCGGCTACTGGGTCAACGGCTCACGCAAGATGAATTATAAGATGCGCTTCATGCCGCAGGAGCATCTCGGCCCGAAAGGCTGGGAGCGCTACACCAACGAAGCGGTTGCGCGCTGATTAGTCTTTCCCAAGTCCGGGCTTAAACATTTTCAATCGAGACGATGCTGGTCTTTCCGCTGGTTGGCGGAGAGCGTGAGATTGCGCCGGTCCGCCATCCTCTCCCGAATTCATTGTGAAAGTCGCTGCATGTCGTCTCACGATACTCACACCAAAGGACTTCTGCTCACCGCATTTGGCGGGCTGACGCTGACCGTGGATATCCCGCTGATCCGGCTCGCCCATGGCGAGGCGTGGACAATCTTGCTGCTGCGCACCGGCTGCACCTTGGCCGCGGCACTGATCATGTGGACCATCTGGCGCTCGTTCAGCAAGAATGCGCCGCAGCTGATACCTGGCTGGTCGGGCCTGATCGTTGCCGCGATCTACGGGCTCGGCGCGATTGCGTTCATCACAGGCGTCTACAACACCTCGACCGCCAACCTGGTGTTCATCCTGGCCTTCACAACCATGTTCGCCGCGCTGCTTTCATGGGTGTTCCTGAAGGAGCGGCCGCGGCCGCTGACCCTTGCGGCATTGGCCATGATGATTGTCGGCGTCGTCATCATCGTCGGCGATTCCGTCGGCACCGGACATCTGTTCGGCGACCTGATGGCATTGTGTTCGGCCTTCCTGATCGCCTGCGCCATCACCATCTCGCGCGCCAGCGGCAAGGACATGGGCTTTACCTCACTGATCGGCGTCGTCCTGCCTTTAGGGCTGGCGGCGTTCATGGTCTCCAAGACCGGCTTTCAGGTGGAGGCGCCATGGTGGATCATCCTCAACGGCGCCGTCATCATGCCGATAGCGTTCTTCTGCCTTGCCACCGGGCCGAAATACATTTCGGGCCCTGAAGTGGCGATGTTCTACCTGCTTGAAACCGTGCTGGCGCCAGTCTGGGTGTGGATGATCTTTGCCGAAACACCGACGCGCAACAGCCTGATCGGCGGCGGGATCCTGATCGTCACACTGGTCGCGCATTCGCTGTGGCAACTTCACGAGGGACGCAAGCGGCGTGGCGACCTTGCGGTGCAACATCCGGTCTGAGGTGTGTTGAAATCAGGCGCTGGCCTTCTTCGCCACGTCAGGTTCCGGCAGGGCCTCGATTTGCGGACCGGCTTCGATTTCGGCTGGCGAGCCGGGGATGATGTCGTCGGCCAGTTCGACCTCGCGCAGCCATTCGCGCCAGATCGCGACCAGCAGCGCCATCAGCACCGGGCCGATGAACAGGCCGAGAAACCCCATGGTCTTGACGCCGCCGATCAGGCCGAAAAAAGTCGGCAGGAAGGGCAGTTTTATCGGCCCGCCGACGAGCTTCGGGCGCAATGTCTTGTCGACGATGAACAGCTCGACCGCGCCCCAGATGAACAGCGCCAGCCCGGCCATCGGCGACCCGCTGGCGGCGAGGTAGATCGAGACCAGCGTGAAGGACAGCGGTGCACCGCCGGGGATCAGCGCCATGACGCCGGTCAGGGCGCCGAGTGTTACCGGTGACGGCACGCCGGCCAGCCAGTAGGCAATGCCCAGCACCAGGCCTTCGCCGATGGCGATGACCGTCATGCCGGTCACCGTCGACGAGATCGTTGCCGGCACGACGCGCGAGATCCGCTCCCATCTGGTCGGCAGGATGCGCTCGCCGAGACGGTCGACCTGGCCGGCAAAATGCTCGCCGTCGCGATAGGCGAAGAACAGCGCGATCATCATGAACAAAAGCGTCAACAGCAGGCCGAAAGCGCTGCCGCCGGCCGCCAGCACACCGCGATAGATGCTGCCGATATTGGCGCCGCTGACCAGCTGGATCAGTTCACCAATGCCGCCCGGATGGCCGAAATTGGTCGTCCACTGCTGGTTCAGCCACTCGCCCACGACAGGCAGCGTGGCGATCCAGTGCGGTGTCACCGCGCCATGACGGTTGGTCTCGATCGCCCAGGCGACCCATTCGCGGACCTCGTTGATCGCATAGGTGCCGGCGAGCGCGATCGGGATCACCAGGAAGGCGAGGATGAAGAGGATGGCTAAGGTCGCGGCGATGGTGCGGTTGCCACTGACCGCGACAAGCAGGCGGCGGTAGAGCGGCCAGCTGGCGAAAGCGATGACGAGCGCCGCCAGCACCGGAAACAGGAAGCCGTGGAAGAAATAAACGCCGGCGGCGACGATCAGCACCAGCAGCCAGCGCGCCGCCGACAGCGGCGGGATGACGGCGGACCTGAGCGGCGTCGACAGGCCGAACAGGCGTTGCTGCCGTTCCGGTTTCTGGACTTTTGCTTCCTTCAAACGCCTGGCTCTCCCAAACACCCCTCCTGTCTATGCACTGATATAGTGCAGCAATCGTGACGATAGTCCAAATGGTGATGGAGTTGCGCGCGCCATTGGCGTCGCCGCGGGCCAGCACCCCCCTCTGTCCTGCCGGACATCTCCCCCGCAAGGAGGGAGATTGGCTGTCATGTCGGCTTTCGCAAATCGCCAACATTGGAAAGCGGGCAGAAAGGGCGAAGCTTCCGATCTCCCCCTTGCGGGGGAGATGTCCGGCAGGACAGAGGGGGGTGTGAAGGATTGCTAGCGCCTGAGATTTTCAAACCTGAAAACTGCCGCTACCCAAATTTCCCCGTCCTCGGGAATCCCTTCGGCACCATGCGTCCGGCTGAGGCGCGGGCGCCGATCCACTCAGTCAGTTCCTCACGCGACCGGATGAAAGTGCGGTCGGCCGAATCCTGCCAGGATAGGCCGGTCTCCAGCGTGAACGGCTTGAGGTCGAGAAGGCCGCCATCCTTGTATTTCTGCAGCCGCACGCCCTTGCCGCGGCCCATTTCCGGAATCTCGGAGAGCGCGAACACCAGCATCTTGCGGTTCTCGCCGACGATGGCGAGATGGTCACCGGTGACCGGGATGCAGCGCTTGGCTTCGTCCGGCGCCTTGACGTTCATCACCTGCTTGCCCTTGCGGGTGTTGGCGACGACTTCCTCCTCCGGCACGATGAAACCGTTGGCGTCGTGCGAGGCCAGCAGCAGCTTGCGCTTTGGGTCGTGAACGAAGGCGGTGACGATGTCCTGGTCATTGTCCATGTCGACGATGATGCGGATCGGCTCGCCATGGCCTCGCCCGCCAGGCAGCCGGTCGGCGCCGATGGTGTAGAATTTGCCGCCGGTGGTGAAGACCAGCACCTTGTCGGTGGTCTGGGCATGGAAGGCGAGCTTGAGGCTGTCGCCCTCCTTGAAGGTCAGCGTCGAGAGATCGGCCAGATGCCCCTTCATCGCCCGCAGCCAGCCCTTTTCCGAGACGACGACGGTGACCGGCTCGCGCTCGATCATGGCATGTGCGATGTCGGTCAGATCATGCTCGGGCGCGTCGGCGAACTGGGTGCGGCGCTTGCCGAGTTCGGTCTCCGGACCGAACTTGTCGCGGATGTTGGTGACTTCCCATTTGATCGTCGCCCACTGCTTCTCGTTCGAAGCAAGCAGTGCCTCGATCTGCTTCTTCTCGGCGCTCAGTCCGTCGAATTCCTTGCGGATCTCGAATTCTTCCAGCTTGCGCAAAGCGCGCAGCCGCATGTTGAGGATGGCTTCGGCCTGGGTGTCGGTGAGCGACCAACGGGCCATCATGACCTGCTTTGGCTCATCCTCCTCGCGGATGATCCTGATCACCTCGTCGATGTTGAGGTAGGCGATCAGGTAACCGGCAAGGATTTCCAGGCGCCGTTCGATCTCACCGAGGCGGTGTTTCGAGCGGCGGACCAAAACGTCGCGGCGATGCTCGAGCCATTCCTGCAGCACGCCCTTCAGCGACAGCACATTGGGCACCTTACCGCGCGACAGCACATTCATGTTGAGCGGGAAGCGGCTTTCGAGTTCGGTGAGCTTGAACAGCGATTCCATCAGGATGCCGGGGTCGACCGAACGGCTCTTCGGCACCAGCACGACGCGGATGTCCTCGGCGCTTTCGTCCCTGATGTCCTCGAGCAGCGGCAGCTTGCGCGCCATCAGCAGCTCGGCGATCTTCTCGATCAGCCGCGCCTTCTGCACGCCATAGGGAATTTCGGTGACGACGATGCTCCAGGTACCCCTGCCCTGGTCCTCCTGGAACCACTTCGAGCGCACGCGAAAGCCACCGCGGCCGGTTTCGTAGGCTTCGAGGATCGAGGCGCGGCTGTCGACGATGATACCGCCGGTCGGGAAATCCGGCCCCTGGACAAAGTCCATCAGCTTCGCCACCGGCGCGTCCCGGTTTTCGATCAGGTGAAGTGCGGCATCGCAAAGCTCCGCGGCGTTGTGGGGCGGGATCGATGTCGCCATGCCCACCGCGATGCCGGACGAGCCGTTGGCCAGCAGATTCGGAAAGGCGCCGGGCAAAACCACCGGCTCCTCGTCTTCTTCATTGTAGGTCGGCCGATAATCGACGGCATCCTCGGTGATGCCGGACAACAGTTCGGTCGCCACATCGGTCATGCGCGCTTCGGTGTAGCGCATGGCGGCGGCGTTATCACCGTCGATGTTGCCGAAATTGCCCTGCCCGTCGACCAGGGGATAGCGCATCGAAAAATCCTGCGCCAACCGCACCAGCGCGTCATAGATCGACTGGTCGCCATGCGGGTGGAACTTGCCCATCACCTCGCCGACGATGCGGGCGCATTTGGCAAAGCCCTGGTCGGGGTTGAGCCGCAGCAGGCGCATGGCGTGCATGATGCGGCGATGGACCGGCTTCAGTCCGTCGCGCACGTCGGGCAGCGCCCGGTGCATGATGGTCGACAGCGCATAGGCGAGATAGCGCTCTTCCAGCGCCTTCTTCAGATCGACCGGCTCGATATGATCGCCACCGCCATTTTCAGGCGGCAAAAGCCTTTTTCCCATGGGCTCGGACTAGCCGAGCGGGTGATTCGCGGCAAGAGCCCGACAGAGATACCGGCCCTTCTGCAACATGAAACCGCACCGCGGGGGATGTCGGCCAACATCAGGCTGTTACATGCGGGTTCTATGGCCAAGCGTGACGATATCCGGCTATCGGCTCTTCATGACAAATTCACCGGTTTGCGCAAAGACGGCGGGATCAGGTTTGCCTTTCACCGCGATTTTTGACCATTGTGCCGGGACACGCCTTTTTCCGGTCCAGTTCGTCACGGAATGGTGATGGCGCAAATAATTGAAAAACAATTTCAGGACACTCTCAGGGACCTTGCGATGACAATCAAACGCTCAACTCTTAGGAAATTAGCCCTTTCGACCTTCTTGCTCACGCTGCCGCTGAATGCGGCCCTCGCACAGGATACGGCAGTGGCCGACCGGCTGAAGGCCGCGCTTGTCGCACAAGGTGTCGACATCACCTGGACCGGCGTGACCGGCGACAACACCAGCATGGTGCTGCAGGGCGTTGCCATCAAACCGGCGGCGGAGAAGGAAGCGCTTCCCATCGGCGACGTCAAACTCGAAGGTGTGACCGAGGCAAATGGCGGCTATGACATCGCCACCGTATCGACGGCTGCCTTCACACACAGCAAGGACGGCGTCACCCTCGACCTCAGCCCCTTCGTCATCCATGACATGACAGTTCCGGCCGACGGCGCCACCGGCCCGCTCGGCTCGCTGATGATGTACAAGTCCGCCGAACTCTCGAACATGACCGTCAAGGTCGCCGACAAGACCGCCTTCTCGATGGACGGGCTTGCCATCGAAATCACGCCGCCGGCGGACGGCAAGGCAATGGAATTCACCGCCACCACGGAGAAATTCAACGCCGACCTGACGCTGGTGGACGATCCCAAGTCCAAGGAAGTCATCAACGCGCTCGGCTACCAGAACATCGCGGGCAATCTCGAAATGGCCGGCACCTGGCAGCCCACGGACGGCAAGATGGAACTGTCGAAATACGACATCTCGGTCGAGAATGCCGGCACGCTCGGCATGACCTTCAATCTCGGCGGCTACACGCTGGATTTTATCAAGTCGCTGCAGGAAATGCAGAAGAAGATGGCGGCACAGCCTGAAGGCGCCGACAATTCGGCGCAAGGCATGGCCATGCTCGGCCTGTTGCAGCAGCTTTCGTTCAACAGCGCCTCGATCCGCTTCGACGACGATTCGCTGACCAACAAGGTTCTGGACTATGTCGGCAAGCAGCAAGGCATGTCCGGCAAGGACATCGCCAACCAGGCCAAGGCGATCGTGCCGTTCGGCATGGCGCAGCTCAACAATCCGGAACTGACGGCGCAGGTTACGGCCGCGGTCAGCAAATTCCTCGACGATCCGAAGAGCCTCGAAATCTCGGCCGAGCCGCCGGCATCCGTGCCGTTCGCACTGATCATGGCGGGCGCCATGTCCAACCCGCTCGACCTGCCGAAGACGCTCGGCGTCACCGTCAAGGCCAACGAAGACTGATCGAAGCGATCTCAGTATGCGAAAAGCCCGGCAGCGATGAACTGACCCCTTAAAGTTGGACGGTTTAAGGTGGCGGCAGATTTAAGGGCTGGGTTCTGTATTGCACAGGGCTCAGCCCTTTCAGTTTCAGTTTGATGCGATCATGATTGTAGTAGTGGATGTAATCCTCGATGCTGGCCTTGAGGCTCT